>CAZXWC010000090.1:0-6318 GCA_964644525.1 uncultured Peptostreptococcaceae bacterium
AAAGGAAAGACGGAAAACAAAGATTTAAGAACAGGTGTCAGGTGTCAGGTGTCAGTAAGAACAAAAGCAAAGATTAAGAACAAAGGTAAAGTGAAAAAGAAGGTTGGTTAGTGGAAGGTTGTTCTGTTGGAAAGCCAAAAGCAAACGGCCGCTTTTGGCGGCCGTTTGCATCTATCGATTTTATATGAAAAGATTTACATTGGCTTCGTCCGCTTCTCCAAGGTAGGATGCGACTCCGGCCAGTTCTATTCCGTCAATGAGCTCCTCTTCCCTTATGCCCATTACATCCATTGACATTGTGCAGGCAATCATCTTGACACCCATCATCTGCGCGCTCTCCAAAAGATCGGGAAGAGAATTTACGTTCTTTTTCTTCATGATGCTCTTCATCATTGCGGCTCCCATGCCAAAATAGTTCATTTTCGAGAGCCCCATTTTTTCTGTTCCTCTTGGCATCATCCATCCAAACATTTTTTCCATGAAATCCTTTTTAACTTGTATTTTCTTTGCTTTTCTGAGTGTGTTAAGCCCCCAGAATGTGAAGAACATTGTAACTTCGCTTCCCATGGCGGCCGCTCCATTTGCTATGATGAGGCTTGCCATTACCTTGTCCATATCTCCACTGAATACGATTATGGTTTTTTTATCTGCCATTGAAGCCTCCTATTTAATCTTTATTTTAGCGGTGATTTCGGTTTCTGTAACATCCATGTCCAAAATCTCGTTGCCGGTTTTCTTTGCCCATGCCTGAATGTCCTTTTCAAAACCCCTGTCGCTAACTGTTGCTATTATGGTGTCCCCCGACTCGGCTTTTTTTGAAGCCTTGAAAACTTCCATGATGGGTCCCGGGCACTGCATTCCTTTAAGATTCAATTTGATTTCACTCATTATATTTCCTCCTTGTTATTCTGTTTCGTATGGGTAAGCTTCCATTCCGCCTTCAAGTATTTTAACGTCTTCAAATCCCATTGCCTTAAGTTTGAGCGATGTCAGATAAGCTTCCTTTCCAACTTTGCATACGACAACGGTCTCCTTTGTCTTGTCCAGCTTGTCGGCTTCCATTTCAATTTCAGCCGAATAGATGTTTACAGATCCTGGAATCGACCTTATGAAATGGGATGCCTCATCTCTTACGTCCAAAACCACCACTTCTTCAAGCCTGTCCTTCAGTATTCTGGGATTGATTGTTCTAAGCTTGCCCTTGTAGACATTCCTTAAAACATTGGCCGATACGATTGTGGAAGCCATTGCGCTCGAGAAGGGCGGCGCATATGCCAGGTCCAGCTTTTCAAGGTCTTCTACCTTTGCTCCAAAGGTGATTGCCGTAGCCATTATGTCTATTGGCTTGTCTACAACTCCCTCTCCTACTATCTGTGCCCCCAGAAGCCTTCCAGTTTCCTTTTCGGCTATAAGTTTGGTCACTATGGACCTGTAGCCTGGAAAATAGTGTGCCCTGTCATTTGCGGGAACGATTACGCTTTCGACTTCATATCCCAGCTTGACCGCATCCCTCTCGGAAAGCCCTGTTTTGGCTGCGTTTACACCAAAAAGCTTTACTACGGTTGTTCCAAGAACACCGACCAGGTCGTCTTTCTCCTTCTCTTTACCTATGTTTATTCCGGCTATTCTACCCATTTTGTTGGCCGTAGAACCCATAGGATACCAAGCCGTCTTTCCTGTAATGAGGTTTGTGGTTTCTGCGCAGTCACCGACAGCATAAACGTCCTTTAGATTGGTCTCCATTCTGTCGTTTATTTTTATGGCTCCGGTTTCGCCGATTTCTACCCCTATGCTTTTAGCCAATGAGACGCTTGGCCTTACTCCTACGGAGACTATTACCAGATCGGCTTTCAAGGTTCTCCTGTCTGTCTTTACACCGGTGACCTTGCTTTCCCCTTCGATTGCCTGGGCTCTTTCAGCCCCGAATATGTCCACACCCTTTTCAACCATGTGCCTTTGCGCCAAGAGGGCCATTTCTTCGTCAAAAGGAGGAAGAATATGAGGTATCAGCTCTATTATGCTGACATTTATTCCTCTTTCCTTTAGATTTTCAGCAACTTCAAGGCCTATAAAGCCTCCACCAATTACAACAGCGTCATTAATTTGGCCATCATCCACAAGTTTCCTTATGTTCAATGCATCGGTCACCCTTCTGAGGGAATATACGTTTTCAAGATCAGCGCCCTTTATTGGCGGAACAAAAGGTGCAGCTCCTGTTGCAAAAACAAGCTTGTCAAAAGGAAATACCTTTTCCTCTCCTGTTTCATTGTCAACAACCACTGCTTGCTTCTTTTCCATATCCACAGTTTTCGCTTCATGTTTGACAAAAACATCAACCCCTGTTGCCAGAGTAAATTCCTCAGGGGTCTTTACCACCAATTCTCTTTCCTCTTCGATGACTCCACCTATATAATAGGGAAGTCCGCAACCTGCGTATGAAATGTGCTGGTCCTTTGTGACTATTACCGCTTCCGCTTCAGGATTCTCCCTCATTATTTTGGCCGCTGTCTTTGTCCCCGCTGCAACCCCGCCTATTACAAGAATTCTTTCCTTTTTCATATAGCACCTCTCCCATTGAGTTCTTTTATAAGACTTTCCTCGTCAATATTGTATCTGCTGCAAGCATCGCCGATGCTCTTGAAAAGAGCCCCTCCTCAGCCATAGCACCTGATGCCGTGTTTCCTGAAAACCTTGTCCAAAGCCTTGTCTCTCTTCAAAACATCATAAATTCTATCTTTGGCAGAAATCATTTCTCCCTCCATACCTATACCCCCATGGGGTGTTTGTTAATATAATAACACCTATTGCCCTATGTGTCAATTTTTATTTACCCTTAATTTCCACAAGTAAAACAAGGCATAAAAAAAGGACCCCCTGGTATTTCTTCCATAGGATCCTTCCTTTTTTTTCAATTGTTCACCGGTTGTTCATCAAGAATGAAAGCGTGTACAGACTTTCTATCAAATGCACATTCTCTACAATAACGTCTTCCGGAACTTGTATGTCGGTGTTTGTGAAATTCCAAATTGTCTTGACCCCGCATCCCGTGGCATTTCGCGTCACTTCTTGCGCCGCATCGGCATTTGTGGCTATTATAGCTATATCTACATGGTTTTCCCTGAGAAAAGAACACAGCTTGTCTGAATCTATGACTTCCGCTTCTCTTATTTTCAAACCAATCATTTTAGGATTTTTATCAAACATTGCAATACATTTAAATCCGGCTTTTCCAAAGTTGTTGTAGTTTGCCAAAGCCTGCCCCAAATTTCCGGCACCGATTATTATTACCTTGTAATCTTTGTCGAGTCCCAGTATTTTACCTATTGCATCGTGAAGTTCTTTAACATGGTAGCCGTAGCCCTGCTGTCCAAAACCCCCGAAGTTGTTAAGGTCCTGCCTTATCTGCGATGCTGTAAAACCCATTATGGAGCCAAGTTCCTTTGATGATATTTTTCCTACATCCCTGTCCATAAGCTCCTCAAGGTATCTATAGTACTTTGGCAGCCTTCTAATCGACACCATAGATATATTATTGACTTTTTCCATTTTTACCCTCCTCCCATAATAGTATTTTACTACTCTTTAAATCCATGTCAATGTTAAATAAAAGCAGGCCTTTCGGCCTGCTCATTAATTTATTCGCCACAATGATTGTTTTTTATCAATTCCAAAACTTTCTCATGAGTAATATTGGTGGCATCGATAAGGAGCATTCCCGTATCTCCGGAAGAATTAATCATGCATTGTGTGTTTTCGATTCCCTCGTAAGCCGAATCGATACCCGATACAATTACCACATCAGGTTCCACCCCACACTCTCCTTCATAACAAACTTCATATCCTTCGTTCACCAACGATTCCTTCAATTGATTCAGTCCCTTTTGCAAAGATACTCTGAATTTGTTCATGAAACAATCCTCCTTTTGGTATGGTTCTGTCCGATTGCCATAATTCGATTTTCTTTTGTCAAAAGCTTTCTTTTAACATAACCTTTATGTGTCGAATTTTGATAATTGATTTTTCAATGCAGGTCCATCTTTTCCTATGCCAATTCTCTGGAAGATGCTTTTATGAGTCATACTCTTTGTCTTCTATATTTCAATGTCCTCATTCAAATGCGCGCATTTCTTTGAGCACATGTCCATTGCCGCGGCATTTATTGGATATGCCACAGGAGATGCAGTCAATAGTGGATGGGTGGCAACCTGGAACGCATTGAGCTCGGTTGATGTTGTAGCCTTTTGTATTGCCAGCGACAATACATTAACCATCTCGCCCACGCTGTCTCCTCCAGATATTTGTCCGCCCATTATTACTCCCGAGCATTTTGAGAATACAAGCTTTATATTTATTTTCTGACTTCCCGGCAAAGACCCGGGATGCTTGTCCATAGTAGAAAACTCGCCTGTCATTATCTCAAAGCCTTCCGCCTTGGCTTGCCTCTCAGTAAGCCCGGCCGCTCCGAAGGATCTTCCCTTAATCTTGGTTGCAAACGCGCTTATTGTTCCCTTGTTTGATTTTATAAGTCTCAGGTGGAAGGCGTTGCTTCCGGCAATCTTGGCTTCAGCCGCTGCTGTCGACGCCAAAAGAATTGGAACGGAATTTCTTGTAAAGAAACATTTCTTCTCGGCACAGTCACCAACAGCAAAAGTATTTTTGTCAGATGTTCTCATGTACTCGTCAACAACAATCGCCTTTCTCTTGTTGAGCTCTATGCCCATGCTCTCTGCCAGGTCAGTGTTTGGTCTTGCTCCCATTCCAAGAATGACCAGATCAGCAGAGATTTTTTCTCCATTGTCCAAAAGCAAAGACTCTACTTTTCCCTCGCCTAAGAATTCCATGACTTTTCTTCCTGTTTTGAGCTCTATGCCCATGTCGGTCATTATATCCTCAACCTCTGAGGAAAATTCTTCATCAAAAGCTGTCCAAAGACACTTTTCCGCCACTTCAACCAAAACAACTTCCTTGCCGCTTAACTTTATCTGCTCAGCAATTTCGACGCCTATGAATCCTCCGCCTACAACCGCTATCTTTTCTGCCTTTTCAACTTTTTCATGCAAGGATGTCAAATATTCCTGATTCTTTTGTATGGGAAATATATTTTCCATTTCATAACCTTTTATGAAAGTCGGAACAACTGGTTTTGAACCCGTACTTAAAACAAGCTTTTTGTATTCTATTACTTCTCCCCTTGCCAATGTCGCCTTTTGGGTTTCATTATCAACACTCAAAACTTCATCTATTATTAATTTGATGCCTTTTCCAGTAAGCATTGCATCCGGAATTACATTCTTGTTTGTATCAAAAAGCGTTCCGAATATGTATGGTATTCCACAAGGAACCATCACCTTTTCAGTCTTTCTTACAACTGTGATATCGATATCACCATATGCGCTTCTAGCTGCAAGGGCAGTCAACAAGCCGCCTGCACTTCCCCCTATTACAAGTAAATCAGTCTTCTTCATAATTTATGTTCCTCCTTGTTTTGTATCCCGTTTGGGCTACCCCCTCGGGTGGGGGGTGTTATTGATATGATAATATCATGACAATAAACAAGTGTCAAGAGTAAAGTACAGTGAAAATAAGTGGGCAGGAAGTGCAGTAGAAAGTGGAAAGTGGAAAGTAGTAAGTGGAAAGTAGTAAGTAGAAAGAAAGAGCAAAGATAATGATAAAAACATAAGCAAAGATAAAAATCAAAAACTTAAAAGCAAAGACAAAAGGCCACTTGCTTGCAGCTTTGAATTGCACGGCATCTCCCGATGCGTTGTTTTTCACCGTTTGGGATAAGGCTAAACCGTTATAAATTCGCTTGTTTGAGCGAAGCGAGTTTGCGGATTTTAGGTTTTGCCGAAAGACGAAACGGATTGAATAACCGCAAGAAGGGTGCGGTAAGTACAGTAGTAAGTGGAAAGTGGAAAGTAGAAAGGAAAAGCGTAAAGTACAGTAGTAAGTGGAGAGTAGTAAGTAGAAAGGAAGAGCAAAGATAATGATAAAAACATAAGCAAAGATTAAAGGCAAAGAGTAAAAGAAGGTTGGAAAGTTGGTCGGTTGGAAAGGAATAAAAACAGTAGAAAGTGGAAAGTGGAAAGTAGAAAGGAAAAGCGTAAAGTACAGTAGTAAGTGGAGAGTAGTAAGTAGAAAGTAGTAAGTGGAAAGTAGTAAGTAGAAAGAAAGAGCAAAGATAAAGATAAAAACATAAGCAAAGATAAAAATCAAAAACTTAAAAGCAAAGACAGCGGGCAGCTGCGAGCTGCACACTGCCTACTGCTCGCTAGTCTTTTGCTTTAATTGATCAGTTTATATATTTCGTTCGATAGT
>CAZXWC010000091.1:0-6308 GCA_964644525.1 uncultured Peptostreptococcaceae bacterium
GGGATGAATTCCTGGCGGCAAAGGGGGAACAGTTCATAAACAAATCATTTGGAGGCTCCTTGCCGCAATTTGTAGCAGCCTTTACACGCAGGAACAGGCTCAGCGAAAAGGAAATAATGGAAATAAGACGGTTGATTGACATGCAGAAAGGAGGAGGGCAATGATTGACAGCCTATTTTTGAAGATTGTAAACATGAGTATTACAGGGAGTTTTGCAATCGCATTTGTAATGATTGCAAGGCTATTGCTCAATAAAGCGCCAAAGGTTTTCACATATTCGCTTTGGGGTGTAGTTCTTTTTCGACTGGTATGCCCGTTTTCTATCGAAAGCATGCTCAGCATAATTCCTGTAAACAAGACTTCAATACCGGAGGGAATCTTTTATGCGGGCACACCTCAAATAAACACGGGAGTTGAAAGCGTTGACAATGTTATAAATGCGTATCTGCCTGTGGGGACCCCCCATGCGAGTGTCAATCCAATTCAGGCATGGACCTTTATGGGTGAACTTGTCTGGATAGCAGGCATTTTTGCAATCCTTGCCTATGGCCTTGTTTCTTTTCTGAATCTTAAAAAAAGACTCGAAAATTCAGTGAATGAAAGCGGGAAGATATTTGTTTCAGAAGAAATCGACACGCCTTTTGTGCTTGGTATTTTATCCCCGAGGATATATTTGCCGGCTGCTATAAGGGGCGAAGAAAGGGAATACATACTGATTCATGAGAAAACCCATATAAAAAGATTCGACCATATTGCAAAGATAGTAAGTTTTCTTGTTTTATGCGTGCACTGGTTCAATCCCCTTGTATGGGCAGCTTTTTTCCTTAGTGGAAAGGATATGGAGATGTCATGCGACGAGAAGGTAATCAAAAGCCTTGGAGACGGAGTCAAAAGGGAGTATTCCTATTCATTGCTGTCGCTTGCCACAGGCAAAAGGATTCTTGGGGCAACCCCGCTTGCATTCGGAGAGGGTCAGACAAGGGGCAGGGTCAAGAATGTGCTTGATTACAAAAGACCGTCCTTTTGGATGATTGCGATGGCTGTAATGATATGCCTTGCGGCTGCGGCAATGCTTATGACAGATCAAAAGGCATCCGTGAAGGCTACTGAATATGATGATGAAAAAGAAAAAATTGAAATAAGTACGGATAATGGAACTGTAGATGCTGTTGTTGCAGAGCAGATTGATGCTGCGATTTCCAAGGCGATAATTGAGCAAAACGCTAAGTGGCATTCGGGTTTCGCGACTGAGTCCCATGTTGTTCTTGGAACGGAGGCAGGTGGCAATGAAGGAGAGGGTTCGGGCTTTACCCTTACAGTGTTTGCAATGGCAATGAACATGGAGTTTGAATATTCGGACGGGTGGTTTGAAGACACCACAGGCAGCCATATGCCTGTTGCCATAACCTTTGATGTAAATGAAGAAGGCGAATATGCTCTTAATGAATACTGGATGCCGATGGATGGTTCGGGTTATGGTCCGTCGATCAAAGAAAAATTCCCATCCCATCTTTATGATGATGCTATTGATACGCAAAAGCATGTATACGGACAAATAATGAATTGCTACGACGATGCCATAAGGCATGGGGAACTTGGCAAAGCCGATGTTGCAAACAGAATCGAAGAACTGCTTGAGACTATCATGTCTTCTCCTTCGGAAAGCTCGAGACCAGGAGATTACATAGACGAACACAGAATTGAGTACAGGGAGATTGTATATATTGGCAGGCATGCCTTGGATTATTGCTTCTCCGAGTTTGAAAAGGGCGGGCAAACAGGCCTTAAGGGTCATATTATGGCTGCTGCATGCCGCGATATAATGAAGGTTTACGGAGAGGAATTCAATGGACTGTTCAATACAGGGCAGGACTGGTATGACGCTTATTCCGCTTTGGTTTCAAAGGAACAGGAATGAATTCATATAAATAAAACAATGGTCATATTTCATTTTGCTGTTTGGGCTTAAAATTTAAAAGGGTGTGTATTTTATAGCTTGTTTGGTAAAATATATATAAATATTCGAAGGGAGTCCTGAACATGAGCATAGGATACGCATGCCTGGCGCTCGGAGTGAGAGACAGCTCGATGAAAACCTGCTTGATGAAGAACGCCAGTGAAAGCAGGCTTAAGGAATTGATTGAAAATAATCTCGATTCACTCGAAAACCTTATAGATTACAATATTGAAAGCGGAATCAAACTTTTCAGGATAAGCTCTGACCTCATACCTTTTGCTTCAAGTCCTGTAAACAGCCTTGAGTGGTGGGACATGTACGAAAAGAAATTTTCGCTTATCGCAAATAAAATCCGTGAAAGCAAAATTCGGGTCTCAATGCATCCCGGCCAGTACACGGTATTGAATTCGCCGGATTCAGGAGTTGTTGAAAGGGCTGTCGAAGACTTGAAGTATCATTGCAGAGTATTGGACAGGCTTGGGACCGGGTCTGAAAGCAAGATAATTTTGCATACGGGAGGAGTTTACAATGACAAAAAAAGAGCTGTTGAAAGGTTCGCAGAAAACTACTGGGGTTTGCCAGAAAATATCAAGCAAAGGCTTGTGCTTGAGAATGACGACAGGTCATACAATATAAGCGATGTTCTCGAGATAGGAAAGAGGCTTGAAATTCCTGTTGTATTCGACAATCTTCACAATTCGATTAATCCGTCCCATATTGAAAAAACTGAAGAATTTTGGATAAACGAATGCAGAGCAAGCTGGTCGGAAAAAGACGGCAGACAGAAAATCCATTATTCGCAGCAGGCGATTGACAAAAGAGCTGGAGCCCATTCTGAAAGCATTGATGTAAAACGCTTTTTGGATTTTTATTCAGTGCTTGGGGAAAAAGACATAGATATAATGCTTGAGGTCAAAGACAAGAATTTGTCTGCCATAAAATGCATAAACTGTGTAAACGGGAGCGGAAAAATCAAGTCTCTTGAAATAGAATGGAGCAAATATAAATACAGCGTTCTTGAAAAGTCATCGACAGCTTACAATGAAATAAGAGAACTTCTTAAAGATAAAAGGGGATATCCGGCCGTTAGCTTCTACAGTATGGTGGAAAATGCATTAGGACGGCCTGAGAATGTCGGCGATGCAGTGAATGCCGCCATGCATGCTTTTGGCTATTTCAAAAGAGACGCATCCGAGAAAGAAAAAGCGAAAATTTTGGATAAAATTGAAAATTACGATGAAGGCAAAACAAGTCTCAGGCTTCTGAAGAGGGAATTGCATAAGCTTTCCGTAAAATACGAAATTGATTATTTGTTGGATTCGTATTATTTTATATTGGAGTAGTGGGGCTAAACCAAAAAGCCAAATGAAGAATGAATCGAGCTGAAGGCTTTTTATAACTCTCAGGAATGCAATTGAAAATGAGATTGCCGAATATTATTTATTGGTGGTGAAAAGTGGTTAGGATAGAGGCGTTCGAGCCGATTTTGGGAAAAAATCCGGAGATTTTGATATTGGGAACCATGCCGAGTGTGAAATCTCTTGAAAACAGTGAATATTACGGACACGGAAGAAATCAATTCTGGCGGATTATGGGCGATTTGTTTGGTTTCAAAAGGGATGATGATTACGGGCTTCGCAAGCGCAGGATTATTGAAAACAAGATTGCAGTCTGGGATGTGATTGGGTCTTGTGAACGCAAGGGAAGTCTTGACAGGGACATAAAAAATGCCCGATACAACGATATACCCGGCTTTATAAAAGATCATCCCACAATAAAGATTGTGGTTTTAAATGGTGGGAAAGCCAGAGACGTATACAGGAAAAATTTCGAATCTCTTTTGCCGGAAGTGGAGAGTTATGCTTTTTACTCGACAAGTCCTGCAAATGCCATTTCTTATGAAAGGAAATTCGAACAATGGAAAAAGATAAAGGATTGGGGGCGTAATGATGAATATTAAAAAAGGGAAGGTGACAATTGTCGGAGCGGGAGAAATAGGGTCCACAACAGCCTACGGAATGCTTCTTAGAAAATCGGCAAGCGACATAGTGCTGGCAAACAGAAATGCTGAAAAAGCAAGAATCAAAGCCTTCGACATGTCTCATTGCATTCCCCATATTGATGGAGTATCGATAAAAGGGGGCGGGTTTGAAGAGTCGTCAGACTCGCAGGTTCTGGTTTTGACTTTGGGAGTACTTCCCAAAAAGGACGGTAAACGAACTGATGTTTTGGCTCGAAATGTAAAAATATATAAAGAATTGTTGCCTTGCCTTGCAAAATTGAGTCCGAATGCGGTCATTGTTGCAGTGACAAACCCTGTGGATCTTATGGCTATGGCGGCATGCTCTTTTTCAGGTTTGCCGGCCGCCCGTGTTATTGGAACAGGGACTCTTTTGGATACTTTCAGATTCAGAAGCTTCATAGGAAAAACCTTGGGACTTTCACCGTTCCAAGTCGAGGCCAATGTAGTTGGGCAACATGGAGAGTCGATGGTTCCGCTATGGAGCAATGTACGTGTTTCGGGAATCGAGTTGAAAAAATATGTAAAAGACAATGGAATCCTATGGGACACAAATACGGAAAAAGGGATAATGGAAAAAACAAGGCGTGCAGGATGGGATATTCGTCTCGGAAACGAACACAGCAGATACGCAATCGCTTACACAATCGCTTTGATAGTTGAGTCCATACTTGGAGGCGAGGCTGCATTTTTACCTGTGTCAATAAAGCAAAATGGAGATTATGGACATGAAGGGGCTTTTATGAGTTTGCCTTCAAAACTGGGTCTTAATGGTCTTTCTGAAATAGAAGAAATCAGGCTTTTGCCTCAAGAACGGGAAAATCTTTATCGGGCTTCGGAAACAATTATGAAGAACGCAAATCCCATAATGAAATATTTATAATTGACAATTCGGAAAGAGGGAGGTTTAAGAATTGAAGAAGATGGAGAAATACGGCGCGAGAGAACGGCATTATGCCGAAGCTTCGATGCAACCGGAATACTTTCTTGGCAGAATTGTCTCGCAATCCAAGGATATTTATAAGGCGGCAACAGAAAAAGGAGAATATTTGGCTGAAATATCGGGGAAATTGCGGCATGAGACCAACAGAGTTGCAGATTATCCTGTTGTAGGCGATTTTGTAATGCTTGACAGGGAAAGTGACGAGAAAGGAAATCTGATTATCCATAAAATATTGACAAGGACAAGTTCTTTTGAGCGTTCCGCTGTGGGAGTGAAAAACCAGTCACAGGTTATAGCGGCGAATATCGATATTGTATTCATCTGCATGTCCCTCAATAAAGACTACAATTTAAGCAGGCTTGAGCGGTATCTTTCGTTGGCGTGGAACAGCAGAGCGGAAACGGTGATTGTATTGACAAAATCGGATCTATGCGACGATCTTCCTAAGGTTCTTGATGAAATATCGTCTGTTGCCCTTGAAACCGAAATTATTGCTACAACAAGCCAAAATGAGGATTCATGCATGCGTATACTTGAATACTTGAAAAATGGGCTTACCGCATCATTCATAGGTTCTTCGGGTGTGGGCAAATCGACACTTATAAATTGCCTTGCTGGAAAAGAGCTCATGTCTACATCTGGACTTAGAAACGACGACAAGGGCAGACATACTACAACCCGTAGAGAGCTTGTTATTTTGCCGCAAGGGGGCATAGTAATCGATACGCCGGGAATGCGGGAACTGGGGCTGGAATCCGCAAATCTGTCAAAATCATTTGAAGACATAGATGCATTGGCGCAGAATTGCAGGTTTTCTGACTGTTCGCACAGCAGCGAACCCGGATGTGCCGTATTGGAGGCAATCAATAGCGGAAAGCTTGACATAAGAAGGTTTGAGAACTATAAAAAGCTTAAGAAAGAAGCGAAATATGAAGGACTCGACTCAAAGCAGATTGAAACCGTAAAGCTTGATGAAATGTTCGAGGAATTTGGCGGCATGAAAAAGGCAAGGGCATATATAAGGCAGAACGACAAGCGCAGGAAACGGTGACTTGATTCATTTAATGCAAGTCGATAATAATGATGAAAAACAGCAAAACCGCCATATCTTATGATTATGGCGGTTTTGCCTGTTTTATAAAAGATTATTCATTTTGACTTGAAAAGCATCTTGCTGCCATTTGCCTTGAGCTCCTTTAGGTCGGAACAGCCTGTAAGCAGCATTGCCTGAATGAATTGGTATTTTATTTTATCTATATATTCTCCTGTCCCGTTCTCCAAATCGCCCATTGCAGCAGTTGCGAAAGGTCTTCCTATGAGTACGGCATCTGCGCCAAGAGCCATCATTTTGACCATGTCGAAACCCGAACGGATTCCTCCGTCCACAA
>CAZXWC010000092.1:0-5912 GCA_964644525.1 uncultured Peptostreptococcaceae bacterium
GGAAAAGCTGTTGAATCATATACAGAATTGGAAGATCCCAGAAAGGGACTGAAAGGCAAAGCTTTTAAAATAATGAGTTTCCCGTATAAGAATAAAAAGAATGAAATTGTCGGTGTAATCGAATATGGAATAGATGTTACTGAACTCAGAATAAAGGAAGGCCAGCTAAGAGAGAGCAGGAAAAGGTATCAGGAATTGACTGAGCAGGCACCTGTTGGAATACTTTCCTGCAATAGGGACGGAGAAATCACATTTGTTAATTCTACGGTTGTTGACATGATGGGATCTCCATCCAAAGAAGAGACGATGAAAATCAACATGCTTACATTCAAACCGCTTGTTGAAAGCAATATTTCTGAAAGAATAAGCAATTGCATGAAAAACAATATCGAGGATTTATTTGAGGTCAATTATGTAAGCAAATGGGGAAAAAAATCATGGGTGAAATTTGCTGTAACTCCCAAAGTATTTGAGGGACAAGTAAATGGAGCCAGTATTGTAATAGACGACATAACAAAAGAAAAACAGGCTGAGATTGAACTTAAAAAAAGCGAAGAAAATTTCAGAAGCTTTTTTGATGGAAGCGATGATATATTCCTCGTTTCAGACAAGCAGGGATTTATTATCCATTCAAATAAATCAGCAATAAACAAGCTGGGTTATTCAAAAGAAGAATTGCTGGGGATGAATGTTCTGGATCTTCATAGCAAGGAAAATCAAAATGAAGCACATTCTATTTTTGAAAAAATGGTCGCCGGAGAAATGGACAAGTGTCCATTGCCATTGGAAACAAAGGCGGGTTTTGAACTGCCCGTTGAAACAAGAATAAAATTCGGCAAATGGAATAATAACGAAAAGATATTTGCAGTATGCAAGGACCTGTCCAAGGAGCAGGAGGCTTTGCAAAGGTTTAATCTTTTGTTCCAAAACAATCCTGCAGTAATGGCAATCAGCTCAATCGAAGACAATACCTATATAGATGTAAATGAAGCCTTTGTAAAAAAAACAGGTTATCGAAAGGAAGAAGTCCTTGGCAAGAGAGCGTCAGATTTGGGTCTAATTATTGACCCAAGAGTCTTTGATACGGCAAAAGAGGAACTGATGGAAAGAAGAACAATTAAAAATTATGAAATGAAAATTAGGACCAAGTGGGGAAAAGAGCTTGTTGGAATGTTTTCTGGAACTATTATAAAAAGTCAAAGCAATACATATTTTATTACTGTAATGATGGATGTTACGGAAAATAGAAGACAGCAAGAGAAGATTAAATACATGAGTTACCACGATATTTTGACAGGAGTCTACAACAGAAGGTATTTTGAAGACAGACTGATAAGATTGGAAAAATCAAACAGCAGAGCAGGTGTAATTGTAGCTGACGTAAATGGCTTGAAACTTATAAACGACGCCTTTGGTCATGAAAAAGGGGACGAGCTGTTGAAGCTGGTGGCGAGAAAAATTTGCCAAGCTTTTGGTGAAGATGCAATTGTTTCAAGAATAGGCGGGGATGAGTTTGCCGTAATACTCGAAAACCAAAATTGTGCTCAGACAAAGGAATATGTAACAAAAGTGAAGACCATGCTGGAAAATGAAAAAATCGGATCTATTGGAGTATCGGTTTCATTCGGCTGCCAAAGCAGGAATGTCGACGGCATAGGAATATATCAGGTATTCAGGCAGGCGGATGAAAGCATGTATAAGAACAAGCTTATCGAAAGCAAGAGCATGAGACATCAGACGGTAAAAATGATAATGCAGACCTTGTTTGAAAAAAGCAATAGAGAACGAGAACATTCCGAGAGAGTTAGCAATTTGAGTAATGAAATAGGACTTGCTTTGGGGCTTAAAGAAAAGCAGTTGAATGAATTGAAAATTGCGGCTCTGATGCACGACATAGGCAAAATTTCCGTAGATTCAAGCATTTTGGATAAGCCGGGCAAGCTTGAAGATAGAGAATTATATACTATCAAAAGGCATCCTGAAGTGGGATACCAGATTTTAAGCAAAATAAATGAATATGCCATGATGGCAAACTATGTTTTGCAGCATCATGAGCGTTGGGATGGAAAGGGCTACCCAAGCGGAGTTAAAGGTGAAAAAATATATTTGGAATCAAGGATTATTGCAATTGCAGATGCATATGATGCAATGACTTCCGAGCGTACTTACAGAAAAGCCCTTTCAAAGGAAGAAGCAATAAAAGAGATAAGAGACAACGCTGGCAAGCAATTTGACCCTGAGATTGCAATTGTTGCAATAGAAAAAGTCTTAAAAGGGAAATAATAAGAAAAAACGAGTGACTCAAATGATGAAATACGGTAAAGAATAATTAATGTGACAGCAAAATGTTGAAGGTCCCGCAGTTATTATTATTAAAAGAGCACAAGAAATTGCCGGTTTTTCAGACTCTGATTTTATGCAAATTTGAATGATTTAAATTGCCAACGATAAAATTCCTACAGGAGATCAATATGAAATTCGATTTTAAAAAACATGAATGTATAATTTGGGGGATATTTTCGATTCTAGTATTAACAATTTGCATTTTTGGCATGTTTGCCACAAAAGAAAGTTACCAAGAAACAAGAAGTTCTTTTTTAAGGATGGATATAAAAAACTTTGAAGGCAAAGTGAACTCCACCATAAAAACCTATGAATCTTTTTCCAATTATATTTATGATGAAATACAAGGTGATGAAAAAATATTATCTATTGTAAGCCGGGCAAATATTGCTGATGAAAAGGAAAAAGAAAAACTAAGGCAGGAATTATTGGCTCTTCTAAATGCAAGGTATGAAAATATGAGAAAGCATGAATTTCGCCAATTGCACTTTCATTTGCCGAATACAGAAAGTTTTCTCAGAGTTCACTGTCCTGAAAAATACGGGGATCTTTTGATTGATGTCCGTGAAAGCGTAAGACTTGTGAACGAAAATGAAGAATATATATCGGGCTTTGAAGAAGGCAGAATATTCAATGGCTACAGGTATGTGTACCCATTGAAATACAAGGGTGAGCATATAGGTTCTGTAGAGGTTTCAATATCGATAGCTTCTGTTCTTGAAGTGCTTTCAAATCTTTATCCTGATTCGGACTTTAATTTTATAATTAGTAAATCGATTGTGGAGGATAAGGTTTTTAAGTCGCAGCTTGACAATTACGCAGACTCGTTAATATCTGAACATTATTATATAGACAAAGAAGTGAAAAATGTTTTAGACAAATACAATACTATGATGCCTGATGAGAAAAACAGTTTTATGGACTGCATAAAAAGCAGTTTTGCCAATAAACTCACAGGTGAAAGTTTTGTGGAAACCTGCAGATATAATGATTTGGATTATATGTTTAAATTTATCTCCGTAAAAAATTTCAAAAAAGAGCATGTAGCCTACTTAATATCGATGCGTAAAGGGGAAAAATATAGAAATCTTGATAGATATATGCAGATACAAATAGTATTGATAGCCGTTTTAGCAATTTTCCTTATAATTGTGGGGTATACCTTTGCGCGCAACAACAGGAGACTCAGAAAAAATTCTGAGACGGATAATCTTACAAAATTGTACAACAGGAATAAATTTTATAATATTGCAGAAAAGGAATTGATGCGGTGCCAACGTTATGGATACATGTCATCGCTTATTATGATGGATATTGATCATTTCAAAAATATAAATGACTCTTACGGGCATGAAGTGGGAGACAAGGTATTAAAGGATTTGTCTAAACTGGTATTGGGAAATATACGAAGTTCAGATATATTTGCAAGATGGGGAGGGGAGGAGTTTGTTATATTTCTTCCACATACAGACAGGAACAAATCGTTTGAAATGGCCGAAAAAATAAGAACATTGGTTGATGAAACAAAAGATGGTTATTTTAAAGATGTTACGGTCAGCATAGGGGTTTCGTCAGTAGATACTGAAAACAATAATATTGATTTTGCAATCAGCCAAGCGGACGAGGCCATGTACAGGGCGAAAGAAAAGGGCAGAAACCAAGTTTGCTGTAAAGATTGATTTGTATTCACAACTATAAATTTACCGTATTAGTATTATTTTCCGTTGATATGACTTTCAAAAGAGCAAGCCAGGTGGGTTTAGATTCATTCATCCTGCATAGGGTATTATAATTGTTAGAAGGTAAAATTATGGCAAAAGGCTATTTGTATATATTTAAATAATATATGAGAGGTAAAGTATAGTGGAGTCTCATTATACAAGGTGGCTTTATGGATGTTAATTTGAATGAATCAATTATTAAAAATTCTCGGGAATCTATTGCGTGCCATAAAATAATCTGCGACGAGAAGGGCATGCCGGTGGATTACCAAATTATTGCTGTGAACCCAGCTTATGAAAAACGTACAGGTTTTGATTCGGACCATTTGCTTGGAAGAAAAATAACAGAAATAATTCCCGGTATTGAAAACGATTGCCATGATTGGATTGCAACCTATGGGGAAATTGCGCTGAAGGGTGGGACGAAGGAATTCAAACGTTTTTTCGATTCTGTAAACGAATATGAAAACTTAAAAATTTATTCGCCGCAAAAAGAATATTTCATTACAATGTTTGATGGTGTAATAAGTCAGGACGAGAGAAAAGAAAGCTTTGACAAAGAGGATTTGAGCATAAATGATATTATAGATATTCCGGAAATACAAATGTTGGCGGATGAATTCAATAAAATTACAAATATTGCAATGGCCATAGGAAACAAGAAAGGTGACTTAATAATTCAATCAGGTTTTCAGGATATTTGCAAAAATTTTCATAGGAAAAATCCCATATCAAACAAGAATTGTATCGAGAGCGACGTCAAGCTGTTTGATGGCGTTTTTTACGGAAGACCTATTAAATACAAATGCTTGAACAATATGTGGGACATAGCAACCCCTATAATAATTGAGGGGAAAATTCTCGGATCAGTTTATTTGGGACAATTTATTTACGATGATGATTTCTTGGATTATAAAATTTTTAAAAAACAGGCAAAACTTTATGGTTACGATGAAAAAAGCTATTTGCGAGCTCTTGATAAAGTGCCGGTAGTCAGCCATGGTTACATTGAGAAAGTAATGAATTTCTATGTTAAATTTGCTAATATAGTAGCGCTTTTGGGCTATAAGAATCTGAATATAAAGACTGCAAAAGAAAAACAGGATAAGCTGCTTATGTATTTGCGGGAATCAGAAAAAAAATTTAAAAAAACACTGGAGAAAATACCGGATACAATTTTGCTTTTTGATAAAAACAACAATATTCTTTATGCAAATCAAGAAATATTAAAAATTTCCGGGAAAAGTGCTTCGTATTTTATTGGAAAAAAAGCTGATAAAATATGGGATAGGGACAACGCTGAGTTGTACCTGCCTTCATTGAAAAAAGCAATGGATACAAATATTAGTCAATCAATTGAAATTGAAGTGACCTATTCGAAATACGAGACAAAAAACTTGAAAATAACCTTCATACCTGTTATTGAAGACAAAAGCGATTTAGAAATAATTGGGGTAATACATGATGATACGGAACGCAAGAAAATCGATAAAGAAAGAATGCGTCAGGACAATCTAATCAAAGAAATGGGGGAGGTAGCCAAAATTGGCGGATGGGAAATCAATACCGTTTCTGGAGAAATAGCATGGTCTGACGAGGTTAAAAAAATACACGATTGTAATCCCCAAGAGCCTATGGATGTCAATGATGGAGTAAGTTTCTATGTTGATGATTCAAAGGTTAAAATTGAAAATGCCATCAAGGCGGCTGTTGAGTATGCTAAACCTTATGATATTGAAGCTGAGATAATTACTGCGAAAGGGAAGAAGAAATGGGTCAGGACTATAGGTATTGATCGTGTCAAGTTACTGTAGGAAAAAAAGAATAAGAGAATACGCCACTTTTTCA
>CAZXWC010000093.1:0-5908 GCA_964644525.1 uncultured Peptostreptococcaceae bacterium
TCCTTGATTGTTTCTATTCATATCAATAACTCCCCAACGGCAAAAGGATGCGAACAGGCCGCATCCTTTGCCATAATATGGATGGAGTCAAAAAGGTACGTCCCTTTTTAGTCCTTTTATTTGTAAATAAATCTATGCGAATATTTTAAGCAATGTTGTTGCAAGTATGATGATGAATGCGCCGCCGAGTCTGGATGAAATCTGTGCGAAAGGCATAAGAGCCATTCTCTTTGAAGCCGATAGAACCGCCACGTCTCCTGTTCCACCCATATTAGCCATGCAAAGGCCGGCTGTTATTGCCGATTCGATTGGATAAAATCCCATGAAATATCCTACTATTCCTGATCCTATTACTGAGCCAACAATTGTTATGGCCACTAGAATGATGTACTGAATGGTAAATGCCGAAAGCACTGCAGCAAGGTCCGTATAAGCCGCTCCGATTCCAATCAGAAGAGCCGGAGTCAAATTGTCCATTATGAATCTGAAGAACTGGTTTGCACCGACTTCATAACGCTTGGGAAGTATTCCGAAAGCCTTGAATAGGGCAACCGAAATTATCATAAGCGCGTATGAATGAATCGGGATGAATTTGGCCAGTATTTTGCCCCATACGAAGAAAGTTGTCGCAAGAGCCATTCCGACTCCCATTAGTTTTACGTCGATTGCATGGTTTGTTTCGGTCGGCGTAAAGTCGTCGTTCTTGTTAATCATCAGTTCGCCGTTTCCTGTAAGTGAAGGTTTGGCTTTGCCTAGCTTGTCAAGCAATCCGGCTACAACGATTGCCATGGCGTTACCCATCGCAAGTGCAGGAATCATTACAGACAGCATTTCCTTTGGATCAACCGAGAAGAAATCTCCGAACATTTCTGAAAGGGGAACTGCACCGGCTCCCATTCCGCCGCCCATGATAGGAATACCGATGTAGAGTATTGCCTGCTTCATACCATAGCCCATCATTCCTCCAACAATGCCTACAAGTCCGAGAGCTACAGCAACCCCGCCCAAAATGGCCGGCAAATAGCGAACCGAAGCCTTTATGAGAAGTTTTCTGTCCATTCCCAGTATACTTCCTGTAATAAGTGCCGCGATGTAGAAGCTAAGGAATGATCCTCCACTCTTTGTGAATGCAACCACTATGTCAGTTACATTTTCCGGTATTATTCCATAAGTGAACAGGGCCGCACTTCCGAAGATTACAACTATTGGTCCCCCACCAAAATAATCTTTTATTATTGGAGTCCTGTTTCCTATTTCGTCGAGAATCGCTCCGAGTACCATCATAAATGGAATAGCTCCAACCAATCCACTAGGCAAGACCCCCATGTAAACAGCCGCGAATACCACTGCCGCACACACTCCAAAAACCGGAAGGGACATTCCCATAATTTTAAAACCTTTCTCTTCGCCCATGTTGCTTTCAAGCTTTAATGACGTTGACATTTAAAAAACCTCCTCATAATATTTGTATGATTGCTCTATATTCTGCTAACGCCGCTTTTAATTGCTGCGTCTGCAACCGCTTTTGATACCCTTTCGACTATGCGCTCGTCGAACGGGTTTGGAATGATGTATTCCGGAGTAAGTTCCGATTCATCTATTATTGAAGCAATTGCGATGGATGCGGCGATTTTCATTTCT
The DNA here is from genome assembly GCA_964644525.1 of uncultured Peptostreptococcaceae bacterium. Lineage (GTDB taxonomy): Bacteria > Bacillota > Clostridia > Peptostreptococcales > BM714 > BM714. Next base: position 1,642 of record CAZXWC010000093.1, read on the forward strand.
TCATTTATGTCGGAAGCCCTTACGTCAAGGGTTCCCCTGAAAATTCCCGGGAATGCCAATACATTGTTCAACTGATTGGAAAAATCGCTTCGGCCGGTCCCTACCACAAATGCCCCTGCCTTTTTTGCCAGGTCAGGCATTATTTCGGGTTCCGGATTCGCCATTGGAAATACAAGCGGTTTTTCGCTCATTGAAAAAACCATTTCCTCAGTAACAACCTTTGCGGCTGATACCCCTATGAAAACGTCCGTACCTTCCATGGCTTCAGACAATGAGCCTCTTACTCCTTCGGGATTTGTCAGTTTGGCAATCTCTTCCTTGCTGAAATCGTTTTTGGGAGCCCCCGGATGGAGTATCCCCCTCCTGTCGCAAACCTTTATGTCCTTAGCGCCCAAAGCCAGAAGCATCTTTGCTATTGCGCTACCGGCGCTCCCCGCGCCGTTTATAACTATTCGTATGTCTTCAATTTTCTTGCCCGCCAATTTCAAAGCATTTATCATCCCGGCTATTACCACAACCGCAGTTCCGTGCTGATCGTCATGGAAAACCGGAATGTCCAGCTCTGCCTTTAGGCGTCTTTCTATTTCGACGCATCTAGGTGCCGAAATATCCTCTAGATTGATCCCTCCAAAGGTAGGTGCCATGCGTTTTACTGTTTCAACTATCTCGTCAACATCCTTTGTTTCCAGACAAATCGGGAAAGCGTCAACATCACCAAATTCTTTGAACAGTACAGCTTTTCCCTCCATAACAGGCATTGCCGCTTCGGGTCCTATGTCCCCAAGTCCAAGAACCGCTGTGCCGTCACTTACAACAGCGACGAGATTGCCCTTGGATGTGTATTTGTAGACCAGGTTTTTGTCTTCGTTGATTTTTCTGCAAGGTTCCGCAACTCCAGGCGTGTAAGCAGTGCTCAGGTCGTCCTTGTTTGCAACAGCCACCTTCGAAGTAACAGAAATCTTGCCTTTGTTTTCCTCATGCATTTTCAAGCTTATTTCCGAGTAATTCATAATATTTTGCCCCCCATGAATGAATTCATTAAAAAGTCAATTTCTTGTCTTCATAATAAACGAGGCTTGCCAACTGGCAAGCCTTACCATCTTAAGAAAAACATTTAGTCAATAAAAAACATTTCGTTAATGTTATGTCGATAAAAAAAAAGAATAGCCAGTCCCGAAGGACCGATTATTCAACGATTTTTTATTCATATTCTACATAAAGTTCATAAAAACCACAAATTCTATTTTCACTCTTTTATTATCCTGTATACATAACTTGGCCTGCCTACGCTTCCATACTCGACTTCACACTCTATATTTCCTATTGAATCGAGATACTCAAGATATCTTCTGGCCGTCACACGGCTTACTCCGGCTTTTTCAGCCACCTCGTCGGCATTTAAAAAAACATCCTCATTATCTTCCAACTTACGCCTGATCCTCTCCAAAGTTTTTTCATGCAAGCCCTTGGGCAGCCTTTTTTTGCTCTTGAACCCCCCGGCTCTTCCCTTTGTAAGATTATCTATATCCTCCTGGCTGACAGAACCCTCTTCATTGAAAAATTTATATCTTCCCCTGTACTTTTCCAGGGCATCCTTAAGTCTTTCGAATTTGAATGGCTTGATAAGATAATCCACTGCCCCCAACTTGAGGGCCTTGTCAATAACTTCGAGTTCCTTGGCTGCCGTCACAAGGATTACATCAACTTGAATGAAACGCTTGCGTATCTCCTCCAAAAGCTCAATGCCGTTTGTCTTGGGCATGTAAATATCTAAAACCACCAAATCTATATCTTGTGTCCGCAGTACCTTCAAAGCTTCCACGCCGTCGCCAACTTTCTTGACAACCGAAAAACCCGCAATCGAATCTACATACCTTTGGTTAAGGTAAGCAACCATAGGATCGTCTTCCACAACCAATACCTTAATCATAGTCTGCCTCCTTGGGAAGTGTCACTCTAAACAATGTTCCCACACCTGTTTCAGAATCCACATTTATCTCTCCGCCCAGTTCTTTAACCGTCTTTCCTACGATGAAGAGTCCCTCTCCGCCGCTTCCTTCTTTCGTCGTGTATCCTTTTTGAAATATTCTGCTCAATCCACCTTTTGAAATACCAATTCCCCTGTCTTCTACTTCAATAAAAATGGTCTCGCTGTCCTCAAAAACATAAAGTTTTACAATTCTGTTCTCTTCAGTGTCCCGAGTGGCAAAAAAAGCATTTTCAAGTATATTGCCCAATATCTTGACAATGGAGCTGCTATTTATTCGTCCATGATTACGCTCCAATCGACTTCTCTCGTCAATTTGTACAATAACTCCCAATTCTCCTGCGCGGCTCATTTTCCCCAAAAGCAAGCCTGCAACAGTAGGATCCTGAATCCTCTTTACAATCCCGGCAGTCAATGTCTGTTGGTTCCTAGTAATACCCATTATATACTTTTCAGCCTCTGCGTAGTCCTTTATCTGTATCAAACCCAAAACCACATGGAGCTTGTTCATGAATTCATGGGTATTGGCCCGAAGGGCCTCTACAATCTGATTTACCCCAGTCAATTCCTCCGCAATTTTAAGAACTTCAGTCTTGTCCCTGAAAGTAGCCACCGCCCCGAGAATCTTTCCCTCTCTTATGATTGGTACACGGTTGGTCAATATGACCTTGTCCCCCACAATCTGCTCACTATCGTATTCTGCTTTTCCCGTCTTGAGTACTACCACGAGTCTGCTTGTGGGAAACACCGACTCGACGCTCTTTCCAATTAAAGTCGCTGCATTCTTTTGTCTGCTCCCCAATATTTGGAGGGCAGAATCATTTACAAGAGTTACACGCCCTTCCCCGTCCACGGATATTATGCCCTCGTGAATTGCATCAAGCATTCCGGCCTTTTCAGTATAAAGCTTGGAAATTTCCTCCGGCTCAAGTCCCAGCAAAGATTTTTTTATGTTTCCAGCCAATAAAAACGCTCCGGCAATACCAATGAATATGGTAAGAAAGACAAGAAACACTATTGTCTTCATTGCATCCTTCTTTGCTTTGGCTATGCTTTTAGTCAGTGTTCCTACAGCTACAAAACCAACTTGTTCACTTTCGCAGAATATGGGAGCAAATGCGCGCAAAGATTTTCCCAGCGTTCCAACGCTCTCCGAAATGTATGCCTCCCCGCTCGAAACAACCTTCTTGTCGTCTCCGCCTACAAATTTTTTGCCAATCCGCTCTTCCACCGGATGTGAATACCTTATGCTGTCCATGTCCGCAACAACAATGAACTCTATGTCTTCTACCGCTTCAAGATACCTTGAAATCTCCGTCTGTACCTTTTCCGAAATTTCCTTTTTAGAAAGAGCTTTCGCAATATCTTCCGATTTTGAGACCAATGCCGCTATATTGCGTATATTTTCCTCCACTCTGGTCTGAACATTTTCATTTGTCCATGTGGTTGCAAAAGACGCCAAAATCGCAACTGAAACCAAAACCAGAATAATTACAAGCATCATTATTTTTGTTTCCAGCTTCAGTACACGCTTAAACATAAAATCACCTTTCTTTGAATAGAATCAAAAATTGCAAATATCTTTTTACAATTATATCACAGAGACATTTTCCAACGGCAAAAAAGAGCGAAACCGTGCCCATTTGGGGTTGAATTTTGCTTTTGGCTTGCGCAATCAAAAATTTCTTGTTTTTTTTAATTGAACTTATGATATCACACAATGCCAAATGATGCTGTCGGATTGAATAAGTTTATTATGCTATAATTACATTAACCCGAACTCGTTTGCTTCGGAATTTTACTTATGTTTAAAAAAAAACGGGAGAAAACATATGAAAGAAATATTGGTGTTGGGATCCGAATGTATGAAAAGCTCTTACTATCGAGACATGGTGCAGGATATAATTGACAGTATGAATTTGAATATAAAAGTGATTAAAATTATTGACCCTTTGAAAATTGAGAATTACGGTATTGAAGTGGGTTGTTCGAATTCATGCTGTCCGGGCTGCAACTTTGTCAATATCGGTAAAGATGAAAAACACACTCCGGCGCTTGCTGTTGACGGGAAAGTCGTATTCCACAGCAGTTTCCCGTCCAGGCATGAGTTTGTAAATATGTTGAAGAGCAAAATTTGATTTTGTAGACACGTTATGAAAAAATCCTTTGCTTGCAGAAAGATAAAATGCAACAAAAAAAAGAGGGCTCTAAAGCTCTCTTTTTATGATGGTTCTATAATATATGGTGTTGGTGAGAAATCACTAGCACCATTTTTATGCA
>CAZXWC010000094.1:0-5827 GCA_964644525.1 uncultured Peptostreptococcaceae bacterium
AATCATTGATTACATAAGGAGCAGACTTGTGTTAGGATATTATTAGATAAAAAAACAGGAGGCTTAACATGTTTACAAAAGCAATAATAAGGAAACCGGGCAAAAGCCTGATAAAGGGAATCACATCGGCCCAGGGGCTGGGCAAACCGGATTACCAAAAGGCGGTCTCGCAGCACGAATCATACCAAAGGGCGCTTGAAAGCTGCGGACTTGAAGTGGAGGTCCTAGAGCAAAACGAAGAATTTCCGGACAGCTGTTTTGTAGAGGATGTAGCGGTCATTTTTGATGAAGCCGCAGTAATAACAAATCCGGGAGCGCCTGCAAGAAATGCCGAAAAAAAGCTTATAATGGAAACAATTAAAAATCATTACCAGACAATAGAGCGCATAGAGGAGCCGGGAACCCTCGAAGGCGGAGACATAATGCAGGACGGCAAAACCTTCTACATAGGAGTTTCAGAAAGAACAAACAGAGAAGGCGCAATGCAGCTTAAGGCCATAGTCGAAAAATACGGATACCAGGCAAAACTGGTCCCTGTATGCGAAGTCCTTCACCTAAAGACAGGAGTCACCCTATTCCCCGATGGATTTTTGCTGGCAGGGGCTTCGTTCGCAAGCGACAAGGCATTCGACGGCGCAGTCAGGCACTTTGTTCCGCAGGAAGAGTCCTATGCCGCAAACTGCCTTCTAATAAACGGAAAGGTCATTGTCCCTTCGGGATTTCCAAAGACGCTTGAAGTGTTAAAGAGCAGAGGATACGATATAATAGAGACAGACATGAGCGAATTCCGAAAAATCGACGGAGGACTCACCTGCCTGTCGCTTCGATTCTAAAAAAGGCATAAAAGACATACCCGAGTGCAAAAGACCAAAGAGGAGGGTGAAATGATGGAGGGAAAAAAGATTTCCGACTTTGAAAGCGCCGGAACCATTCAGGGATTCTACATGATAAAGCAAATTTCGGTAAGAAAGGCAAAGAACGGCAGCTTCTTCGCCGACTTGACCCTTTCCGACAGCACAGGAGAAATAAAGGCCAAAATTTGGGATGCCGACGAAAAGGCGGAAACGTTTTTTGCTAGGGCAAGCATAGTCAAGGTCCGCGGAGACCTTTCCCAGTGGAATGGAAGGCCCCAGCTGACAATAAAGAAAATACGCAAAGCCGAGCCCCAAGACGGGCTGGACATAGAGGATTTTGTGCAGAGTGCACCTGAAAGCTTTGAAAGCATGTACGGGGAAGTCCTTTCCTACATAGATAAAATGTCCGACCCAAACCTCAAAAAACTCTCAGGACATCTATTCGGTAATGTAAAGGACAAGCTCTCATACTATCCTGCAGCAAAGAGCAACCACCATTCAATAAGATGCGGCCTGCTCTATCACACACTCACCATGCTGAGAGTCGGCGAAAAATTGGCTTCGGTGTACAAAAAAATAGATACAGACCTGCTTTACTCGGGCATAATAGTCCACGACCTGGCAAAGACTAAAGAAATGGAAGCGGACCAGATGGGGATAGTTTCCGAATACACAAGAGAGGGAAAACTCCTGGGCCACATAATACAGGGCATAAGCGACATACAGAAGGCCGGAGAGACACTTTCCATACCGCGCGAGAAAGTCCTTCTGCTTGAGCACATGGTTCTTTCCCACCACTACGAGCCAGAATTCGGAAGCCCCAGAAAACCCATGATTCCTGAAGCGGAGCTCCTTCATTATATAGACATGATCGACGCAAGGATGTACGACTTTTTCGAAAGCCTGGACAAGACTGAAAGCGGAGAATTCACAGACCGCATCTGGACCCTTGACAACAGGCAACTATATAAGACCGTTGCCGCGGAAGAGAGGAAGGAAAATGAAGAATAAAGCGCTTGAAAAAATGAAAGAGGGAGAGCCTGTCTTCGGCATGTTCTGCAACCTCAATTCACCCGAAGTTGTTGAAATAATGGGGCTGGCAGGCTTGGACTTTGCAGTGCTCGACATGGAGCACGGCCCCTTCACATTCGAATCGGTGCAAAACCTTACAAGGGCCGCCGAACTAAGGGGCCTTACCGCTATCGCCAGAGCCACCAGCGGAAGCAGGACAGACGTTTTGCGGGCCCTGGATACAGGAGTTGCGGCAATAGTCGTTCCCCAGGTTTCAACCCCTGAAGAAGCCGGGGAAATAGCCAAATGGGCCAGATATTATCCCCAAGGAGAAAGGGGAGTGGCGCTTCCCAGATCCTCGGAATTCGGCAGCAAAAGTATAGTCGAATATTTCAAAGAGGCAAACAGAGAGACTCTGGTATCCGTTCAAATAGAAAGCCGCCAGGCTTTGGACAATCTTGACCAAATAATAGCTTGCCTCGGAATAGACATGGCATTTGTAGGTCCCTTCGACCTTTCCCAGTCGCTTGGCATACCCGGTCAGGTGGAGCACGAGACTATAGAAAAAGCTCTCGACCAGATAATTGCATCATGCGCAAGGCAGGGCAAATACGCGGGCATCTTTGCGGCAAACGCAGACCAGGCACTTAGCTTCAAGCAAAGGGGTTTCGACCTGATAGCAGTAGGCATCGACACTACGCTTTTTTTGCAAGCTTCTAAAAAGCTTGTCCAATCGCTTTCCCCGCAAACGATTGACCCCAAGAGGCAGTGAATGTATAATTGTGTTGCTGAAATATGTTTCGATGAGAAACTGCGAAGGTGGGCCCGATGGATAAAACAGAATATATGAAGGAAGCTTTGAAGGAGGCGCGAAAAGCCTACAGAAAGGGAGAAGTGCCTGTAGGAGCGGTAATTGTAAGAAAAGATGAAATAATAGCAAGAGGCCACAATCTCAGGGAGACCGGCAAGAGCCCCTTGGCCCATGCAGAAATAATCGCCATAGGCAAGGCCGCCGAAAAATTGGGCGGCTGGAGATTGACAGAGTCTCAAATCTATGTTACCATAGAGCCCTGTGTGATGTGTGCGGGAGCGATCCTGCAGGCTCGCATAGACCAGGTTTTCATAGGAGCCATGGACCCAAAGGCGGGAGGCGCCGGTTCGGTCTACGACCTTCTGGGAGACGGACTTTTATACCACGTTCCCAAAGTGGTCAAGGGCGTCCTCGAAGACGAATGCTCGGCAATAATGAAAGAATTCTTCAAAGAGCTGAGAAGAAAATAAAATATGGAGAGTTGACCGAGTGGCTAAGGAGCTCGCCTGGAAAGCGAGTAAGGCTGTAAGGCCCCGTGGGTTCGAGTCCCATGCTCTCCGCCAAAAGAAAAGAAGCGTTCATCCAAAAGGGTGAACGCTTCTTTCTTAGGGGGTAAATACCAAAAAATCTCTATTATGTGATAGGGGGCGTGTTTTGTGGAAGCTTCCTGTTGTTTGTAGCCTGTTCGAATCCGTAGGCTATTTCTATCAGCGTCGGCTCGCTCCACGGCCGTCCAAGAATCTCCATTCCTACAGGGACGCCGATAGGGGCAGTTTCCGTAGGTGTCGAGAAGCCTGCCTGAACAGCGATTGAAGGAAAGCCCGTAACAGAGCCCAAAACCCCATTTCGCTCGTCCTGGCTCTTTCCTATCAGGCATACCAACTGCTTCTGGTGGGGATATACCATTGCGTCCAATTCATAGTCAGCCATTATTTTCATGACCTGGGTTTGAAGGGCGCTTCTTTTTATAAGCCGCTCATTGTATTCGGGAGTTCCAACGCTTAGAGCCATGGCCTTCTTGAGATTTTCCTCGATTCCGGGATGGTACTTGCCGGAAGCCAAGACTTCCTCAACCGAATGAACGGGCGCTCTTTCGGGCAGTGCGTTCAGATAGATGTTTAAGTGATCCTTAAGGTCGTTAAGGTGTACGCTGACCTTTGAAACCAAATATCCGGAATCAATGTCTTCCTTGATTTCCACTAGGGTAGCGCCGCCTTTTTTCATGTCATCTATGCTTTTTCTTACAGCCCTGTTTACATCCTCGTGTATTGGCTCGCTTCCGAAAAAGCTTTCCAGAACGCCGATTCTCTTGCCTTCAAGTCCGTCCTTTTTAAGGAAATCTGTGTAAGTTTTAGGCTGTTTGCCTACAGACCAGGCTGTTTCGTCGTCGGCCTTGTCATATCCTGCTATTACATCAAGAACCTTGACTGCATCTTCGATGGTTCTGGTTATAGGGCCGGCTGTATCCTGTGTAAAGGAGTAGGGCACAATTCCATCTCTGCTTACAAGCCCTATTGTTGGCCTGAATCCAACAAGGTTGTTTGCCGATCCCGGTGAACGAATGGAGTTGATTGTGTCGGTTCCAATTCCAACCATTCCGAAATTGGCTGCTATTCCGGCGCCTGTTCCGCCGCTCGATCCTCCCGGAGTTCTGGTGGAGTCGTAAGGATTAACAGTCTGTCCCAGTATGGAACTTATGGTCTCCCCCCATATTGCGAACTCATGCAGGTTTACCTTTGCAAGTATAAGAGCTCCGGCCTCCCTGAATTTTTCTGCGATAAAAGCGTCGTCTTCAGGCACGAAACCATCAAGGCTTGCTGATCCGCCTGTTGTGGGCATGTCGAAAGTATCTACATTGTCTTTTAAGAGAACAGGTATTCCGTGAAGAGATCCTGTTAAGCCGTATTTTTTAAATTTTTCATCCAGCTCGCGGGCTTCTTCAAGAGCTTTGGGATTGACACAGACCACTGCGTTAAGCGAGGGTCCCTTTTGGTCGTAGGCCTCTATTCTTTTAAGATAGCCTTTTACCAGCTCTTGGCATGTAATCTCTCCATTTTTCATGGCCTCATGCACAGAAGCTACAGTTGCTTCTTCAAGTCTAAAAGCAGTTTTACTCATTGCAGCATCTACCTTCTTTCATGATTTTATTTTACAGTTTTCAAATATTCATTTATTCTTTTATTGTCAAAACCCAAGTAGGTCTTCAATATTTCTTCGGTGTGCTGACCAATCGATGGTGCTGGATTGGTAGGGAGTTCATCTTCGGGATCCACGGTTGACAATTTAATAGGATTCCCTGCAATTTTCATTTGCCCTAGTCCGGGTTGATTTACTTCCACCAGCATATTGCGGGCCGCAACCTGAGGATCGGCGAATAAATCCGCCATTGTGTTTATGGGACTTGCCGGGACATGCGCTGCAGTCAATAAATCCATCCATTCAGAAGTTGTTTTCTCAGACATCAAGTCATCAAGCATTGGCTTGAGGCGATTATGACTTAAATTTCTTTTGTCGTTTGTAGCAAAGTCATGATCGTCCAGCCATTCTTCTTTATTAGTGGCTTTACAAAAGGCTTTCCAGAGCTTGTCGTTTCCAACGGCCAAGATCAGCCAGTCGTCCTTTGTTTTGAAAGCTTCAAAGGGGGTGATTGATGGATGGCGTGAGCCCAAAGGGCCAGGAATTTCACCTGTCGTCGCATATCTTGCTGTTGCATTTTCAAGAATTGCCACCTGTCCGTCAAGCATTGCCACATCCACTTTTTGGCCAAGGCCTGTTTCTTTTCTTTTGTGAATGGCTGCAAGTATTCCTACTGCGCCGAAAAGACCGGCTGTTATATCGCCTACAGATGTCCCGACCCGGGTTGGGGCTCCGCCTGGCTGTCCCGTGATGCTCATGATGCCTCCCATTGCCTGCACGATCATATCGTATGCCGGGCGGGATGAATATGGACCGGAGTGTCCGAACCCGGACATTGCCGCATAGATTATCCTGGGATTAACAGTCTTTATTTTTTCGTAGCCGAGTCCCAGCTTTTCCATGGTTCCTGGTTTGAAGTTTTCTGTAACAACATCGACCTGTTTTATCAAATCGAAAAACACTTGTTTGCCTTCGGCAGATTTCAAATCAACCGCAATGCTTTTTTTGCCTCGAT
>CAZXWC010000095.1:0-137 GCA_964644525.1 uncultured Peptostreptococcaceae bacterium
ACTGTACTTTACTCTTTGCCTTTGCTTTTTCTTTTGTTTTTGCTTTTCCTTTCCACTTTCCACTTTCCACTTTCCACTTTCCACTGTACTTTACTCTTTGCCTTTGCTTTTTCTTTTGTTTTTGCTTTTCCTTTCCA
>CAZXWC010000095.1:237-1988 GCA_964644525.1 uncultured Peptostreptococcaceae bacterium
CTTTCCACTTTCCACTTTCTACTTTCTACTTCCTACTTTCTACTTCTTATTGTGGCTCGAAGACCTTTTTCTTCTTTCCTGATTATTTTTTTTATATTGCCAATATGCATGCAAAGTCCCAAAAGCGCAAGCGCGGCACTTTCAATCAGTATTGCTTTTTCCATACCATAAAAATAAAGAAGGATCGGCAATCCCAAATAAACAGTCAGAGACCCCACAACAATATAGTCCGTGACTATGGTCAAAAAAAACACTGATGCCATCATCGCCAATCCTATTTCAAGCTCGAAGGCCAACATCATACCTACAAGCGAAGCCAGGCCCTTTCCTCCCTTGAATTTTAAATAGAAAGGAAACATGTGCCCCAAAACCGCAAATATTCCTGCTGTGAAAGCCTGCAGGTTTCCTCCGAAAAAGAAAAAGGAAATTTTAACCGCCATAAAAGCTTTGAGCATATCAACAAGGGCGGTAAAAACTCCGAATTTCCATCCCATAACTTGGGTGACATTAGAAGCCCCTGCATTGGATGAGCCCTTACCCCTTATGTCTATTTTACCGAAGATTTTTCCGATAAAGTACGCCGTCTGAACATTACCAAGCAGATATCCCAAAACTATCGATTCAAGCATAACGGTCAGCCTCCAGTACAAATGATCTTTTGATTCATTCTACCACAAACCCGCCATGAGTTTGTCAACCCATTTTTGCCAATCACATCTTGACTAAAAAAAAAATCGGTGCTATAATTCTTTTAGAAAATTGAATATTTTCTTCAGGGTTGGGTGCAATTCCCTACCGGCGGTAAAGCCCGCGAGCCGAGAAATCGGTTGATTCGGATAATTTCCGAAGCCGACAGTTAAAGTCTGGATGAGAGAAGAAAACTATAACGATATTTAATGCCCTGGAATCCCTGATCCAGGGCATATTAATTTGGGAGGAAGATTATGAAAAGAACAAGTTCAACAAACAAAATGGTCAAGACATCGGTCTTGTCCGTAATAGCTTTTGTACTAATGATGATAGAGATGCCGGTCCCACTGTTCCCGGCCTTTCTGAAACTTGATTTGAGTGATTTGCCCGCGCTGGTCGGAGGATTCGCAATGGGCCCGGCCGTCGGCGTAACCATCGAGCTTATCAAGAATTTTCTGCATTTCATCACAAGAACCTCAACCGCAGGGGTAGGCGAACTCGCAAACTTCATCGTCGGAGCCGCACTGGTTTTCCCCGCAAGCTACATCTATAAGATGAAAAAGTCCAAAACCCAGGCCTTAAAGGCATTGGCAGTCGGAACCGTTTCAATGGCAATCGCCGGCGGACTGGCCAATTATTTCATACTCTTGCCCTTTTACGCAAAACTAATGCCTCTTGATGTGATAATAGAGATGGGCAAGGTTGCTAATGCCGCAATAACTGATATGAAAACCCTGATATTATACGCTATTGTACCCTTCAACCTCATAAAGGGAGCGGCAATATCATTGGTAACACTTATGATTTACAAGAAGATGTCCGTCATTCTTCACAAGTAAAAAAACTGCAAGCAGCTTGCAGTTGGCAGTAAGAACAGTGGAACGTAGTAAGTGGAAAGTAGGAAGGAAGAGCAAAGATTAAAAGCAAAAACAAAGAGTAAAGAAAGTGGAACGTAGTAAGTAGTAAGCAGAAAGTAGCAAGTGGAAAGTGAAAACAGCTTGCAGTGGGCAGTAAGAACAGTGGAACGTAGTAAGTGGAAAGTAGGAAGGAAGAGCAAAGAT
>CAZXWC010000095.1:2088-5740 GCA_964644525.1 uncultured Peptostreptococcaceae bacterium
TAAAAGCAAAGAGCAAATGTAAAACTCTGGAATTTTTCGATTTAATGCTTTTGTTTTTACTGCAAACTGCAGGCTGCTTACTGCCCACTGGTCCGTACTTGCTGCCAACTTACAACTGCCAACTGCAGGCTGTTTTGCAGAAGTCAATAAAACAACGCCTCCCCAACTGTATGGGAAGGCGTTTCTTATTCTTTCTTTTAAAAGATTTGGTCAACCGAGTAATTCATGCCGCTCTTTTCGAAGGAAAAATCCACTCCGTTGTCGAGGTAATATGCATCGAATGTTGTGTCTACAGTCACCCAAAGACCGGTCTCTGAATTGTATACTTGGTTCCATGCGTGATAGACATCGATTTCATTATTGTACCCCTTCACAAGCCGCGTGGGTATTCCGTTTATGCGAAGCATTGCGGCAAAGGCTGAGGAATAGTCGTAGCATATGCCCTTTTTCTCTTTAAGCATTGTGTTGGGATCCGGCACGTAGCTTCCGTCTATATGGTTTATCTTGTCGTAATCGTAGTCGAATTCGTTTATTGCAAACGAATATACAGCCATGATTTTTTCTTTGTCTGTTTCGAGTCCTTCTGTAAGCTCAAGAGCCTTTTTGTATATGGGGTCTGTCTGTTCCCAATCGATTAAGTCACTCCTGTTTGTAAAGCACTCATTAGAAGCTTTAGTTGCATATTCAATCCTTTTGCTAAGTGCAATCCTATAACGGTTGTCTGCTTTTTGCTCGAGAACGCAGATTCTGTAAGTTCCATCTCCCGACTGAAGCGGTAGAATGGATTCGTAATCCTCGTCCAAGTCATAGAAGAATCTCTCTCCCGATTTTTCAACCATCAGCTTTATTGCTTTTTCGCTTTCATTTTCATACCTGACCATGACAGTTCCATTTTCAAGATTTTCTATAGAATCTATTTCCTGGGCAGAAACTCCCATCGTTGTCATCGCTATTACAATTATAGTGACTGTAAGCGCCAATATCCTGCGCATAAAAAACTCTCCTTTCGGCGGCTGGCTGCCTTTCCTTTCGGGGAAGGCCCTCTAGCTTTGCGTATCCGGTTTTCACCGGTTTTGCCTTTATCGTTTGAAAGTTGTTTGTCTGGAAAAATAAAAAAACTTGCCTTTCGGCGGCTGGCTGCCTTTCCTTTCGGGGAAGACCCTATAGCTTTGCGTCCCGGACTTTCAGCCGGTTTGCCTTTATCGCTTGTAAGTTTAAAATCATTTACATATCTATCTAACTAATGCTACCATGGCATTCTTGTTTTGTCAAGCATATTTCTATTGTTTTCTGAATATTCAATAATTTGCCTTGGATCAGTTTACTGTTCTGGTCTCAGTCTTTTTGTATTCCGTAAGCTCTCCCCTGACAATCAGCCTGTGGGTGGCAACGCCTATGGGCGTGCAGGTAACGAGAGTAATGGTCCTCATTCCGGGCACATCGTCCAAAACCCATATTTCCTCCGGCTTTACTACAAAAACTTCAGTAACGGTATAAATATATGAATTCGTGCCGACTATAATCTCTATTTTGTCTCCCACCGCCACTTCGCCGAGGCGGTTGAAGTCACGCCCGTATGTGTAGTAGCGATGTCCGGCAACCGCAAAGTTGCCCATTTCACCTGGACGTTTCGATGTCTCGAAACGGGCGGGGGCTATCTTGAGGTTGGCGTCCGAGATGCCGTCAACTATTGGAACCGTCAAGTCTATCGACGGTATTTTCATTATCTTGGAGATGCTTTCCTTGTCATAGTCGTCAACAGGATAAAGCACCTCGAAGCTAACCTCCACCTCGTGGTCCTCTTCAATTGCGGATTCTTCCGCCTCCTCATAGGTGTCGTTCATCTCTTCAAGGAGCCCGGCTTGATCCCTTACCTCCATGTATTCTTTAATTGAAGGATAGGCTATCAGCATAATGCCTGCAACAACAAAAAGCCATGCCAGTTTTTTATTCATATCTGATCCTCCCAAAAGTGGAAAGTAGCAAGTGGAAAGATTAATAACAGTGTTCAGTAAGCAGTGGGCAGTTGGCAGTGTGCATTTATATACAAAGGCAAAAACATTGCCAATTCCCGGCAAGGAACAAATTTCTACCTGCTGTATCAAACCCATTAAACATTCCAAGGCAAGAAAAGTAATTCCACTATCCGAAATATCCTTAAGTTGTCCTTTCGACATCTTTGAAATTCTTGTTTATGATAAATCTGAAAAAGGGGAGCGCAAGCGCTCCCCTCAGGTAACACTACTTATTTAATTTTACCACTTTTTTAAAGTCTTGAATCAGTCTTTTTTCTTTCTTCCAAGTCCGTAGCCTGCAGCCATGAGAATCGAGCCTAATCCGTAGAAGAGCTCGGGAGCCACTTGTCCGGTCTGGGGCAATGCCTGCGGCGGAATTTCCGGAGGCACTACTATTTCGGGTGGCGTTTCGGGTGGAGTTACTGGAGGAACATCTATTGTTTCCTCTTCCACAACCGCATCGTCTGTATCACTTGCCTTGCCCTCTCTCGAGTCAGCTGTAACCTCGGCGATGTTTTCGAAAACTCCGTTCACAAAATCAGTTTCCTGAATCTCGTATTCAAAGTCTTCACTTATGCTGTCGTTTCTGCCAAGGTCTCCGATATCCCACTCTACATCGATGATATCATCAACAACCATTACATCTCTGAGTGAAACGTCTCCTGTGTTTCTGACCTCTATTGTATAGTTTACAGTATCTCCGACGGAAGCCTCGTCCACATCCACACTTTTCTCTATGCGGACTCCCGGATCGTCGTCGCGGGAAACAGATCTTCTGTTGATTGTAAGTGTTGCATCGTCATTGTCCCAGGCAACAGCGGTCATGGTGCATATTTCGCCATCTCCGTCAGCTACAGCAACTCTAGAAAGATACTCGCAAACTTCCATGTAAGCAGTCCCAGTCACTGAATTCAAATATTCTCCGACTCCAAGCGTGTTGGAAGTATAGGTCCATGTCGCAGTAACTACCGAACCAGGTCCGAAAGGAATCTCGTGCGGTCCGTCGTTGAAGAATATGTCACCATTTGTCGTAATCGGATTGCCATCCATGTCCGAATTAAAATTCGAGGCATTATCAGGATTGAACCAACTTGACTCGCCTTCTTGAACCCAAAATGCATCGAAAGTTGTCTCGCTGTTGTTTGTGAACCTGACCGTATAAGTTACCGGTCCACTGCCTGTGTAATGAGAAACAGGACTTACCGTCTTTGTAATATCGACGGGGTATGGATTATAAGTGTTAGTCACTTCAACAAGCATGGTTTGTCCATCCAAAACCGCAAAAGCTGTGGGTGAAACAATCCAAGACCAATCGCCTGCAAGCGGTGTTGTCATCTCAAAAATGGTTTCTTCCACCACATATCCCGATCCAACCGGAATTCCGTTGAAGTATCTCGGTGTAGCAAGCCATTCGCTTCCGGTATAGGTGTTTGTGATTGTATTTACCGTTTCACCATCCGGGAATCTCAGTGTGAATTGGATTGTGAATTCCATGTCCTCGAAGCCTTCCAATTCATCAACGCCCTCGAAGAGTTTCTGCACTTTAACCATCCCGGTAGGAAACTCTTCATAGGTATTAATAAACTTGATGTAAAGCGTGTCGTCTTTTGGAACGGTCACATAATCACCATAGTCCG
>CAZXWC010000096.1:0-5673 GCA_964644525.1 uncultured Peptostreptococcaceae bacterium
GATTTATAGTATAATGATTCTAGCAAATACAAGATGGAGGTATATTAATGATTTCAGCAGGTGATTTTAGAAAAGGCGTTACTTTTGAAATAGACGGTGAACCTTTCGTCGTTGTGGATTTCCAACACGTAAAGCCGGGAAAAGGAGCGGCTTTCGTAAGGACAAAATATAAGAGCCTGAAATCCGGATCAACCAGAGAACAAGCTTTCAATCCAAGCGAAAAATTTCGCAAAGCACACATAGAAACAAAGGAAATGCAATATCTTTACAGCGACGGTGACCTTTATTATTTCATGGACAACGAGACATACGAACAAATCCCCCTGGAGGAAAAGCTGGTTGAAAACGCAATTAAATATCTAAAGGAAAACGACAATGCATCTTTAAAATTTTACAAAGGAAACTGTTTCCAAGTTGATGCTCCTAACTTTGTTGAGCTCGAAATATCTGAAACAGAACCAGGTATAAAAGGCGACACAGCTTCAAATGTAACAAAACGCGCAGTTGTTGAAACTGGAGCTGAAATACTGGTACCGCTTTTCATAAACGAAGGCGATACAGTGAAGATAGATACAAGAACAGGCGACTATCTTTCTCGGGTATAAAAACCCGGCTACTTATTCAAAAGGAGGGCGACATGAATAATCTTAATGAAAAAGTTTCTTATCTCAAGGGTCTCATGGAAGGCTTGGACATAGATAAAGAAGCTAAAGAAGGCAAATTGTTCGAAAAAATTATTGAAACGCTAGAGGAATTGACTCGCGAAGTCAACTACATTAATGAAGACCTAGACGACATGGAAGAATATCTGGATGCCATGGATGACGATTTGACAGATTTGGAAGACGATTACTACGATCTTGAAGATGAAGAATATGAAGATGAATTTTATGAAATCGAATGTCCTTCCTGCGATGAAATTTTCTATTTGGACGAATCGGATTTGGTTTTCGACGATGACAGCCTTATAAAAGTCGCTTGCCCCAGTTGCGGGGAAATGATTGTCATTAACGAGGAAATGGACTACTTCGCTGAAAACGAAGAAGTTGAAGCAGAGGATACTGAAGTTTAAAACGTTTGGAGGCATATACATGGAAGATAAACGTCAACTTGACAGTTTGGAATATGGAGAAGTAAACATTTCAAACGAGGTTATAGGCATTATTGCAGGACTTGCAGCAAAAGAAGTAAGCGGTGTGGCTGAAATGAACAGCAGTCTCGGTGTCGAAATATCTGAAATTTTCGGCAAGAAAAATTATAACAAAGGCGTCAAGGTAGATGTGGGTTCTGATAATTCGATTACTGTAAACCTTAATCTTGTTATTGACTATGGAATTATAATTCCTGAAATATGTTCAAAAATACAGAAAAATGTAAAGAAATCCATAGAAACAATGACTGAAATGCAAGTCTTCGCCATTAATATAAACATTCAAGGGATTAAATGATTGCAACAAACAAACTTATGAATATCATTCGTCTAAGAACTAACCTTGGTTAGTTCTTATTCATTAAAGCAGGGAGGAAAT
This sequence comes from uncultured Peptostreptococcaceae bacterium, assembly GCA_964644525.1. GTDB lineage: Bacteria > Bacillota > Clostridia > Peptostreptococcales > BM714 > BM714. Next base: position 1,530 of record CAZXWC010000096.1, read on the forward strand.
ATGAACAGGAAACAGGAAAGGGAAGAATTGCTAAAAGTTCTCTTTGAAAAAGACTTGAATTCGGAATCAAAAGCAATTGGACAATTCAAAAATAATCTTTTCATAGAAAAACTTTTCAATGATATAGACGAAAACAAGGAGAGAATCGATTCCATAATAAAGAGGCATCTGAAGGATTGGTCCTTTGAAAGGCTGCCTGCCGTAGACAGGGCAATATTGAGAATAGCTTTGGCTGAAATACTTTACCGAGAGGAAATTCCGCTTTCGGTATCAATTAATGAAGCTGTGGAAATGGCAAAAAAATTCAGTGACGAAAAGTCTTCCAAATTCATCAATGGGCTTTTGGGCAATCTCAAAGATGAAGAACTATAGTCTTGGAATTGATACCAGCTGCTATACCACATCCATTGCGATTGTGGATGGATCTGGCGAAATCGTTTTGGATAAAAGAATACCCCTCAAGGTAAAAGCAGGACAAAGGGGTTTGCGTCAATCCGAAGCTTTTTACCAGCATGTTGTCAATCTTCCGGCGCTCTTTGAAAAGGCGTCAATATATTCCAACTCGATTGCTATTGTTTCCGCAAGCTCAAAGCCAAGGAATATTAAAGACTCCTATATGCCTGTTTTCAATGCAGGCACCGCTTTTGCCAAAACAATTTCAAGCCTCCTTTCATTGCCTTTGAGTTTTTTTTCACACCAGGAGGGGCATATTTATTCCCTTTTGCCAGAGTCTAAAATTAATTGTGGATCAGCTTTTTATGTTGTGCATCTTTCGGGTGGAACAGCCGAAATAATGAAAGTTTCATCGCAAAATGGAAGGATTTCAACAAAAATCATAGGAGGCTCTTTAGACATAACTGCGGGTCAATTGATAGACAGGCTGGGAGTAAGATTGGGACACGGTTTTCCAGCAGGCAGAGCTTTGGACAAAATAGCTTCTGCGGAAAAAGCAAAGGACTCATACCGGACATCTGTAAAAAATGGATATTTTAATTTTTCAGGAGTCGAAAACATATACGAAAAGGATATTTCAAGAGGAACAAATCCAGACGAGATAATTTGCAAGGTTTTCAAATGCATATCGCAAACCTTATCAAAATCCTTCAACAATCTTGATATTGCAGACAAACCGATTCTTATGACCGGGGGCGTTTCGGCAAGCCACTTCCTAAAAAAAACCCTTTGCGACAAATTCGCTTCAATTCATTTCGGACCGGCAGAACTTTGCACGGACAATGCCGTAGGAATAGCGCGAATGGGAATGAAATTGTCAGGAGCTGATTAAAAATGAAAATGAAGACATTCAGCGTATCTGAAGTAAACCGTTACATGAAACGGATTATTCAAGCCGATCCTTTGCTCAATCATATTTCGGTTAATGGCGAAATTTCTAACTACAAGCCAAATCCTGCAGGATACGCTTTTTTCACACTTAAGGATAAGGAAAGCAAAATTACTTGTGTGATTTTTTCAAGCAGAATGAAGAATCTGGCTTTTACACCTGAAAACGGAATGGCTGTAACAGTTATGGGCAACATATCCCTTTACGAAAAATCTGGAGTATACCAGATATACGTAAACAATATGGAACCTTCGGGAACGGGTGATTTGTTCGGGAAATTCGAAGAACTCAAGAAACGACTGCAGGCTAAAGGATATTTTGATGAAAAAATCAAAATGGACCTGCCTCCCTTCCCTGAAAATATAGCAGTTGTTACGTCTGCAAGCGGGGCCGCACTTAGAGATATCCTCAATGTGGCTCAAAGACGAAACAAAAGCACTAGCATTTATATTTATCCTTCCTTGGTACAGGGAATACATGCGGCTGAAAATATAGCCAAAAACATCGGGATGGCCAATACATCGGCAAATAAATACGATATGATAATACTTGCAAGAGGCGGAGGGTCAATAGAAGAATTGTGGGCCTTCAACGAGGAAGTGTTGGCAGATGCGATACACACTTCAAATATCCCTGTCGTTTCAGCTGTGGGACATGAAACCGACTTTACAATTTCCGATTTCACTTCGGACTTCAGGGCTCCAACGCCCTCAGCAGCGGCAGAACTTTGCCTGCCTGAGACCGTAGGCCTTATGGATAAGATAGAGTCCCTTAACAAATACATTAATAAAAACATATCAGGCAGATTTTCGATGCTTGAAAAGCCCCTCGAGGAAAAGTCGCCTGCAAGAATGAACAAAAAAATTTTTTGGCGAATTGAAAACGAAAAAAAGGACCTCCAGTATATGTACGCGTCAATGAACTCTTCACTTGAGCATTCACTTTCCAGATTAGAAGAAGAAGCATCAGCAAGCTATGAATCGCTTAAAAGGGTGAATCCCGATTCAATACTGAAAAAGGGTTATGCAATCGTGTATAATGAAGAGGACAAGGTTGTTTCATCCATTGATGACGTTAATTTGAATGAAGCCATTACTGTCGCTGTAAAAAATGGTAAAATAAAGAGCAGGGTCACTTGTTTCGAGAAGGAGAAAATATGACAAAGAAAAAAGTTTCTTTTGAGGAACACATGAAAAAATTGAAAAACTCTCTTGAAAAACTAGACGACAATGATCTATCTCTCGAAGACGCCTTGAAAGTCTACGAGAATGGAACCAAAGCATATAATGAATGCAACAAGGCTTTGGCGGAAGCGCGTAAAAAAGTCCAAATACTCGTCGATTCAACAAAAAAAGAAACTTTCAGAAATTTCGAAGAAGGGGATTTAAACGATGACATTTGAACAAAATATGCATGAATACAAAACCACAATAGAAAAATCGCTAAGCGACATTATTTATTTAAAAAGCTCTTCAAACAGCTATCAAAATAACTTGATTGACTCTATGAACTACAGTTTGCATTCCGGAGGAAAGCGACTACGTCCCATCTTGCTTCTTGAAGCAAACCGGGTTTTGGGTGGGGACCAGTGCAAGGCAATTCCTTTTGCTTGCGCAATAGAGCTTATACACACCTATTCGCTTATACACGACGATCTTCCAGCCATGGACAATGACGATTTCCGAAGAGGCAAGCCAACAAATCACCTTGTCTATGGAGAAGCTTTGGCAATTTTGTCCGGTGATGCGCTTCTCAATCTTGCTTATGAAGTAATGCTTGAATCCATTGAAAACCATCGGGGAATCAACGCTTCCAAAATACTTGCAGAGTCTGCCGGTTTAAGAGGAATGGTGGGAGGGCAAACCGTAGATGTGCTGACTGAAGGTTTGCAAATAGAAAAAAATATTCTTGACTATATCCATAGAAACAAAACTTCAAGATTGATTCAGGCAGCTCTCAAAATGGGCGCAACGCTGGCTGGCGGAAGCGAAGAAGAAATTTCGGCATTCAGCAATTTCGGTTTTCATTTAGGCATGGCTTTCCAGATAAAGGATGATATCCTCGATATTGAAGGAAATGAAGCCTTGCTTGGGAAACCTGTCGGAAGCGACAGGTCGGCCAACAAAAACACTTTTCCTAAAATAAATGGTATTAAAGCCTCTAAATTCGCTCTCGAGAAACACACGGGCGAAGCAATATTCAATCTCAAAAAGATCGACGGCGACACCGTCTTTTTAAAAACACTTGCAAACCGTTTTTTGTCCAGAAACTCTTAATTAATACTAGGAAGGTGATGAACTCTTGTCATATATGAGAACGCTCTTCTCCAACCCATACTTCAACGCTTCCTTTTGGTCATGGTTCACAGCTCAGGCCTTGAAAGTGATTCTTACACTTATTAAGGAACGAAAACTGGATTTTTACCGCTTTGTAGGTTCCGGAGGAATGCCAAGTTCCCATTCTGCAATGGTAATGGGTCTTTCCACTGCTATAGGCCTTAAAATGGGCTGGGATTCTCTTGAATATGCGGTTTCAATAATCTTTTCGCTCATCATCATGTATGACGCTTCAGGTGTGAGAAGGGCTGTTGGAAAACAAGCTATGATTTTAAACCAAATGATTAAAGATAAACAACAGAAAAAACAAATTGAAGAAAAACAACTCAAGGAGTTGGTCGGACATACTCCCATAGAAGTGTTTGCCGGCGCAATCCTTGGCATATTGATAGCAAATCTGCTAATATAGACATAATGTGGCGCAGTATCCTAGTCAATTTTTTCATTTTTGAAGGCGGGGCTAAAA
>CAZXWC010000097.1:0-5654 GCA_964644525.1 uncultured Peptostreptococcaceae bacterium
ATCATTATTTCCATGGCATGAGCCACCTCCATTTCTCTTTTAATACTTATACCCTAATACTTCTATTAAATCAAGCAGAATCCTGCAAGAGTATGGCATTAAGTTTGCCTGTCTTGACAAAGATGTGATTTTTCTATATAGTAAGTCCCATAAAAAAGCAAAAGCTATGAAGGGAAGAGTAGGCGTCGAGTCTTTTAAAAGAGAGCCGGGACAGGTGAGAGCCGGCAAAGGATGAAATGTTGAAGATGGCCCCGGAGCTTTCGGACTGAAGGCGAGTAGGTCCGGACGGTTTTGCGCCCGTTAAGTCCGCAAGGTGATTTTTGTCACCCGCAAAGGCTCTCCGGGCAATCGGAGAATGAATTAGAGTGGTAACGCGAGCAAACGCTCGTCTCTTGGAGACGGGTGTTTTATTTTTGTAAAAAATGAGGAGGAATACCAATGAGCAGAGGAAAATATTATTTGACGACCCCGATTTACTATCCCAGCGACAAACTCCATATCGGCCACACTTATACAACTGTAGCGGCCGACGCATTGGCCAGATTCAAGCGCGCGTCTGGGTATGACGTCATGTTTTTGACGGGGACCGACGAGCATGGCCAGAAGATTGAAAAAGTAGCCCGGGAAAAGGGGCTTGAGCCTAAGGAATACCTGGACGGAATGATAGAGGATATCAAAAAGCTTTGGGGAACCATGGAGATATCATACGATAAATTTATTAGAACCACAGACGAGGACCATGAAAAAAGGGTACAGGCAATAGCCCAGAAGATGTACGACAAGGGAGACATATACAAAGGCCATTACGAAGGATGGTACTGCACACCATGCGAATCGTTTTGGACCGAGGCCCAGCTTTCGGACGGATGCTGCCCCGATTGCGGAAGGCCTGTAGAAAAAACACAGGAGGAGGCTTATTTCTTCAAGCTTTCCAAATACCAGGACAGGCTGCGCGACCTTTTGTCGAACGGGGAATTCCTTCTTCCCGAATCGAGAGCCAAGGAAATGATAAGCAACTTCATAGATCCCGGCCTTGACGATCTTTGCATAACCCGCACAAGCTTCGACTGGGGAATAAAAACCCCCTTTGACGACAAGCACATAATATACGTATGGCTTGACGCCCTAAGCAACTATATAACAGCCCTGGGCTATCCCGATTCGCCGGAGAAATACCAAAAATTCTGGCCCGCCGATGTCCACTTGGTAGGCAAGGAAATAGTTCGCTTCCACACAATAATCTGGCCGGCCATGCTTATGTCGCTGGATCAGCCTTTGCCAAAGATGGTCTTCGGTCACGGATGGCTGCTCTTTGACGGCGGCAAGATGTCAAAGTCAAAAGGCAACGTTGTCGACCCGGTGAAACTCATAGACAGATACGGAGTGGATGCTCTCAAGTATTTCCTTCTCAGGGAATACAGCTTCGGCCATGATGGCAATTTCAATAATGAAGTGCTGCTCAACAGGCTGAATTCAGACCTGGCTAACGACTTGGGCAATTTGGTAAGCAGGACAATAGCCATGGTGCTCAAGTACAATGGAGGAGTATTGGAGCTTCCAAAGGTCAAAACGGAATTCGACGAGTCCCTAAAAGAATTGGCCGTGTCGGCAGGAGATGCAGTCGAAGAGAAAATGGACGTTTTGGACTTTTCAAATGCACTCGAGGCCATTTGGAAGGTTGTCAGGAGAACAAACAAGTATATAGATGAAACCATGCCTTGGATACTTGCAAAGGATGAAGAAGAAAAGGACAAACTGAATTCGGTGCTCTACAATCTTGCCGAATCAATACGAATAATATCCGTAATGATAAAGCCTTTCATGCCCCATACTGCCGCCAAAATTTGGGACCAGCTGGGAATAGTTGAGGGACAGGCTACAAGTTGGGAAAGCGCTGACACATTCGGAATAATAGAAGAAGGCACAAAAGTTAAAAAAGCAGCTCCGCTCTTCCCCAGAATAGATGTTTCAAAAGAGCTTGAAGCCCTTTCGGCTGAAGTTGCACAAGAGGCGGAAGTCTCCCCGGTAGAGCCTTACAAGCCTGAAATAGAATTGGACGATTTTGAAAAATTGGACCTCAGGGTGGCGGAGATAGTAAAGGCGGAAAAACATCCAAAGGCTGACAAGCTTATTGTACTCCAATTGAAACTCGGCACGGAAAAAAGACAGATAGTTTCAGGAATAGCAAAAGACTTCAAGTGCGAGGACCTTGTGGGAAGGAAAATCGTAATAATCGCCAATCTCAAGCCGATAAAGCTTAGGGGTGTTGAATCGAACGGAATGCTTTTGGCAGCCGACGACAAGGATAAAATGGGTCTGGTAACGGTTGATGTCGCTGATGGAAGCCTGGTGAGATAGATGCTCTTTGATTCCCATGCCCATTTGGATTCGTCTTCTTTTGACGATGACAGGGCCCAAACAGTAAAAAGGGCCAAAGAGGCCGGCGTCAGCCTTGTGATGAATCCGTCGGTCGACTTGGAAAGCTCATCAAAGGTGGTGGGGCTGGTCAAGGAATATGAAGGCCTTTATGGAGCTGTGGGAATACACCCCCACAGCGCCGACACAATGGACGAGATGACCATGTCCCTCTTAGAGGGTCTGGCGAGAAAAGACAAGATACAGGCCATAGGGGAAATAGGATTGGACTACCACTACGACTACTCCCCCAGAAACGAGCAGAAAAAATGTTTTATAGAGCACTTGCGGATGGCCAAGCGTCTGGATATGCCTGTTATAATACACGACAGGGAGGCCAATGACGATGTAATGAGAATTCTTAAGGAAGAAAAGGCCTTCCAAACAGGTGTCCTGCTCCATTGCTATTCTGCCAGCGCGGAAATGGCAAGGCAATACGTGAGGCTTGGAGCCAGCATATCCATAGCCGGACCTGTGACCTTTAAAAACGCCAGGAAATTGATTGAAGTGGTTAAAACAGTTCCCATGGAAAGGCTTCTCATAGAGACCGATTCCCCCTTCCTTTCACCAGTACCCAACAGGGGAAAACGAAACGAGCCCGCATTTGTGCGTTTTGTGGCCCAAAGGATATCGCTTATAAAGGAAATAGTTTTTGAAGATCTTGCAGCATCGACAAGCAGCAATGCCAAGGCCTTTTTCGGCATTTAATTGACACATTCCCCACTCCGTTGTATAATCTTTCTGACATATGGAGTGGGGATTTCCATGTCAAGGAGGAGGCGCAATCCATGAGAAGAATGAACATCATGCTTTTGGCGCTTGTCTTGACGATGGCGGCCGCACTGTTTTTTTTGCCGCTTTTAAGCAAGACAGCAACAGTTTACGACGGTGAAAGCGCGAGGGAAGTATCCGTAAGGGCAAAAACGGTTGAAGCGGCATTGCAAGAAGCGGGATACCAACTCAAGCCATCTGATGAGACATGGCCAAAAAAGGACGAAAAACTGAAAAACGGAATGACCATAGAAATAAAAAGGGCTTTCCCGATTGTGCTTATTGACGGAGGCCGAATGGACATAATAAATACCCTGGGGCCCAGGGTCGGAGATGTATTGGAAAATGAAGGCATATGTCTTAGTCAAAAGGACAGAATAGAACCCGGGCTTCAGACAATGGTTGCCAGGGGCGATGGAATATGTATAACGCGAGTAAGAGAAGAAACAGTCCAAAGGAGCGAACCCATTGATCACACCACCGAAATAAGGAGAAATCCGAATTTCGGCAAGGACGAGTCGCTGATCCTTCAGGAGGGAGCCTGTGGGGAAAAGCTTGCCACATATATGGTCACATATGAAAATGGAATAAAAGTGGAAGAGGAAAAGCTTGCGGAAATAATAGTGTCCGACCCGGTGGATGAAATAATTGAAAAGGGCGACGGAAGCCTTGTAGTTGCTTCAAGGGGCGACTTAAGATACAAGGAATCCATGATAATGACTTCCACAGCTTACGACCTGAGTGTGGAGAGCTGCGGAAAAACCCCCGATCATCCGGAATACGGAATAACATACAGCGGAACAAGGGCAAAAAGGGGGACCGTGGCGGTTGATCCCAAGGTCATACCCCTTGGAACGAGGCTTTACATAGAGAGCCTGGACGGAAGCGCCGACTATGGATTCGCAGTGGCCGAGGATACGGGAAGCGCGGTGAAGGGAAAAATAGTCGACCTCTTCATGGAGAGCGAGTCCGATGTTGCCGCCTATGGAAAGAGGAAGGTAAGGGTGTATATAATTGAGTAACAGAAAGCCTATGATAAAAGAAGCCATAGTAGTAGAGGGCAAGGACGACAGGAGCGCCCTTGCAAGGGCTGTGGACGCCGAGATAATAGAAACACACGGATTCGGACTGAGCGGGGCCACATTTCAGAGAATCAGGACCGCAAAAGAAAGGACCGGGGTGATAATATTCACAGACCCCGACAGGGCGGGTGAAAACATACGGAGAAAAATAGAAAAAACAGTCCCCGGCTGCGCCCACGCATACCTTCCCCTGGAAGATGCCATGAGGGGAGACAACATAGGGATCGAGAACGCTGACCCGGAGAGCATACTTAGGGCGCTTTCAAAAGTAAGGACCAAGAGGCCCGAGCCCAGGGAACTTTTTTCCATGGACGATTTGGCCATAGGAGGCCTGGTAGGAGAAACCGATTCTGCAAAAAGGCGAAGTAAAATGGGCAAGGAACTGGGAATAGGATACGGAAACGCCAAAAGACTCCTGTCCAGGCTAAACCACTACGAAATAACAAGACAAGAGTTTGTTGATGCGCTCTCGCGGATAGAAAAATGAAGGGGAAAGCTATGCAGAGAATTTCATCCATAGGAAGAACAAAGGAAATAATAGAAAAATACAAGTTCAGATTTTCAAAGAGCCTGGGGCAGAATTTTCTAGTCGATGGAAACACCATAGACAAAATAATACGCTCGGGAGGAATAGGGCCAGGCGACAATGTGCTTGAGGTCGGGCCGGGTATTGGCACCCTCACACAGATGCTTTGCCAAGAAGCCGGAAAAGTGGTGGCAATAGAGAAGGACAGGGCTCTTATACCGATACTGAAAAACGACACCCTCAAGGATTGTGAAAATCTTACAGTCCTCCACGGCGACATTCTTAAAGAGGACATCAGGGCTATAACAAGCGAATATTTTGGGACCGGGTCGTTCAAGCTGGTCGCAAACTTGCCCTACTATATCACTACACCCATAATCATGAGATTTCTGGAAGAGGACTTGCCTGTAACAGATATACTGGTCATGATCCAGAAGGAGGTCGCCGAAAGAATTGAGGCGCTGCCGGGAAGCAAAAGCTACGGTGCGCTTTCGGTTGCCGTGCAGTATTACGCAGAGCCTCAAATAATGGGCATAGTTCCAAAACACGTTTTTATGCCATCTCCAAAAGTGGACTCTATAATAATAAGGCTTAAAGTTAGGCAAGAGCCCCCGGTAAAACTTTTAGACAAGAAGCTTTTTTTTCAAACAGTAAAGGCCTCCTTCGCTATGAGGCGCAAGACCCTTTACAACTCTCTGCGAAAAAATCTCCCATACGGACAGGATACGATTTTACAAGCCCTGAAAAGCTCGGCAATAGAGCCCAAAAGGCGGGGAGAAACCCTTTCAATAGAAGAGTTTGCGACACTATCGAACGAAATATATAAACTGATCAATTAAAGCAAAAGACTAGCGAGCAGT
>CAZXWC010000098.1:0-5639 GCA_964644525.1 uncultured Peptostreptococcaceae bacterium
TGTCGCCGCGAGGAAATTGTATGAAAAAATGGGTTTCGTGGAAGAAGGAAGAAGGACGGGCTATTATCCGGACAACCATGAGGATGCAATAATAATGTGGAAGAGGGGAGAAGCAGCGTGCAGGAAAGGCAGTAGAAAGTAGAAAGCAAAGACAGCTGGCAGCAGGCAGTGGGCAGAAAAAGATTAAGAACAAAAGCAAGGGCAAAGAAACAGCAAAAGCAGAAAAGAAAAGAGTTTTCAAATGTATTTGCTTTTTATATTCTTTTGCATTTACTGACAACTGATAACTGCCCACTGACAACTGTTTTTCAGCAGGCAGTTGCAAGGAATATGGGTAAGACTGTCAAGCCGGGGGTGTTTGAGATGGTTAAAAAAAAGAAGGGCAAAAAATTCTGGGCGATTGTTGCAATACTGATTCTTGTACCTGTAATTGGCCTTATTTTGAATCAGTCAGCAAAGCAGAGGATGGCAGACATTCCGCTTGTTGAAACTTCGGTTATTGAAAGGGGAAATCTTTCATCAAACATATACACATCGGGCACCATAAGGGCTAAAAACAGCGTTTCTGTATTGGCAGACATATCGGGGCGGATATCTGAAGTAAACTACAAGGACGGAGACATTCTTGCAAAGGGGGACCTTGTGGCCTCTTTTGAAAGGGATGAGCTTTTTTATGCTGTTAAGGAGGCTGAATTGAATCTTGCCCTTAGCAAAAGAAGGGAAGAGGCGGAGCTTGCTTCGGCGAAAAGGGCTTATGAAAATGCCAGGGAGGATTTCGACAGGAATTCTCTTCTTTATAGCGAGGGGGCAGTCAGCAAATTGCAATACGACGATTCCAGAAGACTTTTTCTGGATTTGAGAGACGAGTTTGAAAAGGTTAAAGAACTTTCGGGCAAGCGGATAGAGCTTGAAAAGCTGCGAATCGAAAAGCTTGGCGAAGACCTTGAAAAGACAAAAGTAATTGCTCCTGCTGATGGCACGGTTACAAATATGCAAATTGAGCCTGGTGGCTTCGTCGCATTGAATCAGCCGCTTTTTAAAATACAGGATTTTGACCAAATGGAGGTTTTGACTCAAATAAGCGAGTATGACATATCGAGTTTGGAAAAAGGGCAAGAGGTTCTTGTGAGGGCACAGGGAAGAGATGAAGATTTTGAAGGCAGGATTACCTCGATTGCCCCTGACGCAAAGCTTTTAAGCAATGGCCAGGGCAGCGAAACGGTGGTTGAAGTGGTTGTTGAAATAACTGAACGGACTGATGCATTCAAGCCCAATTTTTCGGCGGAACTGCAGATTCTGACCGGGAGCATTGAAGATGCTTTGCTTGTTCCATACGAGGCGGTTTATACGAAAAAAGATGGAGAAAAGCTTGTTTATTTGATTTCGGATGAAAACAGGGTCAAGGAAACGCCCATAAAAGCGGGTATGGAAGGGGACCTTTTGACGGAGATTATACCGCTTGACGGCTCCAATCCTGAAAATGAAAAAGTTGTCCTTAATCCCAGGGAAAATCTTAAGGACGGTATGGCCGTAAGGATAAAGAGCGGCAAAGAGGAAGAAAAACAATGATAAAAATTAAGGGCATCAGTAAGGTGTATTCGATGGGAGACATAGAAGTAAATGCTCTTATGGATGTAAACCTTAGAATTGGGGATGGAGAGTTTGTTTCGGTCATGGGGCCTTCGGGTTCCGGCAAGTCGACCTTGATGAATATTTTGGGCTGTCTCGACAAACCGACGAGTGGCAAGTTCTTTTTGGACGGGAAAGATGTTTCGGGTTTGGATGACGACGCATTGGCGGGAATCCGAAACAAGAAAATAGGTTTTGTTTTTCAATCTTTCAATCTTCTGCCCCGAATGACCGCTCTGCACAATGTTGAACTTCCCTTGATATATTCCGGTATAAGGCGCGAACAGAGAATACAAATGGCCATGAAGGCGCTTGAAAAGGTCAATTTGACTGACAGGGTCATGCATCAGCCCAATGAGCTTTCCGGCGGGCAAAGGCAAAGGGTGGCAATAGCCAGAACACTTGTCAATAATCCTTCAATAATTTTGGCCGACGAACCCACGGGCAACTTAGATTCGAAATCCGGCCAGGAGATTATGGAAATCTTCAAGCTTTTGAACAGAGAGGGAGTTACTATACTTCTTGTAACCCATGAAAAAAATATCGCAGAGTATTCCAAACGCATAGTGACTTTCAGGGATGGAAGAATAATAGAAGACCGCTTGAAAGATTCCTAAACCGATGGGGAAGGGGGTTTTCCCGAGTGAATATACTTGAAAGCGCAAGGGTTGCAATAAGAGCGATCTGGTCCAATAAAATGAGGTCGGTCTTGACTATGCTGGGCATAATAATCGGTATTTCTTCTGTAATAACGGTATTTACTCTTGGAAAGGGCGGGCGAGCAGCCATTGGGCAGGAATTTGAAAGTTTTGGTGTCGCCAGGGTTTTTCTTGGAATGAATTGGAGTGAAAATCCCCAAAGCGGCGATATTATAAATCATGCGGACATTGACGCCTTGGAAAGGACTTTTTCAGACGAAATATACGCAATTTCGCCTCGATACACTAGGGGCGGTGAAGTTTCAATGAACAGGAAAAATGAGAATGTTAATGTTTCAGGGGTAAACGAGCAATACAATAAAATCGAAAAAAATGAAATCGTAAAAGGCCGCTATCTCATAGAGAGCGACATAAGGGCGGCAAGGGAAGTGGCTATAATAGACTCTACGATGGCAATAGAGCTTTTCGGACGATTGGATGTATTGGGGGAAAGAATCACCGTCAGGACGCGCAACAGGAATATTTCACTTTTGGTGGTTGGTGTTTTTGAGGAAAAGAAGGGTTTGATAAGCAATCTTGGTCTGGACGAACCTCCCAAGTATGTGTATATTCCTATAAGTACCGCAGAGAAAATTTTCGGGCTTGGAGACCGGGTTTACGGAATCGACATGAACTTGCAGACCGATGTGGATGTGCAAGCTGTTTTGGACAGAATGACAGGAATGATTGAAAGAAGGCACAGAAATCAGGGAGAGGAAATATACAGAAGTTACAGTGCTGAAAGCGAAATGGAGACTGTTGGAAGAGTTACAGGAATAATATCCGCAGTAGTAAGCTCCATAGCTGCTATTTCGCTCGTGGTTGGAGGCATAGGCGTGATGAATATAATGCTGGTCTCTGTCACGGAAAGAACGAGGGAAATAGGAATAAGAAAGGCAATTGGAGCCAGACGCAGAGACATACTTCTTCAGTTTTTGGTGGAGGCCGTTATAATTTCAGGCATGGGCGGAGTAATCGGAACCGCTTTTGGAATAGGAATATCGTTTGCGATATCATCTTTTATAAAAATTCCTCCTGGAGTATCGCTTGGGACAATTATGATAGCTTGGTTTTTTTCGGTCGGAGTGGGTGTTTTCTTTGGCATATATCCAGCCAACAAGGCTGCCAAGCTCGCTCCCATAGAGGCTTTGAGGTATGAGTAAGTATAGTGGAAAGGAAAAGATTTAAGAACAGATGTCAGGTGTCAGGTGTCAGAAAAAGCAAAAACAAAAGAAAAAACAAAGATTAAAAGTAAAGGCGAAGTGTAAAGTATAGTGGAAAGTGGAAAGGAAAAGATTTAAGAACAGATGTCAGATGTCAGGTGTCAGGTGTCAGGAAGAGAAAAGACAGCGGGCAGCTGGCAGCTGGCAGTTTGCAGGAAAAGATTAAGAACAAAAGCAAAGGCAAAGAAACAGCAAAAGCAGAAAAGAAAAGAGCTTTCAAATGTATTTGGTTTTTATACTCTTTTGCATTTACTGACAACTGATAACTGATAACTGACAACTGTTTTTCAATGTATTTGGTTTTTATACTCTTTTGCATTTACTGATAACTGACAACTGTCCAAGTGATAAATTTGAAGAGGTGTGGGATGATGAAGAAGGAAAATGATGTTTTGATACTTGGTATTGAGACCAGCTGTGATGAAACTGCCGCTTCGGTTGTAAGAAACGGAAGGGATGTGCTTTCGAATGTGGTGCTTTCGCAAATCGACATACACAAGCGTTATGGAGGCGTGGTTCCCGAGGTTGCTTCGAGAAAACATGTGGAGGCGATTTCTCAGGTCATAGAAGAGGCTCTTAGGCTTTCTGAAAAAAGTCTTGAGGATCTTGACGCAATAGCTTCGACTTACGGACCCGGGCTGGTGGGCGCTTTACTGATAGGCCTTTCAACGGCCAAAGGTCTTGCCTACGGTATAGGAAAGCCTTTTGTGGCCGTAAATCACATTGAAGGGCATATTTGCGCGAATTTCATTGAGCACAAAGGGCTTAAACCGCCATTTGTAGGCTTGGTGGTTTCGGGAGGCCATACCCACCTTGTAAATGTCCTAGATTACGGGACCTATGAAATACTAGGAAAAACCAGGGACGATGCTGCGGGTGAGGCCTTTGACAAAATTTCAAGAGCTTTGGGCTTCGGGTATCCGGGAGGACCTTTGATAGACAGTCAGGCAAGGTTGGGAAATCCCCAGGCTATTGATTTTCCCAGGGCATATCTCCAGAAGGGCAGCCTTGATTTCAGTTTCAGCGGACTTAAGTCAGCTGTTCTTAATTATCTTAATGAGTGCAGAATGAAGGGCATTGAAATAAACAAGGCCGATGTGGCGGCAAGTTTCCAGGAAGCTGTGGTTGAGGTATTGGTGGAAAAGTCAATAATGGCGCTCGGAAAACAGAATTCCAAGAGGTTTGTCGTGTCGGGCGGAGTTGCCGCAAACTCAAGACTCAGGAAGCTTTTTAAAGAGAAATCTGAAAGTCTGGGCTTTGAATGTTTTTTCCCTTCAATGCCCCTGTGCACCGACAATGCGGCAATGGTTGCATCGGCGGCTTATTATGATTATGAGTCCGGAAATATAGCGGACTTATATGCAAATGCTGTGCCAAATTTAGTGTTGGGTTCTAAGTATAAGGCCTCGAAATAGGATTATGTAAACCGAATCAGGGTGAAAAATTCAACATTTTCGTGTGGATAAAAGTGTGGACTGTGTGGGTAACTTTTTTATGAAGGCTTGAAATACTCTAAAATAGTAAAAGAGAATGTGTGTTTTGTGTAAAAAACTGTGGAAAAACTTAAAGTTATCCACAAAATCAAGCCCGATAATATATTTTGAGAATAATTGATTAAAAAATATTATGCCATAAAAATATAACTTTACGGAAAAGTTTGAAAATTTCGACAAAATTCGAATAAATTAAAGACCTGACATTTGTCAGGTCTTTAATTGCTGCTTAAATTATGCTGATATTTTTGAATTGACGTAGTTAACTATATCGCCGATGCTTTTAAAACTTTCAGCATCTTCGTCATCAATTTCGATATCGAATTCATCTTCGATTGCCATGATTACTTCGACTGCGTCCAAAGAGTCCGCATCCAAGTCGTCGATCATGGATGTTCCCATTTTGATATCGTCTGCGTTATCTAAAACGAGTTGCTCAACAACGATTTCCTTGATTTTATCAAATACCATTAGTTTACCTCCTTGAAATGTGATTTGAATTATCAATTCTATATTTTAATTTGATTTTGTCGCAATGTCAATACTAAATTAGAGATTCCCATTCCTCATACATTTTTTTTAGGTTTTTTTCAAGA
>CAZXWC010000099.1:0-5572 GCA_964644525.1 uncultured Peptostreptococcaceae bacterium
TAAAGAAACAGGACTATCAAATAAAAAGATATTGGGTGTCGGCAACAGCAATCTTGCCGATGCAATAATAAAGAATCATGAATTGTACATGAAGAGTTAAATGGAGGTGTTGATTTGTCAAAAATAAGAATATACAAGCTTGCAAAAGAATTGGAGATCGACAACAAAGAATTGTTGGAAGAACTTAATGGTTTGGGAATCGAAGCAACGAATCATATGAGTTCATTGACCGAAGAAGAGGCTGCAATGGTAATTGAGTTGCTTTCACCGGAATCCAATGAAGAAGTTGAAGAAATCGAGGAAAATACTTGTACCGAAATGCATACAGTAAATGTGAGTGATAAAATCATTTTAAGTGATTTGGCGGAAATATTGGATGAAAAGCCCAACAATCTAATATTGAAATTAATGAATATGGGAATAATGTCTTCACTGAATCAGGAAGTACCCTTTGAGACCGCAGCATCAATAGCGAAAGAGGATTATGGAATATTGCTTGAGATTGAGGAAAAAAACAATAGCGAGGAATTTTTCATAGACCAAGGCGACGACAATGCGGACGATTACGAAAAAAGACCTCCGGTTGTAACGGTGATGGGCCACGTAGACCACGGTAAAACATCGCTTTTGGATGCAATTAGAACGACAAAAGTTACAGACGGAGAAGCAGGAGGAATCACTCAACATATTGGAGCTTCGGAAGTATACATTAACAATCAAAAAATTGTATTTTTGGATACCCCGGGACACGAAGCATTCACATCCCTAAGGGCAAGAGGAGCTAAAATTACCGATATAGCTGTGCTTGTTGTTGCTGCTGATGATGGTGTGATGCCCCAGACAATGGAGGCAATAAACCATGCAAAAGCTGCCGATGTACCTATAATTGTTGCCATAAATAAAATCGACAAGGAAAATGCAAACCCGGACAGGGTTAAAAAAGAGCTCGCAGACAATAATCTTCTTATAGAGGAATGGGGCGGAAGCACTATATGCGTTGAAGTTTCAGCTATAAAGAGATCTGGAATTGAAGATCTCCTTGAAATGATTGTTTTGGTATCTGAAATGCAGGAACTCAAAGCAAACCCAAAAAGAGCAGCCTCGGGAGTCATAATAGAATCAAGACTTGACAAAGGAAGGGGGCCTGTAGCGACTATTCTAATACAAAACGGAACCCTTAAAGTTTCTGATTCTCTCGTGGCGGGCGCATGTTACGGAAAAATCCGAGCTATGATAAATGATAAAGGAAAGCGCGTTAAAAAGGCGAAACCTGCAATGGCTGTGGAAATTATTGGGCTTTCGGATGTGCCAACAGCTGGAGAAAAATTTTATGTAGTTGAAGATGACAAGAAAGCCAGATATATTGCAGACCAAAGAAGAATGATGCTCAGGGAGGCAAATTTGCGAAGTGCGCAAAATGTTACCTTGGAAAATCTCTTTGAAAAGATACAAGAAGGAAATGTAAAAGAATTAAATATAATTGTGAAAGCTGATGCTCAGGGTTCGGTTGAAGCAATAAAACAATCGCTTGGCAAAATCAAGTCTGAGGAAGTAAATGTAAACATGATTCATGGAGGAGTCGGAACAATAAACGAGTCAGACATATTGTTGGCATCCGCTTCAAACGCAATCATAATAGGTTTTAATGTGAGGCCTGCTCCTTCGGTTGCGGCAGTAGCAAAAAATGAAGGTATAGAGATAAAAACATACAGGATTATTTATGAAGCATTGGAGGATATTGAATCGGCAATAAAAGGAATGCTGGAGCCGGTTTACAAAGAAGAAGTTATTGGGAATGCTGAAGTCAGAATGACTTTCAAGGTCCCAAATATTGGCTTCATTGCAGGGTCGTATGTTGTAAGTGGGAAAATTGCGAGAAATGCCAAAATACGATTATTGAGGGATGGAATAATAATCCATGAAGGAGAAATCAGTTCTCTTAAAAGATTTAAAGATGATGCAAAAGAAGTTCAAACTGGATTTGAATGCGGAATTGGAATTAAGAATTTCAACGACATAAAGGTTGGCGACATAATAGAAGCATTCCACATTGTTGAGGTCAAAAGAGACTAGAAGGTGAAAAAATGAAGGTAAAAAGAACAAAAAGAGTATCTGAAGAAATAAGAAAAATAGTAGCGGGATTGTTGCTAAATGGTATAAAAGATCCAAGAATCCCAAAGCTTACAAGCGTTACTCACGTTGAAACTACAGGAGACTGCCGTTTTGCTTTCATATATGTAAGCGCCTACGACAGTACACTGTCAGATACTGAAATTGTAGATGCACTGAACAAGGCAAAAGGCTTCTTTAGAAGAGAAATAGGAAAAGAACTAAAACTAAGATACACACCTGAACCTGTTTTCAAGGAAGACAGTTCTATTAAAAATGGAATAAGAATGAGTCACATTATTGATGAAATAGGAAAGGAATAACATGTTTTCCGATATTGTCAAGAGAATAAACAAAGCGAAAAGAATATTGATAATACCACATATAATGCCTGATGGAGATGCAATAGGTTCTTCAATAGCCCTTAAATTGGCTCTTCAAAAAATCGGCAAAATCGTTTGCGTTCATAATACAGCCCCCTTGCCAGATGACATATCATTCATCGGAATGGAGCATATTTCTGATGCGACAGAATTTGTCGCATCCGCCGATTTGGCTATTGCGTTGGATTCAAGCGATAAAAACCGCCTTTCAATTCCCTTGGATGATATTGGCGGATTGGACATAATAAACATAGATCATCACAGAACAAACGAAAACTATGGTTTGTTAAATTTGGTTTTGCCTGAAGTTTCTGCAACAGGTGAAATAATATATAATTTGATTGTTTCGATGGGCATTGAGGTTGATGCTGAAATTGCTGAAAATCTTTACATTGCAATAGCGACTGACACAGGAAGATTTTTATACAGCAATACTCATCCTGAAACGATGAGGATTGCGGCAAAACTTCTTGAAAACGGAATCGATATAGATAATTTAAATATTCAACTTTACCAAAACAAGCCTTTCGCTAAAGTTATGTTTGAGTCCGAGGCCATTCTTTCAACCAAGCTATTTTATCAAAAGAGGCTTTCTGTGGTATGTCTTGAAAAGTCACTTTTTGAAAAGTATGGATTAAATCATACCGCGTCAGATGGTATTGTAGAAAGGGCTCGGAATATACGAGGTGTCGATGTTTCATTTCTTTTAAAAGAAGTTGACGACATGGTAAAAGTAAGCATGAGATCAAAAGGGGATTTTGACGTTTCACTAATAGCGGGAATTTTTGGAGGCGGAGGCCACAAAAATGCTGCAGGTTTCGTTACAAAACATAAGCTGTATTCAATAAACAAATTGTTGATTGAAGAGGCGGGAAAACAGTATGGCTTCTAAATTAAATGGTGTTGTCAATGTCATAAAACCACCACATATGACATCCCATGATGTTGTAAACTATATAAGGAGAACCCATAATATTTCAAAAGTAGGACATACAGGAACTTTGGATCCCATGGCATGTGGATTGATGACTATATGTTTGGGTAAAGCTACCAAAATATCAGAATACTTGCTTTCTGAAGACAAAGCATACAGGGCTGAAGTTACTTTTGGGATAAAAACCGACACGCAGGACATCTGGGGAAATAAAGTAGAAGAATTCGATGAATTGCCTGACGAACAAAAATTACTGAACGTTATGGAATCATTTACTGGTAAAATATTGCAAAAACCACCCATGTATTCTGCTGTAAGACACAATGGCAAAAAACTTTATGAATTGGCAAGAGAAGGAAAAACGGTTGAAAGAAAATCACGAGAAGTCGAAATCAAATCATTGAATCTGATAAGTTTCAATAGGTCAAAGGCTACTTTTGATGTTCATTGCACAAAAGGTACCTACATAAGAACACTTTGTGAGGACATAGGAGAAAGTCTGGGTTGCGGAGGTGCAATGTCATTTCTTTTAAGAACGAAATCAGGACCATTTTCACTTAATGACGCTGTCCCTTTTGACCACGAAAATTTGCCTGGGTATATGATTGATATAGATAAGGCCCTATACGGTTTCAAAGAAATACATTTGGATGAAATGTATTATATGCGTCTTTTTAATGGAAATACAGTTAAAATACCCATAGATTATGATGAGAGTAATTTCTATAAAATTTATTCGGGAAATCATTTTCTGGGAATCGGAAAAGTTTTTTCGATTGATAGGGTGAATAAATATGAATTAGTTAAAATCGTTAAATTGCTTGTATGAATCAGGAGAATATGATGAAAACATTCATGGGAATTAATGAAATAGGCAACATTGCAGGAAATACAGCTGTTGCCATGGGAACATTCGACGGTTTTCATATAGGACACGACAAACTTGTTATGACTCTGTTGGAAATTTCTAAAAACAAAGATTTGAAAAGTGTGCTTTATACTTTTTCTAATCACCCAAGGGATCTTCTGGGTGATGGTAAAAATCAAACCAAATTAATAATAAGCCCGGAACAAAAGATAGAAATTCTGAAAAAGTACAATCCTGATTATCTATTATTTCTTGAATTTGACGACTACCAAAAGAATATTGAGGCCGAAGAATTCATAGAAGAAATATTGATAAACAAGCTTGGGATAAAACATATAATCGTAGGATATGATTGGAAATTCGGAAAGAAAGCAGAAGGAGATGTGCGACTTTTACAAACTTACGAATCAAAGGGGCTTTTTAAGGTTGAAGTAATAGAACCAATTAGAATAGAGGGACAAATCGTAAGCAGCACACTTATAAGAAAATATCTAGAAGAAGGCCGTGTTGAAAAAGCTAATGAATTTTTGGGACGTCCCTATGAACTTTATGGACATGTTGTACACGGTAAAAGCAATGGTAAGAGAATCGGATTTCCTACAGCAAACCTTTCTAAAGAAACGAATTACTGTACCGTAAAAGAAGGCGTTTATGTAACTCTTACATCGGTTAGCGGAAAAAATTATAAAAGCGTGACAAAGGTAGGAAGAAATGTTTCATTTGATGATGATGAGTGCTCTGTAGAAACACACATATTGGATTTTAATAGTGACATATACGGTGAAACAATCTCTGTAAAGTTCCTTTCCAGGGTGAGAGATCAAATAAAATTCAATTCGCTCATGCATCTTTCGGAAAGAATAAAAAAGGACATAGCATTTACGATGAATTACTTTGAAAACATTTACTTTAATGAGCAAGTGTGATAATATTAGTTCGCACGATTGAAACTCCTGCTTTGTTGGGCGAATCACCGACGCCATACAAGGCTGGAGCGGTTAAAAAAAACGGAGGTGAAAAGAATATGTCTATGTCAAAAGAAACAAAACTTGGAATTATCAACGAGTACAAGACTCACGAGAACGATACCGGTTCCGCTGAAGTGCAAGTAGCTATACTCACTCATGAAATCAATAGCTTGAACAAGCATTTAAAGGAACACAAGAAAGATTTCCATTCACGTAGAGGATTGCTTAAAATGGTCGGTAGAAGAAGAAATATGCTGAACTATTTGAAAAGCAAGGATATCGAAAGGTATAGAACACTCATTAAAAAACT
>CAZXWC010000100.1:0-5449 GCA_964644525.1 uncultured Peptostreptococcaceae bacterium
GGAGTAATAGGGTCGGCCGTGGCCGCAGGCGTAATGCTTTCACTTTTCGGTTAAATAAATGATTTATTGATTACGGGCAGACTGCTTTAAGGGCAGCCTGCCCGCCTTTTGAATCAAAGAATAATATGTTAAAATGAATTGGAAAAGCATTAGATTTTAATGGAGGATAAAGAGGATGGATCGTACCATTTTGGAATTTCTGAAAAATCATAGAACAGAATATGTTTCAGGCCAATCTATGAGTAAACACATGGGGGTTTCAAGGACGGCTGTCTGGAAGCATATAAATGAATTGAAAAAACGCGGATACCAAATAGAGTCATCATCAAGGAAAGGATACAGGTTGATAGCAGAACCTGATTTGTTGACAAGCGATGAATTGAGCTTGGGAATGCCGACAAGATATTTGGGGCAAAATGTCATTTGCTTTGAAACGATAGGGTCTACAAATAACTACATAAAAGACCGTGCGGATCAATTGCCGGAAGGAACATTGCTTGTAAGTGAAGAACAAAAGGCAGGAAGGGGACGGCTTGGACGCGAATGGACATCTCCTTCTGGAAAGGGAATATGGATGTCTCTTTTGCTGAAACCGGAAATTTCTCCCCAGGGGGCTCCAAAGATAACACAGATAGCAGCAGCCGCATTGGTAGAAACAGTTAAAGAATTGTATGGTCTTGACGTGAAAGTGAAATGGCCGAATGACATTGTTGTAAATGGTAGAAAAGTTTGTGGAATCCTTACTGAAATGGGATCAGAACTTGGCCGTGTAAGCCATATTGTCCTTGGGATAGGAATAAACGCAAATATTGAGTCTTTTGGCGGAGAGCTTGCAGAAAAGGCTACATCCCTTAAGATTGAAAAAGGCCATGCCATTGACAGAAAGAAATTTTTATTCTATTTTTTAAAGGAACTGGAATCGTTGTTGGACCGCTTTTTTGGAGAAGGTGATTTTGAGCCGGCTCTTAATATTTGCAGAAGGTATTCCGCGGTTATAGGGAAAAGGGTATGGATTAATGAAAAAAACAGTTCTGTCGAGGTTTTGGCAACAGGAATCAACAATGACGGCGAGCTTGTGGTACAATATGAGGATGGAAGTGTAAAGGCGATATTTTCCGGCGAAGTTTCAATTCGTTCGGAGAATGGATATATCTAAAAAATCTTTGCTTCGAAAAAATTACAAGATGATGAATTGTATTCAAGAAATTTAAAAAGCAGGTGAAAAATATGTTGTTGGTATGTGATGTTGGAAATACAAATATTGTTATGGGAGTATACAAAGATCAGGAATTGCTTAGATATTGGAGAATATCTACGGATAAGACAAAAACCAGTGATGAAATTGGAATAATTGTTCACCAATTTTTCAATAATGAAGGAATTCCAACAGATGAAATAGAGGATGTGATTATATCTTCGGTTGTTCCTACCATAATGTATTCATTGCAGCATATGGCCATAAAGTATTTTGATAAGGAAGCTCTTGTAGTAGGGCCCGGAATCAAGACAGGAATCAACATAAAGTATGATAACCCAAGACAGGTCGGCGCTGACAGGATAGTCAATGCGGTTGCATGCATACACAAGTACGGTGGGCCCTGCGTCATAGTGGATTTCGGAACAGCTACAACATTTTGCGCCATTTCGAAAAAGAATGAGTATTTGGGTGGCACCATAGCCCCCGGAATCAAAATTTCCAGCGACGCACTTTTTCAAAAGGCATCCAAACTTCCCAAAGTTGAGTTGGTCAAACCTGAAGGTGTTATTTGCAAAAATACAGTCAAGAGTATCCAATCGGGGGTCATTTACGGATATGTTGGACTGGTCGATTATATTGTCAGGAGAATGAAGAAAGAATTGAAGTATGAAGATATAAAAGTGATTGCTACCGGAGGGCTTTCGAACATGATAGCTTCCGAGTCTGAAACCATAGAAATTGTTGACAAATTTCTCACTCTTGACGGGCTTAAAATAATTTATGACATGAACCGAAAAAGTTGATTGATTAAATGGAAGCTGGCAGGTGGGAAATATGAAAATAGGAAGTAGGGAAATACAAAAGCCGCTGTTTCTTGGGCCCATGGCGGGAATTACAGATGAAACCTTCAGGGGTATCTGCAGTGAAATGGCTTGCGATGTAACTGTGACTGAAATGGTAAGCGCCAAAGGTCTCCACTACAAGGATCCCAAGACAAAAGAGCTCATATTAATTAATGAGAGCGAAAAAGTTGCCGGAATCCAAATTTTCGGCTCCGATCCGGATATAATGGGTGAGGCTGCCGAAAAGCTGGAAAAAAAGAAAAACTTGTTTTTGGACATAAACATGGGCTGTCCCGTACCTAAAGTGGTAAAGAACAATGAAGGCTCGGCGCTCATGAAAAATCCCGGCTTGGCGTCAAGGATAGTAGAAAGCATAGTGGAAAGAACATCAAAGGCTGTGTCTGTCAAAATGAGGACCGGCTGGGATGAAAAGAGTGTCAACGTGGTCGAATTTGCACTTCGCATGGAAGCATCCGGCGCCGACTTCATTACGGTGCACGGAAGGACGCGAGAGCAATACTATTTCGGTCAGGCGGATTGGGGCCTGATAGCCAAAGTAAAAAAAGCACTTAAGATACCTGTTGTTTTGAGCGGTGATGTTGTGGATGGGCCTTCAGCCGTATCCGCTTTTAATACTACAGGCTGTGATGGACTCATGATAGCCAGGGCCGCAAAAGGTTATCCATGGATATTCAATCAAATACGCCATTTTATTGAAAAAGGCTATCCGATTGAAGAACCGGGTCGCGAAGAAAAAATAGAGATGGCCAAAATGCATCTTGAGAGACTGGTTGAGAACAAGGAAGATTATATAGCCTGCAGGGAATTCAGAAAAAACAGCGCATGGTACTTAAAAGGCGTATATAATTCCGCGGGCGTTAAAAATAAAATAAATCAAGCAGAAAAGCCGGAAGACATTTTGGCATTGCTTGACACCCTGTTGAATGCATAAGAGACTAATATATGCATTGACATTGAAAACCGACTACATTATAATTGTTCGCATAAGAAATGGGGGAGCACTGCTGATTTAGGGTGCTTATTCTTTGGTACATTTTAAATGTAAAGAAAAGGCACAATGATTTGGAGGGAAATAAAATGCAAAAGGAATTTATTTTTACAAAGAAAGGTCTCGAAAAAATTGAAAACGAGTTGCTTCAGCTAAAAACAGTAAGAAGAAAAGAAATAGCTGAAAAAATCAAACAGGCTCTTGCATTTGGTGACATAAGTGAGAATTCGGAATATGATGAAGCAAAGAATGAACAGGCAGAAGTAGAAATCCGTATTTTGGAACTTGAAAATATGGTTGCAAATGCCAAAATAGTGAAGGAAGAAGACATATCTCTGGACCATGTGGGAGTTGGAACACTTGTCAAGGTAATAGATCTTGACTTTAAAAAAGACGATGATTTTGAAATGGAAGAGATAATGGAATACAAAATTGTGGGCATGATGGAGGCAGATCCATACGAATTTAAAATTTCCACAGATTCGCCTATTGGCAAGGCTCTTCTTGGATGCAAGAAGGAAGAAGAAGTTGAGATAACTGTTCCAAACGGAACAATTAAATACAGGATACTTGACATAAGGAAGGAAGCATAGGGGGCGTTTCAAAATGGAGGAAAAGAGTTTGAGCGAGATTCTGCAGGTGAGAAGGGACAAGTTGCAGAAGCTTAAGGAAAAAGGTTTGGATCCTTTTAAAGTAGAAAAATTTGAGCGCAATGCATTCAGCAAAAACATAAAGGATTCATTTGATGAATACGAAGGCAAAAATGTAAGAATGGCTGGAAGGATAATGGCCAAGAGAGGCATGGGAAAAGCCTCTTTCATAGATATTTTGGACAAGGATGGACGAATTCAGATCTTTGTTAAAAAGGATGTGTTGGGAGAAGACAGTTTTGAAAATTTCCAGATGTACGACATCGGCGATATAGTAGGGGTTGCTGGAGACGTATTTAAAACCCGAAAAGGGGAGATTTCAGTAAAGGCTTCGGAGGTTTGCATTTTGACCAAGTCTCTCCAGGTGCTCCCGGAAAAATGGCATGGACTCAAGGATCCTGACTTAAGATACAGGCAGCGTTATCTCGATCTTATAGTAAATCCGGAAGTTAAAGAGGCTTTTATCATCCGTTCTAAAGTTGTAAAAGCCATAAAAGAATATCTTGATGAACGCGGTTATCTAGAAGTGGATACCCCTATACTGAATACAATACCGGGAGGAGCTGTCGCAAAGCCTTTCGTAACACATCACAACACTTTAGACATAGACATGTATATGAGGATAGCAAACGAACTTTACCTGAAGCGTTTGATAGTAGGAGGCTTCGATAAAGTCTACGAAATGGGAAGGATGTTCAGGAACGAGGGAATGTCCATGAAGCACAATCCTGAATATACCGCTATAGAACTTTATGCGGCATACGAGGACTATCAGTACATGATGGAAATCACCGAGAACATAGTCGCCTATTGTGCAGAAAAAGTGTTGGGAACAACAATAATAAATTATCAGGGAACCGAAATAGATTTTACGCCTCCATGGAAGAGGTTGTCCATGACAGAAGCAGTAAAGCAGTATGCAGGGATAGACTTTGCCGAAATGAATTTTGAAGAAGCATCTTCTGCAGCCAAAAAGCTTCATATAGAAGTTACTGAAGGAATGTCAAAAGGTCATATTATCAATGAGGCCTTTGAGGAATATGTTGAAGAACATCTTGTTCAGCCCACTTTCATAACTCATCACCCGGTTGAAGTTTCGCCGCTTTCAAAGAGAAATCCGGATAATCCCGAGATTACAAACAGATTTGAAGCATTCGCCAATACTTGGGAATTGGCCAACGCTTTTTCTGAACTTAATGATCCTATTGACCAAAGGGGTCGATTTGAAGCCCAGTTGAAGCAAAGAGAATTAGGGGATGAAGAGGCGCACAGAATGGATGAAGACTTCTTAAGAGCGCTTGAAGTCGGAATGCCGCCTACCGGAGGACTCGGAATAGGCATAGATAGACTGCTGATGCTTTTGACGGACTCCCCATCCATAAGGGACGTAATACTTTTCCCCACAATGAAACCTATTGTGAATGAATAACAATAAAAAGTTTGCCAATGAAATAATAATTTCAATAAAAGAAAAAGGCGCCTGTAGGCGTCCTTTTCTTTTATTGAAAACAAACCGAATAATAGATGAATAAAATATTGATTAAGAGTCGGATGAAGGTAAAAACACGAACTAAAAAAATAAAAACAGTTATAAAATTTGCATTATAAAAAAGAGTGGGAGAAAAGATAAAAAAACGGCAAGTATTTGTTGACACGCTTACCCCTAGATGATATTATAACAGAGTCGCCGAAAGCAAGAGGCGCAAAGCAAGTGAAATAGCGGTCTTTGAAAACTGAACAGCAAGAGAGC
>CAZXWC010000101.1:0-5212 GCA_964644525.1 uncultured Peptostreptococcaceae bacterium
CACCTCCTTTTTTGTAAAAAAATAACCGTCCTTGAAGTAAACTTCAAGGACGGATTTTCCGCGGTACCACCTTAATTGCACTGATGTGCCTCTTTGTCGGTTCTATCAAACCTAGGCCGGTAACGGGGCCAAACGTTGCAAGCTACTTGTTTCGCCTGCAAAACTCCAGAGTGATCATCGCTTTTTCGCACTGTCGGTTTCCACCTTCCCGACTCTCTGTGAATGCTTTGTAAAAAGTTTTGTCTCCATCAACGTTTATAATATATTAATGAGAAGTATAACAGATGAAATATGATAATGCAACAGTAATTTTAAAATAAATTTAAAAATTCAGACAATACTTAAAAAAACAACAAGGAAAAGGGGACAGACCCCTTTTCCTTGTTGTTTTGCCTTATGTATTCAATTTACTGCAAAATTAAATGCTGCCCAAGTTTCCTTCAGGCAGCATTTGTCTGGTCGGAGTGACAGGACTTGAACCTGCGACTTCTTGGCCCCCAGCCAAGCGCTCTACCAAACTGAGCCACACCCCGTAGTCGACTATTATATTATGATATAAAACATTAAAATGTGCAAGTATTTTTATTAAAAACAGCATCAATATTATGAGAAATAACAGTATTGTGTTGACTATCAATGTGGTTACATGTATAATTGCATACAAATATACTCGTAAACGGAGGGAAAAGGAATGGGAAAAAGCTTGACGCATAAAATTTTGGAAAACCATCTTTTGGAAGGTGACCTAAAACAGGGGAATGAAATAAAAATCAAGGTGGACCAAACCCTCACGCAGGATTCTACTGGAACCATGGTATACCTTCAGCTTGAAGCTATGGGAGTCTCTGAAAGAAAGACTGAATTGTCAGTTGCGTATATTGACCACAATATGCTGCAGGCGGGTTTCGAGAATGCCGACGACCACGAATTCATAAAAACTGCAGCCGCAAAGTATGGAATAGTTTATTCGAAACCAGGTAATGGCATATGCCACCAGATTCATCTGGAAAGATTTTCAAAGCCGGGCAAGGTTTTGATAGGTTCGGACAGCCATACACCCACATGCGGCGGCATGGGAATGATTGCAATAGGGGCGGGAGGACTAGACGTGGCAGTTGGTATTGCTGAGGGTCATTATTCAATAAGAGTGCCCAAGGTCATGAATGTAAAGCTCGAGGGATCTTTGAATCCGTACGTGACAGCCAAAGACGTAATATTGCACGTCTTGCGGGAACTCAGCGTCAAGGGCGGAGTCGGTTATGTTGTAGAGTATTCAGGAGAAGGCGTTTCAGACTTGTCGCTTACGGACAGAGCGACAATAACAAACATGGGGGCCGAGCTCGGCGCTACGACTTCCATTTTCCCTTCGGACAAAAGAACAGAGGATTTTCTTAAAAGGCAGGGAAGAAAAGGGGACTATCTTGAAATTCGCGCCGACGAAAATGCATTCTATGATTCTGTGCTGCAAGTGGATTTGGGAAGTCTCAAACCAATGGCCGCTATGCCTCACAGTCCAGACAATGTGGCCCAAATAGAATCGATAAAGGGTTTTTCAATCGACCAGGTTGCCATAGGGAGTTGCACTAATTCATCCTATACCGACTTGATGAAGGTGGCTCAAATACTCAAAGGCAAAAAAGTGCATCCCGATGTAAGCCTGGTGATTTCGCCGGGATCTTCAAACATATTGAAAATGATGGCGGACAATGGCGCTCTTGGTGACCTTATTGCTTCGGGAGCAAGGTTGCTGGAGGCGGGTTGCGGTCCTTGCATAGGCATGGGGCAGGCGCCAAAGACGGGAGCTCTTTCGCTTAGGACGTTCAACAGGAACTTCAAGGGCAGATGCGGAACAATGCAAGCTGGTGTATATCTTGTAAGTCCTGAGACCGCAGCATATTCGGCTATAAAAGGAATCCTGTCGGATCCCACTGAGCTTGGGCAAGCGATAGATTTGCCTTTGCCGGACCAATATTTCTTTGAAGACAACTATTTCATATATCCTGGCAAGGGCAGGAGGGAAACGGAAGTAGCCATGGGTCCCAACATAAAGCCCTTTCCGCTTTCGGAAAAGCTTGGTCAAACATATACAGGCAAAGTGCTCCTTAAGACCGGCGACAACATAACAACTGACGATATTATGCCGTCAAACGCAAAACTTCTTCCATTCAGGTCCAACATCCCGGAGCTTTCCAAGCACTGTTTCGGAACCCAATGCGACGACTTCAAGGAGCGTTCCGACAAGTTCGGGGGAGGCATTGTCGTTGGCGGTGAAAACTACGGCCAAGGTTCAAGCCGTGAACATGCGGCGCTTGTGCCTCTGCATCTTAAGGTCAAAGCGGTTTTGGTGAAATCTTTTGCCAGAATTCACAAGGCCAATCTTATAAATGCCGGCATCCTGCCTTTGGAATTCAAGAATCCCGACGACTATGACAAGATCGGCTTGTATGACGAACTGTATTTGGGAAATGTCGGTGAAGCCATAAAAAGCGGATCGGAAGTCGTAATAGAGAATAGAAGCAAAGGGACTTCAATACTGGCCGTCATGACCGGATCGGACAGGGACAGAAAAACCCTGCTTGCTGGAGGAACAATCAACAGTATGAAGATGAAAGGACAAAAGCCATGAACAAATATGAAATTACTCTTGTGCCGGGTGACGGAATAGGGCCGGAAGTTTCTGAAGCCGCTGTCGAAATAATCGAGGCTTCGGGAGTAAGGATAATATGGGAAAAGGTCAATGCCGGCAAAAAGGTTTTTGAAGAAACAGGCAGCCTCATACCCGATTCTGTATTCAAAAGCATAGAAAAAAATAAAGTAGTTCTGAAAGGGCCGATTACAACTCCAATAGGAAGCGGATTCAGAAGCGTAAATGTTGCGCTTCGCAAAAAATATGATTTATATGCAAATATAAGACCGATCAAGAGCCTTAAGGGGCTCGAGAGCAGATATGAAGACGTGGACATGACAATTTTCAGGGAAAACACCGAAGGACTTTATATAGGCATAGAGAGGGTTGTCGACGAGGACTGCGTGGAGGCCGTCAAGAGAATTACACGCAGCGCATCCGAAAAAGTGCTTAAGAGAGCTTTTGAATACGCCAAAGAAAATGGTTATGACAAACTGACGGTTGCCCACAAGGCAAACATACTCAAGCTTGCAGACGGAATGTTTCTTGATGTTGCCAGAAGAATGGCCGAAAGATATGATTTGCGACTTGAGGAAATCATAATAGACAACATGTGCATGCAGATGGTCATGAACCCTGAGCAGTTCGGAGTAATTGCCACCATGAATCTTTACGGAGACATACTTTCCGATTTGGGATCCGGTCTTGTTGGAGGCCTCGGGATGATACCTGGAGCCAACATAGGCGACGATACAGCCATTTTCGAGGCGGTACACGGGAGTGCGCCGGATATTGCCGGAAAAGGGCTTGCAAACCCCATAGCATTGACACTTTCGGGTGCAATGATGCTTAGGCACATAGGAGAGACCCATGCCGCCGAAAAAATCGAAAAAGCCGTTTCAAAGGTAATAGAGGACGGAAAGGTGAGAACTGCGGACCTTGGAGGAAATGCCTCGACTCAAGACATGAAAAATGAAATCATAAGTATATTGAATCGGTGAAAGAAGGAGACGAAATGATGGATGTAAAAGGCTTTGTAAAAGATATGTCCGGTTTGTTGGAGGAAAATAATACAATAAATCCTGAATTTTATGATAAATATAAAATTAAAAGCGGTCTCAGAAACAAGAACGGAACGGGTGTTGTAGTTGGACTCACCGAGGTTAGCAGTGTTGTTGGATATGTCATGAAGGACGGAATAAAGAAAGCGACTGAAGGGAAAATTTATTACAGAGGGATTGAAATGAGAGATATTGTAAATGCTTGCGTCAATGAAAAAAGGAGAGGATTTGAGGAAACGGCATATCTTTTATTGTTCGGAGAATTGCCTACGGCACAAAAGCTCAAGGCTTTCAACCAAGTTCTTGATGAATTTCGTGAATTACCCATTTCTTTCACGGAAAACATGATTTTGAAGATTCCATCCAAGGACATAATGAATAAACTTCAAAGAAGCATACTTGTACTTTATTCCCATGACGAGAATCCGGACGATACTGATTCTCAAAATCTTCTTTTGCAGAGCATAATGCTCCTGGCGAGATTCCCAACCATAATTTCATACGGTTACCAGGCAAAAGCCCATTATTTTGACAACAAGAGCCTTTTCATACACTCTCCCCAAAAAGGCGTTGGAACAGCCGAGAACATACTCCATATGATAAGGCCCGACAATGAATACACAGAGACCGAAGCTTCAGTTTTGGATCTTTGCCTCCTTATCCATGCCGACCATGGAGGCGGCAACAATTCCGCTTTCGCAACCCATGTAGTTTCTTCAACCGGAACTGACACATATTCTGCCATTGCCGCCGCGGTAGGCTGTCTTAAAGGCCCTAAACACGGAGGAGCCAACATAAAGGTCAGGGAAATGATTGACGACATTAAGGAAAATTGCGACTATAGCGATAGAAAGGCATTGAAAAAATATCTTATTAAGATTTTGAAAAAAGAAGCGAACGACCGTTCAGGACTCATTTACGGCATGGGGCATGCGGTCTATACAATTTCAGACGCAAGGGCGGAAATACTGAAGAAGGAAGCCGCAAAGCTGGCAATGGAAAAAGATAATTGTGAAACTTATCAATTGTACAAGAACATAGAGGAATTGACAAAGGGAATATTCAAGGAAATAAAAGGCGAGGACGCGATGATATGCGCAAATGTGGACTTGTACTCCGGACTCGTTTATGAAATGCTTAACATACCCAAAGAATTGTACACCCCCCTGTTTGCAACCGCAAGGGTTGCCGGATGGTGCTCACACAGGATAGAGCAAGTAATGAGCGACAAGAAAATCATAAGACCGGCATACAAGTATGTGCGGGTTTTCGAGGACTACGTTCCAATTGAATCCAGGACAGAAAAAGGGAATGATGAAATCAAGCTGCCGAGCGCCATTTAGCTCGGCGGTTTTAATGCATGGTTTTCATTCATCTCCTTTGGGTAGAAATCAAATACTACAAAGGAGGGGTTCGAAATGATGCAATTCTTTAAAACATATATTGTCGTATTTTTTGTCTTTATGGTTGTCGACATGCTTTGGCTGGGTATTTTGGCAAAAAAATTATACAGGGATCAAATTGG
>CAZXWC010000102.1:0-5204 GCA_964644525.1 uncultured Peptostreptococcaceae bacterium
GATGACTGAATGCTATTAAGAATATGCTTTTGAGCAATTTTCTCGAGTCTGATATGGCACCCTTTAGGCATGCTCGGGAACTCTTCTTCAATTTCTTTCTTTAAAGATTTCTTTGTTTTACCCATTAGCGCCCTAAATTTCATACTAAAGTCATAATCCTTATGAGCCTGACCAACATAATCAAGGACCGTCAAAGCTTCCTTGTCTTCTGTTAGCCTCAAACCTCTACCAAGCTGCTGGAGAAATACCGTAAGTGATTCTGTTGGTCTAAGGAAAAGGACTGTATCAACCTCTGGAATATCTACTCCCTCGTTAAATAAATCTACGGTGAAAATACAATTGATTTCTCCAGTTTGAAGTTGTTCTTTAGCTTTTTTTCTTTTCCCATCATCAGTATTAGAAGTAAGGCTTATGGAAGGTATTCCAGCTTCATTGAATTTGTTAGCCATGAAATCAGCATGCGCTATACTAACGCAAAAGCCTAAACCTTTAAAGATTCTCACATCAGTAAGATATTTTTCGAGAGAATCAAGTATTACCCCTACACGCTCCGTATTACTTGTATATACATTTTCAAGTTGATCAATTTTATATCCACTTCGTTGCCAT
The DNA here is from genome assembly GCA_964644525.1 of uncultured Peptostreptococcaceae bacterium. GTDB lineage: Bacteria > Bacillota > Clostridia > Peptostreptococcales > BM714 > BM714. The sequence continues at coordinate 610 of CAZXWC010000102.1, forward strand.
TGCATATTCTCTAAACTAACAGGATCAGTAACAGCAAAATAATGAAATGGAGATAAGAGTTTTCGGTTAATTGCTTCAGTAAGCCTTATTTCAGAAGCTATTTTATTATTAAAATACTCTCTTATATCCTTATTATCCATGCGCTCCGGTGTTGCCGTAAGCCCTAACAATATTTCAGGAGAAAAATAGTCAATCATACCAAAATAAGAATTGGCCTTTACACGATGAGATTCATCAATAACGATGTAATCAAATTCATCCGGATTAAATTGCTTATATCTATCTCCGCGACTCAATGTTTGAACAGTTGCGAACACATGATTATATTCGATTGGCTTCTCTTTACCATTCCAAAGCTCTCCAAAGTTTTGGTCTCTAAGAACACCTCTAAAGGTCATTAAACTCTGCTTTAATATTTCCTCTCGATGCGCTAAGAATAATAATTTATTCCCTTCATGGTTTTTTATAAAAGCCTTATAATCAAAAGCAGCCACCATGGTCTTTCCTGTTCCAGTTGCAGCAACCACAAGATTACGATACGACTCAAAAACTTCCCTTTCCTTCTGTAATTCTTCGAGTATTTCTGTTTGGTATGGATATGGCCTCAAATCAAAAAATACAGCATTCGAACCATTGCTTCTATCGTAGCTTAGTGAAGTTCTAAGCTCTTTGCAATGATCCTCGCTGTTTGGGTCAAATGTCGCAAACTCCTGGTCATTCCAGTAGGTTTCAAATGTTCTGCGAAACTTCGCCATAACATCTTGAGATGTATATTCTGAAACCTTAAGATTCCATTCCAAGCCTTTTGACAAGGCCGGATTAGACATATTTGATGAACCTATGTATGCAGTACTAAAGCCTGTTTCTCTTTCAAAATAGTATGCCTTTGCATGGAGCCTAGTTCTCTTTGTATCAAAAGAAATTTTCACCTCAACATTAGGAAGTTCGGCTAAGGTTTTAATTGCCTTAAAGTCACTTGCTCCCATATATGATGTAGTAATAACCCGGAGCTTTTTACCAGCTGCTGTAAAAGCTTTTAAATCATCTAAAAGAAGTCTCAAACCACTAAACTTAATAAAGGAAATGAGAAAATCCATTCTATCAGCTGTTCTTATTTCGCGTTTTAATTCACTTTCAAGTGTTAAAGAACCTTGCCCAGTAAAGAGAGTACTACCCGCCAAAGAAGATTTTGGTCTGTTATCCGTTAATGTCTTTAAGTTTTCTCTATTGTCATGAACAGCAAGAAGCTGAACCATACTTCTATCCGGAAGATCCCCTTCCATCAAAAATGCAGGCAACTTAAGTTCATCGCTTATTTTGTTAATCAGCGAGATTCTTTCTTCTTTCGTAAGCTGACTAAGTTTTTCTCGCAAAGCCTTTTGATAGGCTAAAGAAATAACCTGTGCTTCCTCGGATTCCTCAACAACACGTTTTTTTACAGAATGATTGTTGATATCTTGTTCTATCACTTCATCGATTATTTTTTCGTATAGACCGTTTTTCATAAGATTACCTACTCCCACTATTTTATATAGTTCAAAATTCAACCCTTATACGGCACAAGCTCTTCTTTCAAATGCCTTACTCCGCCTCTTGGGTCTTCCACATCCCCCTTGTATCTTGGTATGAGGTGCACATGCAGGTGGAATATTGTCTTGCCGGCGTCGAAGCCTATGTTTACTCCTATGTTGAAGCCATCCGGCTTATACTTTTCCTGAAGTAGTTTTTTTGCCTTGTGGAGAAGGTCGTTTATTGCCAGTATTTCTTGATCTGTTGCTTCGAAATAATTCGCAAAATGCTCGTAATAGCTTATGCTCTATTTGATCTCCTTGATCAAGTTTTCACAAACGCTTATTATCATTTCCTTTTTCACAATATGCTCCAACCATTCATCCGGGATTGACTTATACCCGTAACGAATTCCCGCAAGGCCTCCTGCCACGGCGCCGACTGTGTCGGTGTCTTCCCCCAGGTTTACTGCCTTTAGAACGCAGTCTTTATAGGAAGCTGTGTTAAGAAGGCACCATAGAGCCGCTTCCAGGGTATCCACAACATATCCGCTGCTTCTAATTTCTTTCTCGGCAAGGTCTTTGAAGTCCGGCTCTGAAATCCTTTGGAAGTGGTGCAGTTCCGCTTTGCAGTCTTCTTTTTTTGCATAATAATCTATTGCATTTTCAAAGCCTATTGAAACCGCTTTATCAAGCGCTTCTCCGTCAAGCAGGCGGGATGCTATTGAAAGGTATATTCCGCAGGCCACAACGCTTCTTTTATGGGCATGGGTTAGGGAGGAGACATTGTCAATTGCATCCATTGCCACTTTATTTCCAATGAAGTCTTTTCCAAGCTCTGCCCTGATGTAAAAGACCAGGGGCAGTATTCTCATGAGGGATCCGTTTCCGTTGTCACCTTCTTCTTTTCCGCCGCAAAGCAAGGGTTCTATTTCGTCATCAAAGCTCATTATTGCTCTATAGGTTCCGTTTCCTATTCCGAAGGCTTCCCCCTGCGGTGTGAATTTTCCATGAAACAGCCAGTCTGAAAATTTGTTCATCATGTCTTTGTAGTCGAATCCTCTTGCAAGGCTGTCTGCAAGGCAAAGCGTCAGGGACGAGTCATCGGACCAGGTGCCCGGGGCCATGCCGAATCTGCCCTTTCTATCCATGCCCTTAACCGGAACTTTCTTCAGCTTGTCCCTGCTTGCCCCCTCCACAGGGACTCCAAGGGCGTCTGCAACGCAAAGTCCCATTATTCCTCCCAGCACAGGGTTTTCTTTGGCTTTGCTTGCGGTTTTACCGAAATCTATTTTGAAATTGAGTATTCCATCTTTGGCCTTCCTGTACATGTAAAGCCCATTCTTGGCTTCCTCAAGATTGCCGCGGTAGAAATCGTAAAGCTCTTTATCATTATTGCAGTCAATTACCAGTTTTTTGTTTTCTATGATGTTTTTCATTGTTTTATCTCTTTTCTTATTTTCTTTGATTTTTTCTGATTCGTTGGATTCCAGTCTTCAAGGAATTGGCTGCAAATATTTTTTGATTGAATTTTTATCCATCTTTAGTATTTATATATACGAATTGGAAATCCTTCCGCGAAAAATGTCGAATTGGGAAATATTTTTAATTATTGTTGTTTTTTTTGAAAATTCTTGCTGATTTATCTCTTTTGCAGTTTGTTTGGGGGATTTGCTTTGCAAGAAAAGTGATCCCCCATCTGCATAGTCGTTTTAACGGTATCATTGATTGTGGACATATATTGGCAGGAATATAAGATTTATGCGATATTTAATTCATCCAATTTCTTTTGTATTATTTCCGTGTAACGATCGGCAATTTCCTGGTCCGGCATGTCATCAAACGACGCACCTAAAAAGCCCAGAAACTCCGCGTTTGCCTCAGAGCGGCATTTATTCATTTCTTCCAGGCTTGTATCTTCACCGTACACCTCGTAGTATTCAGTCAGGTCCTCGTCTGCTCCAATTTCGACATTGAAGGTCGGTATCATATTAAGGCAAAGCTTTGCTACCAGTTCGCTATTGTGGTAAGTGTATGTCAAATCCTCTACCAGAACTCTGGTGAAAAAGTATCCTCTTAGATTTCCGCTGGCAACCAGGTTTTCAATTGCCTTGTGCACACACTCTATATCTCCAAGCTTAACCATAATCCTCAAATAGCTCAGTATTTCATCTTCCGACTTCATGTCATCATCGGCATTTTCCAGAAGTCCATATTTCTTTCTATAAGATACGCGTGCCTTTATCATTTTTTCAAGCATTTCATCTTCCATCTTCAGAGCAAACCTCAATGCCGTTACAGCCGGATAATCTTCCGGTATGCCAACAATATAATCTCTTGATTTTTTGTCCTCTTCTCCACCATCCTCTACACCGAAAAACTTGTTTTCGTCCTCCAGCATGTAGTAGCCCCCTTCATCCTCTTCGTAATCACTGTCACCAAAAAGATCATCCCGGTAATACTCTTGAATCTTCCTCAAATCGATTCTTTTCATTTTCTGTTTCCTCCTTTTAAATAGAAAAACCCGCGCTTTGGATGCGCAGGGCCGGCTTCATAAAAACCCCACACTTGGAAAGTGCGGGGCATATTTCATAATTCGCCCACTTATCATCCAAAGCTTCAACTTTGTCGGTTTTGGCACCTTGCCGCTTGGCAGGTTGCCTCGGAGTCATCGAGCCGTTCTCTCGTCCGAATCTTGATAAATGCATTTATTTAATTGTTTACTGCTCTTACATTATACCATATTTTTTCTTTTTTGTAATGTATGTGTCAATTTTTTTGCGGCTTGCAGCTATTTTCTGTCGTAAATGTTTGCCGCCTGGACAATTTTTGTTTTTACGACCTCTCTCAGTTCAAGAGGCTCTATAACCTCTGCGGATGCTCCCATCCCCAGTATCCAGTTGGCTATGGCATCCATGCCCTGGGTTGTGGCCTTGAGAAGTATTGCGTTCTCTTCGGGAATGTCGGTTATTGTCTGCCCCTGGGCTATTATCCTTTCCCTTACTGGCTGGATGAAGGGTGGCCTTATTTTAACGGCTATCTTCATTTCCTTGCCCTGGAATATTCCGAAGCATTTTTTTACATGGC
>CAZXWC010000103.1:0-5058 GCA_964644525.1 uncultured Peptostreptococcaceae bacterium
CGCTGTTTTCAGGCTTTCCGGCTTTTTTTACCGGGTTTTGCCCTCAATACTATTTTAATTTCCCCAGCGGCATTCTGCTCAAAATTTGAGCAGAATATTCCCGCCCTCCATATCAGCTCTGCTATTGCAAGGCATTAGTTTGTGTGCTCAAAATTTTAGCACCGCTCATTTTTTGAACAGTGCTAAAGGTACGATTTTTGCATTTGTTTGTACTATAAAGAAGCAATTTGAATTTTAAGCTTTTACTACATGCCCATTACACTTGGCAACCATAAAGTAATCTGTGGGATGAATGTTATCATCATAAGAGCAACAAGCATTGCAAAAATGAATGGCAGCACCTTGTATGAAATTTCTTTCAAAGGTAAATTCACTATGTTGCACGCAACATAAAGATTGATTCCAACAGGTGGTGTTGCGAGACCTATTGCAAGGTTTACTGTCATAAATACACCAAACAATACAGGATCCATTCCGATTTCATTAACAATCGGAAGCATTATCGGCACCAAAATATAGAAGGCTGATATGGCGTCGATGAAACATCCTGAAACAAGAAAAATAAGATTCATAATAAGAAGTATTCCAATCTTACTGCTCGTTATTCCAAGAAGACCCGCAGCCATAGTGGATGCAATCCTTCCAGTAGTGAGAAGCCAGGCAAAGACACTTGCATTTGCAACAATGAACATTACAGTTGCTGAAGATATTGATGCCTTGACGAACAACTCACCGAGTTTATTCAATTTTATTTCCTTGTATATGAATAGTCCTACAAACATTCCATAAACAACAGCAACGCCGGCTGCTTCTGTAGGAGTCATGAATCCACCGTAAATTCCCCCAAGTATAATAACCGGAGTCATGAGACCCCAAAAGGCATCCTTGAAGGCATCCCAAACTTCTTTACCCGAACTTTTTTCCATTTTGACAAGATTTTCATTTTTTCTGAGCATATAAAGACTTGCAAGCACAAGTGCCAAACCTACAAGCATGCCCGGTATTATTCCTGCGATAAAAAGCTTTCCTATAGACACTTCGGCCAAAACTCCGAAAACTACAAAGGCTATGCTTGGCGGGATGATTATTCCAATACCGCCCGAAGAGGCAACCAAAGCAGAAGCCATTCCTTTGTCATAACCCGCCGAAACCATTGCCGGTATTAGTATTGTTCCAAGAGCTGCAACCGTTGCTGGTCCGGAACCTGAAATAGCGGCAAAGAAAACCGACACAATTACAGTAACCAGAGCCAGTCCGCCCTTTAGGTGCCCAACTGTTACGTTTGCAAGTTTAATAAGTCTTTTCGATATTCCTGCGTATTCCATAATGATTCCAGCCAAAATAAAAAACGGCACCGCCAACAATGTGAATTTTCCTATTGACGCATACATCATTGAAGGAAACATGGATAGCGGAAAGTCATTTAGAACCAAAGATATTATTGTCGAAAGTCCAAGCGATACGGCTATTGGAATATTTAAAATAAGCAAAATGAAAAATGTTCCGAACAATGTCAATGCCATCTTATTCCCCTCCTTCCTTCAATTGCATTTTTATTTTCTTTTGTCTCAAATCTAAAACTGTAGCCTGAACAACTCTGAATATTATAACAATGGCACCAAATGTTATGGATAAGCTGGCAATCCATTCAGGCAAATCCATTGCCGGAGTCTTTTGATTATATTTGATTTGGTTTGCAACCATGTCAACACCATAACGCGCAAGTAGCGCCATAAGTCCAATTGTTAAAACTGCCCCAAAAATAACTACATACTTTTGGAATCGATCTGGGAATAAATCCGTCAATACGCTTAGCCCTAAATGGGCTCCGTGTTTGAATGCCATGGCTGAAGCCAACATTGTATTCCATACGAAAAGGATAACTAAAAGTTCTTCAGTAAAAGCCCATGAAGTGTGGATGAAATATCTCGACAACACATTCCCAAAGTTAATCGCTACCATAATTACCAAGCTTACAGCCAAAAAATATTCTTCGAAATTATTGATAACTTTTTTCATGTTTAACCTCCTTTGACAAATTCAAGAGCCGTATGGACCCATAAAGGGTCCATACACACTCTCTTAATTAAACTCTTATTTCTCGTATCCAAATGTCTCAAGAAGCTCCATTCCGATAATCTCTTCATAAGATTCGTATACCGGCTTGGCCAATTTCTTGAATTCAGCTATTTTTTCAGGAGTAACTTCAACTACTTCCATGTTCTCTTTCAAGTAGGCAAGGTTTTCTTCATCTTTAGCTCTGTTCTGCTCTTTTTGGTAGTTCATTGCTTCTGTAGCAGCCTCTTGGAAGATTACTTTTTCTTCGTCTGTAAGTCTTTCCCAAGTTTTTGTGCTTGCACTCATGAGAAGAGCGTCATATACATAGTTCCAAAGTGAAAGATATTCCTGCACTTCTTCCAATTTTGAAGATTTGATGATGTCGAGAGGATTCTCTTGTCCGTCGATAGTTCCCTGTTGCAATGAAGTGAACACTTCTGCGAAGTCCATTGTTGTCGGGTTAGCTCCCAATACATCAAACAGGTCTACGAACATTTTGATTCCAGGAACTCTAAGCTTGATTGCGTCAAGATCTGCAGCTTCAGTGATAGGACGAACGCTATTAGTTATTTGTCTGTATCCTGACTCACCAAAAGCCAATGGAACAACACCGTTTTCTTTTGCCAATTCGAAGATGGCTTGTCCGCCTTCTCCAGCCATTGCTGCATCAGCCTCTTCATAAGTCGGAATCATCCAAGGCATGTTTACAACTGTAAATTTAGGATCCATGATAGTGTAAATTATAGTCGAGTGGATATCAAGGTCTGTTGTGCTTGTTTGAACCATTTCAAGACCCTTAACCTGGTTTCCGCCCGAAAGCTGCTCACTCGGGAATATGTCTATGATATATTTCCCATCAGTTTTTTCTTCAACGATTTCCTTGAACTTAGATGCTCCCAAAAACCATGTTGAATTTTCGTTTGTTGTCAGGTTCATTTTCAAGTGTACTGCTTCTACTTCTTCAGCTCCGCCCTCTTCGGCTGGTTTTGAAGAACATCCGGCAAATACTCCTACTACCATGACAAGTACCATCAATAATGCTAAGATTCTTTTCATTTTGCTCCTCCTCTTGTTTTCTTTTGCGTTTTTTGACAACCTTTATATTTAAGACCTATGGCTGCAATATAATTTTGCTTCCTTTTCCCGCCTTCAAAAGTTCCACAGCTTCGTGGTATTTTTCCAAAGGCATGACATGGGTTACCACAGGATCTACATAAAGCAAATTGTTCGAAAGCATATTTTCCATTTTTGTCCAAGTGTCAAACATCTTGCGACCGTGGAAACCGGTTATTTTAGCTTCCTTGAATACCACATCGGAACCCAAATCCAATGAAATAGGTTTGGATGGAAGTCCCGCAAGTCCGACCTGTCCTCCCTTGCGGAGAAACTTGAAACCCTGGTTTATTGCATGAACATTACCCGATGCGTCTATGAAAGCGTCAACTCCAACACCAGCAGTAAGCTTCATTATCTCTTCAACCACATCAACTTCTTTTGAGTTGAAGCGGTATGTCGAACCAAGATCCTCAGACAATTCCAACCTTTCATCAATAATATCGACCGCATAGATTTCCGCAGCCCCCAATGCTTTTATTGATGCTATTGCCAAAAGTCCTATCGGTCCACATCCTATTACTGCAACTTTCTTGCTTGCCACCTGCATTTCAAGGCCTGCCCGGAATCCAACACCCAATGGTTCAAGCATTGCTCCAACTTCCGGACGAATGTTCTCGGAGATTTTTCTCACTACGATTGCCGGAACAGCTGCATATTCTGCAAAGCAACCGTCTGTGTGAATGCCAAACATCTTAAGATTCCGGCATATATGCTGCTCTCCATTTTCGCACTGGTAACACTCTCCACAAGGTATATGGGTCTCTACAGCAACATAGTCGCCTACACTCAGATTCTTTACATCGTCGCCGACAGCCACTATTTCACCCGAGCATTCATGCCCCATAACAGATGGAAGGTTCATTCCAACGCCTTCGGCCCAAGAGTTCCAATCATGAATGTGAAGATCTGTACCGCAAACCGCTGCAGCTTTCACCTTAATCAATATTTCATCAGACTTATGCTTTGGCATCTCAACTTTTTTGTATACCGCCCCTGCTTCGGGAGCCGTTTTTACTATTGCATTCATCATTGTCATTTCAAGCTCTCCTTAGTCTCTCATTATTCCGCCGTCAACATCGGTTATCTCGCCCGAAACATGTCTGGCTTCATCGGAAGCAAGGAAAATAGCCACATTTGCAATATCTGCCGGTTCTGCAAATCTTCTAAGAGGAATGCCCTTTAAAAAATTGGCTCTTGCTTCGCCTTTGAAATCGGCAATCATTGAAGTGTTTACCGGTCCAGGGCATATTGCATTTGCATTTATGCCATATGGTCCGCCTTCTCTTGCCAATCCCTTGGTGAGGGCTATCACACCGGCTTTGGATGTTCCGTAGACGGTATTTCCGAATATGCCTCCTCCAACTTTGCCGGCTATTGATGCTATGTTTACAATCTTGCCATACTTTTGCTCCATCATAATCGGCAAAACACTATGGCATGTATTGAATACTCCCTTGAGGTTTATGCTTATGACCCTGTCGAAATCCCGGTCATTCAGTTCAACGAGCGGCCTGCTGTCGACTATTCCAGCATTGTTGACCAAAACATCAATCCTTCCATTTTCTTTCATGATAGATGATATGTTTGCCTCAACATTTTGATAATCTGAAACATCAGTTTTATAGACCTCTGCAAAACCGCCATCTTCAACAATTTCATCAGCCACACTTCTTGCGCCAGCCTCATTGACATCGAAAATAAACACTTTTGCTCCAGCTTTTGCAAAACTCATGCAAATCGATCTTCCTATTCCTTGGCTGCCGCCTGTTACTACTACTACTTTATTAGTGAAATCCATTTTTTTCTCCTTTCGTTGCAATAAGGTGAAAAACTAGAACATTCCCTTAACGCCATCGATTATGTCTTCCATCTTTGGCCTGTATG
>CAZXWC010000104.1:0-5056 GCA_964644525.1 uncultured Peptostreptococcaceae bacterium
TTTCCAAGGGAGGGAATATGAATGGGCATAAAAATAATTACAGACAGCGCGTGCGATTTGGGCAAGGATATCATCGAGGCATATGGCATAGAAGTCATGCCTTTGTTGGTTAATTATGGTGAGTATGAGCGTCTGGATGGTGTTTCTATTGAGCCTAAAGAACTTTTCGACGGCATGAGAGCCGGAAATGTATATAAAACAGCACAAATTCCGCTTGCAGAATTGATGAAGGTTTTTGAAAGCTACAAGGACAGGGAGTGCCTTTACCTTAGTTTTTCATCAAAACTTTCAGGCACATGCGATACGGCAAGAATAGTAATTGAGAACCTGAGTGAGAAATATCCGGGCCTTGAAAAACGCATAAGAATAGTTGATACAAAATGTGCTTCAGGAGGAATGGGTCTTGTAGTTCTAAAGGCCGCGCAAATGGCTGAAAAGGGATATTCCTTGGATGAAATTGTAGATGCGGCCGATTATTATTCCAGACATATGCAGCATATTTTTACCGTGGATCAACTCGAATACCTTTTCAGGGGAGGAAGGGTTTCCAGAGCCCAGGCTTTAGTCGGAGGATTGCTTAATGTAAAACCCATACTCGATGTTCAGGAAGGTTCATTGATTCCGATTGAAAAAGCGAGAGGGAAGAAGCATTTGCATAAAAGAATGATTGGACTGATTGAAGAAAGGGGCGCAAATCTTGAAAATCAGGTTATCGGCATAAATCATGGCGACGATTTGAAATCGGCGGAAAAGTTTGCAGAAATGATAGAAGAAAGATTCAAACCCAAACACATAGTGATAGATTTTATAGGATGTGCCATTGGGGCCCATTCAGGACCGGGTACATTGGCACTTTTTTTTCTTGATGAAGATCCGCCTATGGGGCAGATAGACCCCATAGCTTAAATGGGAGGAAAACAGCTTCGGAGAAATTTTTCCACACTCCCCTTACGCTAAAACATTGCGCCTCATAAGCCCTGAATTTGGGATTTGGCCAAGGAAACAGTGCAGGAGACACATAAGATGCATTAGGAAATCGCTTTGCCGATTCTAGGGCTTCTATGCAGGCAAACATGCTGACAGGGGGAAAAGAGGTATTACAAAAGGGAAATACCTTATTTACAAGAAAGTTTGCAGGGCGGCAAAACAAACAACAAGCTTGCTTTTAAACGGGAAAAATAGTAATATTGCTAATATAATAATAAAGCAATCATGCGACCCTTACATATATGAAAAAAAGGAGGGTTATATATGACAAAAGAGATTGTAATAAGGTTGAAAGACATAATTGCAGACAAAAAGGCTTCAAATTATAAGGATGTTACAGATTCCATAACACAGAATCTGCAGACTTACCTGGATGAGCGATATGCTGGTCCTGATGAAATGCCTGTAGAGATTGTTGAAATGCTTGCAGTGATACAATTCACGATGGAAGCGCTGATGGAATCGGTATCGGAAGAAGCAGAAAAGAACGGCTTGCCAAGTTTTGACTCGGAAGACATAAATGTCAAGATTCCATCCGACAAGATTATCCAAAACATGATGCATTGATCAGATGACAGATTACAGATTACAGATTGCAGAAAAAGATAAAAGATAAAGATAAAATGATAGAATAAAATTTCCAAAAAACTTCCTTTGGGAGTTTTTTTGTTGTCAAAAGAAGGAATTTGCAATTTGTTTTTTGAATAAATGAATAACGGCAAAAAGAAAATGAGGATGTGACACATATGAGTGAGTTGGAATTGGTAAAACTTTATGCAAAAGCCTGGAACCATCTTGACTTCAGCATAATTGAACCTTACTTGTCGGAAGACGTGGTTTACAGCGCGCAAGCGGTTTCCTTTCCGGAATTGAAGGGCAAAGAGGCAAAGGACCGCATAAAGGGCAGGATGAAAAAGAGAAGTTCGGAGGACGATGGGAGAGTATATGCGGAATTGGGGTACTTCCCTTCCGACTACCCGTCATGGGGCCTTGCCAAAATCAATTTCCACAAGAACCTTTGGGGTTATCCATGCATAATAATGGCGAGGGGAAACAAAGACAACCTTATTTGTCCTGTTATTCTTGAATTGCAAGAAGGAAAAATAATAAGCATATACACCTGTGCTGTACCCCCAATACAGAATGTTTTTAGAACTGGAGAATATCCGGCATGAATTGTATATTCTTCTCCATGGCTTTTATGAATGCATCTGCAACTGCAGGGTCGAATTGAGTATTTTTGTTTTTGTGAATTTCTTTGAGGGCCTCTGATTTGGTAAGGGCTCTTTTTCTGTAGACGCGTTTTGTTGTCATTGCGTCGTAGGCGTCTGAAACAGCCAGTATCCTTGCAAGAAGATTGATATCATCTCCGCTTTTTCCATTGGGGTAGCCCGTTCCGTCATATCTTTCGTGATGTTGAAGTATAGCTTGGCTTGCAGGCTTGAGAAAATTTATATCTTTTACAATAGTATATCCGATTTCCGAGTGTTTTTTAAGGTGTTCGTACTCGCTTTCTGTAAGCTTTCCGGGTTTGTTGAGTATGTTTTCCTCTACTCCTATTTTTCCGATGTCGTGTATGTTTGCGGCATAGTTGAGAGCTGTGATTTCATCGGATGAAAGGTTCATTTCATTGGCAATTATTGCCGCGTAATGAGAAACCCTCCTGCAGTGGCCCATTGTGTAGGTATCCTTTGCGTCAATGGTATTTGCAAGGCTTTTTATAGTGGCAAAGTATATTTTCTCGTTTTCATTTAAAAGATCAGTCAAGGCTTGGCTTGTTTTTTTCATCTTTGTAATATCGAATCTTACGCTGGCCAAAAGAGGCTCTGACGTCTGGTCAATCAGGAAATTATGAGTCACATAGACATAATTTTTTCCATCGTGTTCGATTGACTCCTCGTAGGAAATATGTTTTTCCCTGTAGAGCGCCTCGATCTTGTTTTCGGGCGGCAAAAAAGATTCAAGAGCCTTGTTATCAATGTTTGAGTATAAGAGATTGCCGTTCTTTTCGCCAAAAGCTATTGGGAAAGGCATGTATTGAATAAAAGAGTCGAACTTGCTTGTTGAGTCTTCGAGTTCAGCGCCTTTCAAGTCGACAAGGTTCTCAAGTTGCCTGTTTCTGTTCAGAATAGCGTATGTAAATATAGAAGCCAAAGAAATAAGGAAAATACTGAAAATCAATGTTTCTAAAATGGAGTCGTAAAAGACGCTTTTGTCTTTGATTGAGGCCGCAATTTGCCACTTGCCTCCCGGCACAACTATGGGAGAAGTGAAATCGGGATCGTCGAACACGGTGTCTTCACCGAAAATCGTTTTGCCTCTAGTGTTTCTTATTGAATATGCAAGGGCGTTTCCATTGGACTGGGTGTATATTTGATCCACAAGTTTTTCAAAGGGGATAAAAACATTAATGGCTCCCAAAAGCCTGTTTTCGTTTGCAATGAACTGTTGCAGGATGAAAAATTCGGAATCGCCAGCAGGCAATTTCAGGGGGCCTAAAAGGTCAAGCTTATTGATAGCGGGGCTGAAGCGCAGCCTTGCATTGAATTCGGTAATTCTTGAATCGATTAGTTCATCCGAAGCCGAGCCCTTTGGATACACATAGTTTGAATCGTTTTTCGTCGATATTAAAATCCTGCTTGATACTGTGAAGTCGGACTCGTGCCTTTCCATATAGTCGTCCATTTTTTCCTCCAAATTGTTGTCAAGCTGATTTGACAATAAAAAGCCCACTAGAGAATGGAAGGAAGATTCGGACACGGATATTTTGTACGAAAGTTCATTTACTTGAGAATAAAATTTGTTTTTTTCTTTTTCAATGAAATTGGAATATTGGCTCTGAGCGTAAGTTTTTATGGCATAAATGAATATAATAAGGTTGATAACAAAAAATAAAATCAATAAAATCGATTTTTTCGAAAGTTTTTTTGGTTTCATAGGGTGTTTCCTTTCATAGAATAATTGTTATTATACTATAAAAAAGTGAAGGTTTTGCAAAAAAAATGCTTTTAATGACGAAAAAGCGGGTCATGTTTGACCGATGGGCAAATATTGCCTATAATTAAGAAAAAAGGATTCGAGGTAGTTTCATGAAGGCATTGGTTTTTGATACGGAAACAACAGGATTGAAACCGGGACAGATTTGCCAGCTGTCCTACATAATTGACGATGACGGCAAAGTGCAGGCGAAAAATTTCTTTTTCAAAGTAGTGTACATGGAATATGCGGCATATATGATTCATGGCTTTACTCCCGGCAAACTTGAGGAACTTTCCGGAAATCATGAGTTCAAGGACAGTATAGAAGAAATAAACGAGGACTTCAGGGAAGCGGATGTTTTGGTGGCCCATAATTTCAGTTTTGACAAGATGTTTATGAAAAAAGAATTTGGAAGATGCAAAAGGGAGTTCAAGTTTTCATCGCAATATTGCACTATGCGAAACCTCAAAGAGACCTGCAAACTCAAAAGAAAGGACGGAGATCCCAAGTTTCCAAAACTCCAGGAGCTGGTCCATTTCATGGGAGTTGACGAGAAAAAGGTTCTCGAAGAGACGCGAAAGCTTTTTGAATCGAAGGCTATGGCTTATCACGATGCCAGGTATGATGTTACAGCGACATATCTCAGCTTTATAAGAGGAATAGACAGAGGCTATATAAACTTGGGAATGGTTGAATAGAAGGCGCAAAAAAATCAAAGGATGAAGATCCCCCCATTTGCCGTTTGGCAATGGGGGGATTATTGCAGGTTTTGCTGAAAATAAAGAAAGTTTCATATGGAAATGTTTGTGACAGGCAAAATCAAAAGCCGGTTACAATTTGGTGAAGTATTAAATGTTGCTATAAAAGAATAATGAATATGTGTTAGTATGATATGTAGACTAAAAGAAGGAGGAAGATAATTTGAAAAGATCAATGACATTGTTCCTGCTGATTCTAATCGCCGTTATCGCCTACAATGGCGTATATACGATTGAATCGGGAGAGGAAACAGTTATTACAAGGTTTGGAGAATATGCAAGGACTGAGACTCAGGCGGGACTGAAATGGAAGATTCCACTGGTGGAACAGA
>CAZXWC010000105.1:0-3516 GCA_964644525.1 uncultured Peptostreptococcaceae bacterium
TATCTTCAACAAAAAAAATAAATACATGGAAAAGGGGACAGTCCCCTTTTCCATGTATTTCTTCAAAAAAATTGATGCCCAGGGGCGTCTTTTTTTAATTGTGACCGCATATGTCCGCAATTGAATGTAAAATACAGGGTATAGCGAAATATGTCGAAACAATTAACAGAATTATCCATGGAAATATGATACAATTAGTAGGGCAGGAGGTGGAAGTTTGCTATCGGGGGACGGCAGGAACGTACTTGAAAAGGAAATAAGAAGTCGAATGAAAACTGTTTTCGGAAAAGGTCCTGAAAACATAGAAATATCCTTTGGAGACAAGACTATTGTTGTAGTAATATCTGGTTTCTTGACAAAAGTTGAGAAGCTCAGGATGAAAGAGCATGGTGGGAAAGAAGGAATCAGGGATTTTCGCTACGCTGAAATGAAGAAGGAAATTGAAAAAATCATAAATAATGAAGCTTTTGGCGAAACAAAGATTGAAAATGCGTATGTCGATGTGCATGCCGATAAGGACAGTGCATGCTTCGTAGTATTTACCACAAAAGAATAAAGCGGTAGGCGAAAAAGAATCTTAATCGAGGCTTAGGCGCAGACCGGATCGCAATTATTTGCGGCCCGGTCTGCGTTTTTGTTTTGATATTATAGATTAATTAAAAAATTTAAGGGGGAAACAAAGTGAAGAGCAAAAGATTTATGGCATTTGTATTGGCATTTCTGATGGTTTTAACAAGCTTTGGAACAATGGCCTTTGCGGAGGCGGAAGGAGGAAGCGACATTTCCGGCCATTGGGCGGAGGCATCAATCCAAAAGTGGGTCGACGCAGGAGTGATCAACGGCTACGCAGACGGAACATTCAGGCCGGACAATGGAATAACAAGAGCGGAATTCATCAAAATAGTAAACGGCCTTTTCGGCTTTTCGGTTGAAGGCTCGGCAACCTTCACAGATGTTGCAGGCGGAGCATGGTACGCCGGCGAAGTCAAGAAGGCTGTCTATGAGGAATTCGTGTCCGGATACGAGGACGGATCCTTTAGGCCTGACAATGGAATAACCAGGCAGGAAGCGGCCAAGATAATCGACACAATACTCGACATGGAGGGAACGGACGATACGGCGCTCAACTCTTTTGGAGACAAGGCCATGATTCCGGATTGGAGCAAAAATTCCCTAATGTACATGGTTCAGAAGGGATACCTTTCAGGTTATCCGGACAGCACCCTAAGGCCTGCATATGGAATAACAAGGGCTGAAACGGTTGCTCTCTTGGACAGAGTCGCCGGAACTGTATACAGCGAGGCGGGAACCTTCGGGCCCAACAGCGGAAAAGAAACAATAAACGGAAATGTTTCCGTAACGGCTGATGGTGTCACGCTTAAAAACATAATAATAAATGGAGATTTGCACGTTACTGCGGGAGTTGGAGACGGGGACGCAACCTTCGAGGATGTAACCGTAAAGGGCGAAACGATAATAAACGGCGGAGGAATGTCCACTGTCACCTTTACAAACACCAACCTCAACGGACTTGTAGTAACAAAGAAAGATGGAAAAGTCAGGATTCTCGTAATGGGCGACACCGACATAGACAGAACGGATCTTCTTTCGGGAGCAATGCTTGAGCAATTGGGCCTAACGGGCGAAGGATTCGGAAATATTGAAATAAAGAAAGTCTCAGACGGAGAAACCGTTGTGCTTGACGGCGATTTCGAGGATATAATCATAGACTGCCCGGCAGATGTTTCAGTTACAGACGACACTACCATAGGACACCTTACAGTTTCTGAAAACGGCGATGGCGCGCATGTGGATGTTGAAGAAGGCTGTTGCATAGAGGAATTCGAAGCCGATGCACAAGCCCAAGTCACAGGAGACGGCGAGGTTGAAAAAGCAACAATAAATTGCTGCGGAGTTGAAATAGAGCAGGAAGTGGCAGAAGTTACACTCGGCGACGATGTGGATAGCGCAAACGTAGGCGGAGCAACAGTTGAAGAAAGTACGACAACTACAACAACGTCGTCAGGCGGTGGCGGATCGTCAACTGTGGCGCTTAGTTCTATTAGTATTGATGGTGATACTTTTGCTGGAAAAATATTAACTGCAAAATCAAATTATGGGGCTACAAATGTAACTTACCAATGGCAAGCAAATACAGGAGATGGAGATGCATTCGAAAATATTACGGATGCAACAGGAAAAACATTTGAAGTCACAATAGATTATATTGGAAAAGAAATTCTAGTAATAGCAAAAGGATATAACAATTCGATAAAAACTAGTAATCCTGTATTGGTGTGTGAAGAAGCGAGAGCAGTAACAACAGATGATGTTGATGCCGATGACGATGTCAATTCAGCAGAAGTCAATTGTGGCCTGACAGTTACTCAAGAAGGCACAACAATCTATCTAACAGGAGAGCTTGACAAAGTATATAATTTGACAGCAGATAATACAACGGAATTACAAGGCTTTGGAGCAATTAGCAGTTATTACAGTGATTCAACTGAATCAAAAAGAGTAGCCTTGGTACCGTTCGTAGTAGGTGATTATGACATACACACAATCATTCTTGGAGACGCATCTGAAACAAGCACGTATAATCCAAGTGATTATCCTGCGGAAAACCTGGATGCATACAACATAGAATATACAATAGACTTTACTGGTTTAGTATGGCCAGTAGTATATGAAGAAGCTAGAGCGTTAACAAGCGAAGATTTTACTAGTCCAGAAGATATTTGGGATGATGGAACAGCAGATGTCGCTTGGGATGAGATAAATCAGGGCTTAACCGTAGCTTCAACAGACGGAACGATAACAATATCAGGAACACTAGAACCAACTAAGGTTCATGATCTAACAGCAGAGAATGACACAGTATTAACTGGCTTTGGAAGAATAGGCGACTATTGGAGTGATGGACTTGAGTCAACAAGAGTAACGTTAGTATCATTTAAAGTAGGTACAGCAGAACCACATACAATCATTCTTGGTGATGCAACCACAACAACGACAGAAACATTTAATGGCGTGGAATACACAATAGACTTTACTGGTTTAGTATGGCCAGTAGTATATGAAGAAGCTAGAGCGTTAACAAGCGAAGATTTTACTAGTCCAGAAGATATTTGGGATGATGGAACAGCAGATGTCGCTTGGGATGAGATAAATCAGGGCTTAACCGTAGCTTCAACAGACGGAACGATAACAATATCAGGAACACTAGAACCAACTAAGGTTCATGATCTAACAGCAGAGAATGACACAGTATTAACTGGCTTTGGAAGAATAGGCGACTATTGGAGTGATGGACTTGAGTCAACAAGAGTAACGTTAGTATCATTTAAAGTAGGTACAGCAGAACCACATACAATCATTCTTGGTGATGCAACCACAACAACGACAGAAACATTTAATGGCGTGGAATACACAATAGACTTTACTGGTTTAGTATGGCCGGTAGAAGCAGCAACTGTTACTACAGCCGATCAACTAAGAGATGCATTGAATAAC
>CAZXWC010000105.1:3616-5035 GCA_964644525.1 uncultured Peptostreptococcaceae bacterium
GGTAGAAGCAGCAACTGTTACTACAGCCGATCAACTAAGAGATGCATTGAATAACGACCTGGTAGGTGAGATAACAGTAACAAGCACTGGAGATTACCAGTTGTATAATCTATCAGAGCTAGCTTTATTTAGTCGTACTACAGGCGTAACATTACTTGCAGAATCAGATACAAGTATTCGTGTGGTATATGCAGCAGGTCAAGGCTTAACCCAAGTGACAGAAGATGAAAGTTTTAAAGCAGCAAAAGCAAGAGGAGCTGTTTATCGCGCAGAAGAAGCAAAGGGCGATTTTGAAACGGCACTAGCTTCTGATGCAGGGGCTGAGAAAATGACTTGGGATATTTTGATTAGAGCAATGTATTTTTATAAAGAACAAGCAATACCATTTGTGGACGCGCTAGAAAATGGTACCGTAAAAGATGGATTAAATTCTAGTGTTGGTGTATTGACTTCTTACTATGAAGGTGTAACAGGACTAGACATGAGTGAAAAAACAGAAAGTGCATTCGATATTTCCACAGGAGCGATAGAAACCTTTACAGGACTAAAAACGCTTAATCTTTCTGGAGTAGGCCTTAGTGAAACAGGTGGTCTTGCTTCTCTGACAGCGTTAGAAGAGTTGGATGTATCAAATAACAATTTAACAGAGTTAAATGTATTATTTGTTCCAAATCCAAAAACATCGCTCAAGAAGTTAAATGCTTCTAATAACGAGCTAGCAAACATAATAGCATTAGTACAATTAGCTCAAGACACAAATTTCAATGCGGATTCAGTTAACTGGAAAATTAGTGGCAATTCTATGACACACGAGGATACTCAGGCCCATATTGACGCAATAGATACAGTGTTTAATGCAGCTAGCAATGCAACTTTTACTTATGATTGGAGCAATTAAGCAACTTGATACGAAATATTTCTTCTTAAGCTGATTTAAACGCCAGTAGTCGAAGGGAGAAAAGACCCCGTAGCCTAATACAAACCTACGGGGTCTCCTTCTCCAACTGTTCTGCTGATTTGAAACGGTGAATTTTGATTATGTGGCAACAGCCAGGAAAGACAGTAGACAAGTGAGAGTTGACTCTTTATAATGTGCATTAATAAAGCCGGGAGTTTATGTTAAATCGATTGTTTAAAAATAGGAATGGAGTATACTTAGGGTTTCAAATCAAAAGGAGGTAGTTATCATGGGAGACAAAAGTCCGAAGAACAAAGAAAAGAAAAAGAAAGATGTCAAGAACAAGACTATAGCCCCAATATCTTCTTCTAAAGAAACTGTTAAAAAGCCAAAGTAAGTAAAGGACAAAACGAATATAAAGAAGGGCAACCGGATTAATGATCGGTTGCCTTTTTCTATTACGCCCGAAGAAGCCTAACATAGGCTTCTTTTTTTATGATAAAATAAAAGGTGTGACCATT
>CAZXWC010000106.1:0-5025 GCA_964644525.1 uncultured Peptostreptococcaceae bacterium
GTAGAAAGTGGAAAGTGAAAACAAAATATTAAATCAAAATACAAATTCAAAAAAACCAAGGACAAACATATTGAACTCGTTTGTCCTTTTTCTTTTTATCATAAAATCTTTCCATTCCACTATTTTTCCTGGCAACTGCTCTTAACGCTTTCCTCCCTTAAGCCGGTGAGGCCTTGGATTGAAAGGCATTGGACGATCCATAGCTCTTCTCGGTTTTGGATAAGGGAAAGCCGTAAGAAATCATCTTTGGCCTTGGCCCGATGCGAAGCGAGTTTGATGATTTCAGGCTTTCGCGCCAGACAAAAGCAAATAGGAAGAGCATGAGCAGTTCACAGCCGAAAATCCAATCCTCATCCGGCAAAAATGCCATACGCTTTTCTTTTCTAACTGACCAGCTGACTACCGTATTTCAATCTTTTGCTTTTGTATTTACTCTTTTTCTTTCCACTTCCAACTTTCTACTTTCCACTTATGTGTTTAAATCTATATGGCAGTATCCTCCAGGATTCTTCTTCAAATACTTCTGATGGTAATCTTCCGCCCTGCTGTAGTTTTCAAGAGGGCCAACCTCCGTTTGTACAGGCCCCGAATATTTCCCTGCAACCGATTCTATCCATTCCCTTGCCCTTTCAAGGTCGCTCTCATCTTCAGAATAAACCCCGGTCCTGTACTGGGCTCCCCTGTCCGGTCCCTGGCGATTTAAAAGCGTGGGGTCTATTATTCGAAACAGCCTTGCAAGAAGAGTTTCAATACTCGCCAGGCTCTCGTCATATGTCACCTTTACAGTCTCTGCATGACCGGTAAAGTTTTGGCAAACATCTCTGTAGGTCGGATTTTCGGTTTTTCCATTGGCATAACCCACCTCTGTTTCCAGCACTCCCGAAACTCTCGAAAAGTATTCCTCAACACCCCAGAAACAGCCTCCCGCAAAATATATTGTCTTCATACTATCATCTCCCAATCAAATTCGTATTTTTAAATAGAATCAATCGACTACCGCATACTTGCCCATAAACAATATGTCTCCATGTATATCGTCTGCAATCATAAATAGAAAAGGCCTGTCCGCTATAAACGTCTCAGGTTCTGCCGCTGCGCTTTCAAGCATCTCCACAACCGTTGCCGCAGCCGCTTCGCTACCCTTCTCGTTGACCTCAATTACCGCCTTGTGGAGTACCCTGCTTATGAATATTCCATCCCTTATCCCCGAAAAGTCCGCCTCCGCTTCAAAGGCCTTTTCCATTCCCAGGGAAATCAAGGCATCGTTGAGTTTCTTAATTCCGTATTCCATCTTGAATTTGGGAATTCCGACAAAGAGGTCATCTGTCTGGGAAATTGAATTTTTCATTTCTTCCCAACGGTCAGAATCCAAGGATTCAATAAATTCATCGATCTTTTGCCCGCCCTCGGGAAGGGCCATATACATTGAGAGCTTTTCGCTTCCGTAGGGAAGCCTGATAACCTTTGCATACTCCGTTTTTCCAAAATCGGTCGTAGTCTTTTTGCTCATCATTTCGACAGTCTTCTCTGCCCCGGACTCTTCATAAAACTTGGTCTCGTAGTTTCTTTCCTCGTCAAAGGCATCCGTCCACCGGCCCTTGAAATAGACTGCATTTATGAGATACATGACAAGATCAGGCGGCAAAGGCGGGTCAATCATTTTGTCTATCTTTCCCTTGGTGGCATCCTCTATCCAAGCGTTTATTATGTCAGCGCTGTCTGGCTTTCCAAAATCTATAGGCTCAATCGCCGCATCAAAGACTCTTTTGTTGAGCTCAAGAAAATCCTCTCCTATTGCCTCTCCCTCCCTGTACCATATGGAATTTGATATGTCTATTTCCACCGCCTGGTCAACCTGCTCAAGATAGGGCAGCAGATTCTCAAAGGTGGCATTTACAGCTTCATCTGTAAGCAAACCGTATCCCAGAGCCTTATTCATCTCTTGTCTGCTTTCTCCTCCTGATCCGTTATAGGTCATAGTAAGCGCCGTTGAAATGCTAAGCGGTGAAATAAAGATGTTTTTTCCCCCTTCGTCCCCGTTAAGCTCCTTGAAAATATCAAATGCGAAGGATGTCGTACCCTTCACGACTTGGCTTTCAATCTTGTCTTCATCATATTGCCTTTCAGGCTCGGATTCGGGCAAAGCGCATGCGGTAAAAACCGAAATCGCCAACAATGCCGCCAAGGCCGCAATCAATTGCTTTTTCACATAAAATCCCTCCTTAATGAAATTGTATGCTCTCATATTCTTTAGACCATTTGAATCGCAAACAGTTCCATTTGCTCCCCAAGTGCATCTTCAGCCTTTCAAGACCGCATTTTTTTCCTTAAGTTTTTCGAAGGCGCTCTCAAACCTGAAAACACCCATCTTTCCACTCTTTTGGTTTTCTATGCCGACAACGCCTATTCCTCTATCAAACATTAACTTTATGGCAGCCATAATGCTTTCATTTTCAGTAAGAAAGGGAATTTCGGCCTTTTCGCCTGGCTTTCCTCCGGGAATCTCTCCAGCTTCGCAAACATCCCCAAGCGGGGTCAGATTCAAGTATGCCGTAAAATTCTTAAGTCCGAAAAATTCCTCCACGAAAGAAGTTTGCGGCCTAAAAAGCATTTCCTCACGTGTGCCCGCCTGTACAACTTTACCCTCGTTTATCAGGGCAATTCTGCTGCCAAGCTTTATGGCCTCCTGTATGTCGTGGGTGACAAAAATTATAGTCTTTTTAAGCTTTTGGTATATCTTCAGCAGCTCGTCCTGAAGGACTCTTCTTGAAATTTCATCAACTGCCCCGAGAGCCTCATCCATCAGTATTATGTCGGGATCCGCCGCCAATGCTCTTGCCAATCCAACCCTTTGCCTCTGACCTCCGCTTAGCTCCCTGGGATATCTTTTCAAGAAACTTTCATCCATGCCCACAAGCTCTATCATTTGCCTGGATCGTTTGCCCATGAAAACCTTGTCGCAAGCGGTCAAATCCAGAACATAGTTTATATTGTCGCCTACGGTCAAATGAGGGAAAAGGCCTATTTTCTGTATTACATATCCTATGCGTCTGCGAAGCTCTATTTTGTCCCATTCCCTTATTTCGCGGCCTTCAACGTATATTTTGCCGCCGTCAGGTTCAATAAGCCTGTTTACGAGTTTAAGCAATGTAGTCTTTCCGCAACCCGATGGCCCCAGAAAGGTCACGAATTCGCCTTCATGAATGTCGAGGCTTAAGTCACGGATTACCGGTTTCCCGCTTTCATATGATTTGCTTATTTTCTCAAAACGTATTATAGGCATCAAAGCAACCCCTTGCCCTTAAGAAAATTTTCCGCTACTTTTTCAGGATCCATTTTTTCGTTTTCAACCAGATAGTTGAGCTCGGTCATTTCATCGTTGCTTATTTGTCCTGTCACAGCCTCAAGCACATCCTCAAGCTCTGGATATTCGTCAAGGGTTTCCTGCCTTATAAGCGTTGCCGCATTGTATGCCGGAAAAAATCGCCTGTCATCCTCCAAAACCTTTAGATTGAATTTTTTTATCAGCCCATCCGTTGAAAAAGCGTTTATTACATCTATCTGGCCCGATTCGATTGCCTGGTATTTAAGGCCTATGTCAAGCTCGACCATATTTTCGAAAGACAGGCCGTATGCCTCCTCAAGGCCTGGGAATCCATCCTCTCTTTCATAAAAATCGTATTCGGCTCCAAAGACAAGGCTTCCTCCCTTTTCAGCCAGATCGGTATATGTTTCTATACCCATGTCCTCGGCAACAGATTGCTTCATTGCCAATGCATATGTGTTGTTGAATCCGTACATGCCAAGCCATTTTATATTGTAATCCTGGGCATATGCTTCCTTAACCGCCTCGTAAAGCGCTTGCGGATTGCCTATCAATTCCTCCTTCAGCACAAAAAGCCACCCTGTACCTGTGTATTCAGGGTAAATGTCTATCTCGCCGCTTTCCATGGCCGGCTGTATGTTAGCCGTACCGCCTCCTATTCCAAACTTTTTCTCAACACTTATGTCCGTGCCGTTCTCTATAAGAAGCGTTATCATTTCCGCCAATATGTACTGCTCCGAATGCGGTTTTGAAGCCACAACGACTTTTTTCTCCCCTGAAGCCACACATGCCACAAGGCCTGTCAATAGGACTGCGCACAAAACTAGGCTCAGCATTTTTTTCATCATGCCACTCTCCTTTTTTCTCTTCCGAAAATTTTAAACCGCACTTTCTTTTCAACAATTCCAAGTAAAAAATCTGATATTATTGCCAATAGGGCCACCAAAAGGCTGCCCGCAAAGGTCATCTCTGCAAAATTGGTCGTTATCCCCCTCCATATTGCAACTCCAAGACCCCCGGCTCCTATAAAGGAAGCTATTCCACCAAGGGCTATGGTCATGACCACCATTGTCCTGAAGCCCGCTATTATGACTGGAAGAGCTATAGGCAATTGCACTTTTAAAAGCAATTGCAAATCTGTGCTTCCCATAGCCAGGGCGGATTCCACAACTTCCTGGTCAACCTCAATTATTCCTACATATGTATTTCTTATCATTGGCATCAATCCGTAAACCACAAGAGCTATCAGGGCGCTCCTGTTGCCTATTCCCGTAATCGACACAAGAAATCCGAAAAAAGCTATCGAAGGAACAGTGTATAGGAAATTGACCAAACCCATTACAATTTCAGCCATTCTTTTGTTGCGGGTCATGTATATTCCCACTAGCAATCCTATAATGCTTATTATCAGTATGGCCGTAAAGGTCAATGCTATGTGCTCTGCGACCAATTTTACGAAAAATTCTTTTCTTTCACTATATAGAATAAAAACATTTGCTATGAATTTCATGACAGCCTCCGCATAATATTCTTTAATTGAATTATTACCCCATAATTTCAAGTTTAATTGAATTATCACCATTGTCCGACTTTCTTTTTAAAAAGCAAAAAGCCCTTGCCTTCCATTGGAAAGCAAGAGCTTTTTAAATTTGGTCGGGATGACAGGATTTGAACCTGCGCCCTCTTACTCCCGAAGCAAG
>CAZXWC010000107.1:0-5024 GCA_964644525.1 uncultured Peptostreptococcaceae bacterium
ATCTTTGTGATAAACTAAAAGATAATGTCGGCAAAAATTAAAGTCCAGGTAGAAACAGGGAGGTTTTATGGCACACTTAACGGGAAGAACGGGTTATAAGGAACTGATAGACCGCTACAACAGATTTCCACAAGGCGCACCGGAAGCAGAATCCCTGTACGAAATTCTAAAGCTTATGTTTACCCACGAAGAAGCATCCCTTGTATCTCTTTTGCCAATAAAACCTTTTAGCGTCAAGGACGCATCCAGGATTTGGGGCAAGTCGGAGGGGGATGCGTTTGATATCTTGAATGGATTGGCCGAAAAGGCTCTGCTACTTGATATGAATGATGCCAAAGAGCAGAAATATGTTGTTCCGCCCCCTATGATAGGTTTCTTCGAATTTGCCCTTATGAGAACAGGCGGGCATTTTGACCAAAAACTGCTTAGCGAATTATTCCATCAGTATCTGGAGACCGAAGAGGATTTCATGAGGAAGCTTTTGTCCCTGAAAACTCCGGTTGGCCGAATCTTGGTAAACGAAAAAGCGGTGAAAAAAAACGATGAAGTTTATGTGTTGGATTATGAAAGGGCTACAAAAATAATACAAAACGCCGAAAGCATTGGCGTCAGCAGATGCTATTGCCGACACAAGGCGGAACATCTGGGCGAGCATTGCGATGCCCCGCAAGAAGTCTGCCTGTCGCTAAACAACTTATCGCAGTCTTTGTCAAAGCACGGCTACGCAAAGCTTATTTCAAACGAAAGAGCGCTTGAGGTACTGGAATTGTCCTACGAGCACAATCTCATACAATTTGCAGAGAACGTCAAAGATGACGTCGGCTTCATATGCAATTGCTGCTCATGCTGCTGCATGGCGCTTAAAGGCGCAAGAAAAATGGGCATTCCGCAAACAATAAGCTCATCAAACTTCATTGCCACCTTGAACGACCGATGTGTCGGATGCAGAAAATGTATTGATGTTTGTCCCCTGGGATGCTTCAAGCTGGATGGCGAAGGAAAAGTGGCATTGGACTCGACCCTGTGCATAGGGTGCGGAGTGTGTGAAAGAGTCTGCAAGGTTAAAGCTGTCGAAATGGTTCCGAGAGAGAAAAGGGTCTTTACACCGGTCAACACAGTTCATAAACTCATACTCGAGGCAATAGAGACAGATACCCTGCACAACTTGATTTTCGACAATCAAGCAATGTACAGCCACAGATTCATGGCCGCATTCACAGGCGCATTTCTGAGATTGCCGCCAGTCAAGCAAATATTGGTCAGTGAAAAATTCCAGTCTAAATATTTAATGAAATTGATTGAATCCGCAGATATGAAATAGGTCAACCGTCCCCGCTTATCCTTAATGACTCAATCATCCACAAAAAAAGAGAGCTAATAAGCTCTCTTTTTTGACCATCATTTCTATTATTGCAGTCTCCCGGCCAATTATCAACAAACACCCGCCTAAATCGACTTAATCAACTTCTCAAGCTCCTCGGAAAGCAATCTTGCGTACTCAAAATTACTATCTTTCAAAGCCAATGCTATTTCCTTTTCTAATGTTCTTTTCTTTTGCTCTGTTTGCAGATAGTCTTTATCAAAATGATTGGAATAAATCATCTTCCTGAATTTTTTCATACCCATCTTTCTGATATGCTTGTCTTCAATAATCAGAACGTAGTCCATGCAATTGGCAATAGAATAATAATCGTGGGAAATCATTATGACGGCTCCCTTGTACTCCTCCATTGCATTTTCAAGAGTCATTTGTGTGTATGTGTCCAGATGGCTTGTCGGTTCGTCGAGAAGCAGCATGTTTGCTTTGCTGTGTGAAAGCTTGGCCAATTGAAGCAAATTCTTTTCCCCGCCTGACAGAGACCCAATTTTTTGATTTATGTCTTCATCAAATCCATAACCGGAAAGGTAGGACTTTATCTCGCTTACAGTCGTGAATCCCGCGTCAAAGAACTCGTCAATGATTGTATTTGTTTCATCCAGTATTTCCCCTTGCAACTGGGACAGATAGGCAATCTCTACATCTTCATTTATTTTGATTGAATCGCTTTGGTTTTTAAATATATCCCTCACCAGGGTTGTTTTACCGGATCCGTTCGGGCCTATAAGGGCCACCTTGTCATTAGCCTTGATCTCGAAATTGACATCTTCCAGAAGAGTCTCATCGAATGCTGCGCTGTAATTGTCAACTTTTAAGACAACGGATTCTTGAATTTCATTATCAACATCCAAGCTTATTTGGGCTTGCTTGAAATCTACAAATGGCGCATTGGTTCTATTCTTTTCCAGCCTCTTTTGTATTTTAATCCTGGCTCTAAGAGATTTTCCTTTTGAGGCGTCGGAATTATAAGTTGCTATGTCTCTCAGCTTGTCAATCATAATTTCATTGCGAAGCATTTCTTGGTCGTCGGCAAAGGCAAGTTCCTGCATTTCGATTTTGTTTTGCAGAAGCGAGAAGTTGTAATCAATATACCTTCCGTCAAACTCTTGCATCTGCATGTTTTCTAGATGTATGATTTTGTTGAAACAGTGATTCAACAGATATCTGTTATGGGTAATGATCAGCATGGTACCCTTATGCGAATTGATTAATTTTTCCAGTGAAATAAGGTTTTCAAAATCCAAGAATGCATCCGGTTCATCCATGATTATCAAATCCTGGCCGGTAAGCATTTCCTTTATGACCTGGACAAGCTTGAACTCGCCGCCGCTTAGCTCAGCTGCTTTTAGGTCCTTGTGGTTGATTAGGCTTGCCAAGTTCAATTTGCTGTTAATATCGCTTTCATAATCATTCCCGCCAATCGCATCGAAAGCATCCAGGGCATTTTGATACTTTTCAAGTAAAATATCAAAATCCGGGGATTCTTCCATTTGGGCGCAAATAGATGCCATTTCATTTTCAAGCTTAATATATTCTTCCCCTATATATTCGAAGACTGTAGTTTCTTTTGTCTTGTCCAAGTCAGAGAACTGGCTCACATAACCAATTCTGCAATTCGGTTCCATATGCAGTTTGCCATCGAACATGTGCTTTTCCGGATTCATGATAATATCCATGAGTGTGCTTTTGCCGCTTCCGCTTCTTCCTATAAAAGCGCAGCGTTGACCGTCTTTCAGTTCAAATGAAACCTTGTCGTACAGCTCCTTTTGCGGATATGAATAAGACAAGCTATCAACTTTTATCATAATATTACCTTCCTTTACATTCAAAAAGAGCTTATAAAAATAAGCTCTTCAATATACGATATTTCCATCGCAACTATGCAATAGGTTTTATTCAGTTTAACATTCATTTCGGTATACCGTGATATACTAACACTTTTCATTGATTTTTACAATCATTTGATAACAAGTAACAACAAGAATTTGCCTCAACTTTCATAAAACCCATTAAAGCATCAAACCCATCTCCGCCCATTCCCTATAATTCAAAGAATCCCTTCTTTTGCGCATATTCGATCGCCTTGTTTACATCCACATTTATGGGCCCAGTCCTTGAAATTCTAAATTTCATATGATCCCCTTCTTTAAATGTTATTTCTCTTTCTCCGTCAACTGCAATGACCCCCCTGAATGGAGCCTGCCACTCAATAACTCTATCCAATTCAATCAGCTCAATTCCCGATGAAAGGCCGGCAGCCATTACACCTGCAGATATCGGCGCAATAAATTTATAGTCTCCTGTATTCAAAGATATTTTACCGCCAAAGTCGTCGCATCCCCTGATTGTTTTATGGACACCGGCCACAGCCGAAAAGCCTATCGAAGCAGGATGACATTTTGATACGATAATCTCTTTTATATGGTCCATATCCCATATTGCTCTGGCACCAATGAAAACTTCATCCGATATGACAAGGTCCATCAATGCCATATCAATCCATTCACCATTCTTGCCTATCTCGATAATCTTGTCTCTTGGGAATTCTTTCTTGCAATCGATTTTATCAGCCGCTACTGCTGCGGCAGCCATCCCGACAATTGTGCCTTCAATCATTTTGGGATAGGCATTGTTGGTACCCGTTGAAACACCGATCATTGGAACTTCCTTCAATTGTTTTGCCGCAATGCGATTGGTCCCGTCTCCTCCAAGAACAATTACGCAGCCTACTGCCCTCTCTTCCATCAGCTTGGCGGCAGTTTCTGTATCTTTTGGGGACTTGGTCAAGTCAAAATCCAGAACTTCAATATCTGCAGTCAATTTTTTTGACGAGGTCAAATTATCCGCCACTTTATGGCCTATCCAAAAGGAATCGGGCATAATATAAATTTTAGTTACCCCTAACTTTTGGGCTCCCAATACTATTCTTTCAACAATATTCACTTTTTCATTATTGCTGATAACAGTTGCATGAGAAACCAACCTTCTTATATCCTTCCCTGAAGCAGGGTTTGCAATAATTCCAATTACAGACATATGATTCCTCCCATTTATAGTGTCGAGCCTTATATCGATTGATTGCTTAATTAAAATATTCCTATTACAACTTTAACAACATCATTTGTGCTTGGCAACATATAATCTCCCAGTCCAGGCAAAAATTGAATTGGCGCATATTGACCGAAGAAGTATTTTTCTGCTGTCATACGAC
Source organism: uncultured Peptostreptococcaceae bacterium (assembly GCA_964644525.1). Classification (GTDB taxonomy): domain Bacteria; phylum Bacillota; class Clostridia; order Peptostreptococcales; family BM714; genus BM714. Next base: position 4,590 of record CAZXWC010000107.1, read on the forward strand.
AATTTCTTCAATATATTTAACCGTCCCCATCCATTTATGACCGCTCATTGAATATTCTCTTGCCCATTTTTCTGTTTACGCCATAGACCACAAAGGCCACCAAGAGGGTTTCAACTGGAAACTTGCTTAGCCTGATTGGAAAATAAAAAGCATAAGACCTGCCGAAAAGCTGGGTCAGCCAAAGAGGCGCCAGGAGAACCGAGTTGATGAACTTGTAAACAAAACTGATGAATAAAACTTTGTCGAAGCTGATAATCTCCGCTTCTTCAGCTGGTGTTTTTTTGTGGATGGCAAAGACCATGGCCAAATTCATGAATATGACCAAAACCATAATTGTCGCTTTTATGCCTGGGCTATAGGCTGCTTTCCAGGCGTATACCATTACACCCATGCTGACTAGTCCCATGAGCAGAACTGAATGCTTGCTGAAGTTGT
>CAZXWC010000108.1:0-4981 GCA_964644525.1 uncultured Peptostreptococcaceae bacterium
AAGGCTTATCACCCATCGGTTTTGTCTTTATCTTTTGTTTCCACTTTCCACTTTCTACTTTCTACTTACACTGTTTCAGGCTCTGGATAGTCGACTCCGAATGTTTCGACTGTGGCACTTTTTATTACAACATCCTTTTTAGGCTTGTCTCTCACGTTTTTCTTGACTCCAGCTATTCGGTCAACTTCGTCAATGCCTTCTACAACTTGGCCAAAAGCTGCATATTGTCCGTCAAGGTGCGGTGAATCAGCATGCATTATGAAAAACTGGGAACCTGCAGAATCGGGATTCATGGCTCTGGCCATTGAAAGCACGCCCCTTTTGTGGACAATATCGTTGACAAAACCATTGGATGAAAATTCCCCCTTGATTCCATATCCGGGTCCACCTGTTCCGTTGCCTTTAGGGCAACCTCCCTGTATCATAAAACCGGGTATTACCCTGTGAAAAGTCAAACCGTCGTAAAACCCTTTCTTCACCAATGAGATGAAGTTGTTCACGGTATTTTCAGCCTTTTCAGGTTTCAATTCCATTACTATTTTACTGCCATTTTGCATTTCGAATGAAACTCTAGGATTATTTTTCATTTAAACGCTCCCTTTCTTGTGATTTTCTGTTTTGCCACTAATCCATTATACACCACTTGACTTGAAATATCCCGAAAGCATTAAAGCTTTCGGGATACAAATCATATTCACTCATTGTTTTTATGCCTTTTGTCTCTTTTAAGTTCCTTTAGCTCGAGCGATACGCGATTGCCCTGCAAGAGACCTGCAACGCCTTCCATTTCATCACTCTTGTCACCATTGCAGTATTCACATTGGCAGTTTGACTCATAATGATCAGGTTCTGAATAAGTTGTTATTACACCTTCATAATTTCGCAATACAACCTTGTTGTGCGACATGGATACAACATAATTAGGCATGACCGGAATCTTTCCGCCCCCGCCCGGAGCATCCACAACAAAGGTAGGCACAGCCATTCCAGATGTGTGGCCCCTCAGACTCTCGATTATTTCTATTCCTTTTGATACCGGGGTCCTGAAGTGTTCGATCCCCTGGGAAAGGTCGCATTGATAAATGTAATAGGGTCGCACCCTTATTTTAAGCATTCCGTGCATAAGTTCCTTCATTACATGGGGACAATCGTTTATTCCCCTTAAAAGCACGGTCTGATTTCCCACAGGGATTCCGGCATTTACAAGCCTTTCGCAAGCTTTTTTTGATTCGGCCGTTATCTCTTTAGGATGATTGAAATGCGTGTTAAGCCAAATTGGATGATATTTTTTCAGCATCCTGACCAACTGCGGAGTAATCCTTTGTGGAAGCACTACCGGAGTTCTTGTTCCTATTCGTATTATCTCAACATGCGGTATAGCCCTTAGCCTTGAAATTATGTACTCCAATTTTTCATCCGAAACCAACAAGGCATCTCCTCCAGAAAGTAAAACGTCCCTTATTTGAGGAGTCTTTTTTATATGCTCTATAGCCCTGTCGATGTTGTCCATTGAATTTGCCGTATCATTTTGCCCTGCAAAACGCCTTCGAGTGCAGTGCCTGCAATACATAGAACACATGTCCGTGACAAGAAAGAGAACCCTGTCAGGATATCTGTGGGTCAAACCCGCTACTGGAGAATCGGTGTCTTCATGAAGGGGATCAAGCATATCCGCCGGACTTTTATGAGTTTCCTTCAATGTTGGAACCGCTTGCTTTCTTATTGGACAGTGCAAATCGTTCAAACTCATCAGAGACGCATAATATGGAGTTATCGCCATTCTCAGCGTCTTGAGGGACTCCATTATGCCTTCCTCTTCGTCCTTTGACAGATTTATCACTTTTTTCAATTCTTCAACGCTCGTTATTCTGTTTTTAACCTGCCAGCGCCAATCGTTCCATTCTTCTTTACTGACGTTTTCCCAAAGTTTTATAGACTCATGCTTTCTCAATTTACCACCCCATCTTTTTTGTTTGAATCTATCTTTCTATAATATTTTTTCCCATTATTTTGATTTTTAAACTTTTTTCAACCAACTCCATTATATGCCACAAGTTGTCAGATGTAAAGCCCGCACAAAAGAGCCGCCTCGCATATGCAATGCGCGGCGGCTCTTTTGTAAACTTAATATTTTATTTTTTTATTTTTTTAAACAGCCGCATCGGCTCCAAGTTTTTTTCTTCTTGTCTTTTGCAAAATAAAGACTGCAGCCAAAACCACGATTCCAACTATGTCTGTAGTGAAACTAGGGAAAAGCAGTGCTATGGCAGCCGCGCCCATGGGAATTCTTTCCCATATTTTGGACTTGATCAACAAATAGTTTTCAACGAAGCTTGCAAGGCATATCACTCCGAGAAGCGCCGTTACTATAACCATAAGTATTTCTCCCACTCCTGCGTACACTATATTCCCGTTGACTATCTGGGTGCCTTTCTTGATTAAAAGAAGGGCCGGGTTGTATGCGAATATATAGGGTACAACAAATCCTGCTATGGCAAGTTTGATTGCCTGAAATCCAGTCTTCATTGCATTTGATCCAGCTATTCCAGCACCTGCATATGCCGCCAATGCCACAGGCGGAGTAACGTCAGCAACTACTCCAAAATAAAGTATGAATAAATGGGCAGCCATCAGGTTGACATTAAGAGTAATTAGAGCCGGAACAGCCATTGTAGCCAAAACGATGTATTTTGCTGTCGTCGGAAGACCCATGCCGAGTATTATGGACGCAAACATTGTATAGACCAATGTGAGGAACATTTTCCCACCCGCAAGCTGAACTATAAGGTTGGCTATGCTGAGTCCGAGCCCTGTCAGAGTTACAACGCCAACTATGATACCGGCCGCCGCACATGCAGCCGCCACACCAATTGCATTTTTAGCGCCAGCATCGAGTGCGCTTATAAATATTTTAACACTGAAACTCTTGTTTTTCTTTATAAGAGATGCTGCAATTGCTACGATTACCGAAACCACTATCGACCAGAACGCCGAAAATAATGGAGTATAGCCTCTTATAAGGAAGAATATTATTGTAATAAGAGGAATGAGAAGATATCCCCTGTCCTTCATTACTGTGCTTACTTTAGGGAGCTGGTCGCTTGGAATACCCTTTAGACCAAGTTTTTTAGCCTCGAGATGGACCATTGTTCCAACCGCCACATAATAAAGTACCGCTGGAATTGCCGCAGATCCTATGATTTTAATATAAGGAATACCTGTGAATTCAGCCATTATGAATGCTGCCGCACCCATTACAGGCGGCATTATTTGGCCTCCTGTCGATGCAGTGGCTTCAACCGCCCCCGCAAAGTATGGCTTGTATCCTACATCTTTCATGAGCGGAATCGTAAATGCTCCGGTTGTAACCGTGTTTGCAACCGAACTTCCTGAAATCGAACCCATGAAACCCGATGCCACAACTGCTGTCATCGCAGGTCCTGAGCAAAGGCTTCCTGTCATTGCATAAGCCAAATCTATGAAAAATCCGCCTACGCCGGTCTTGTCCAAAAATGCTCCGAAAAGAATGAACATGAATACGAATGTTGCGGAAACACCTATTGGAGTTCCCAGTATTCCTTCAGTGGTTAGATACATATGGGATATTATTCTTGAAAACGAATAACCCCTGTGGGCCAAAAGACCCGGAAAACTAGGACCCATTTTTGTTGCGTACAAGAGAAATATAACAGCCACTATCGGCAATTCGGGTCCGACAGACCTTCTTGTAACTTCAAGAACCAATAAAAGAGCAAGGGTTCCAAGCACCAAGTCAATTGTTTCAGGTGTTCCCCCTTTTGCTATTATTCCTTCAAAATTAACTATCAGATATCCAAAAACCGTCAATCCCAATGCGCTAAGCACATAATCGTACCATGGAATCTTAGTTTTACTGGACTTTTTAGTTGCAGGATAAATCATAAATGCCAATACCATTACAAAACACAAATGGACAGCTCTTTGCTTTACAGCAAGAAGAGTACCCGCAAAAGATGTATACAAGTGGAAACAAGCCATTGCTATTGCTATTATGGATATAATTAGTCCTATGGTCCCTACTACTTTTCTTTTAGAACTTTCATCCTTGTCAAACTTCTGTAAAAGCTCGTCTACATCCTTGCTTTGATCAATTCCTTTTATTTCTTTGTTTTCATCCAATATTTGTTACCTCCTTAATTAAAAATCTATATAAAGGTCTTTTGACAACTTCAACTCCCACTGATTTAAAAGGGTCCATATAATCTGAAAAAAAGTAATTCTCCCCCCTGTAAACAAGCGTGTGGTTTGCTATCACTCCCCCAACCTTATATATCAGATGATTCATTTTTTCGTTTATGTCGCTTATTGTCATTCCCTCTTCTTCAAAAGAAAAGTTTTCCGAATAAGTCGGCAATCCAGCCCCAAAAGAAAATGTTACAGTTTCCTTGAGATAAATCTGATTATCGTTTATGATTTCAAATTTTTCTATCCACGGGGTCTTCTCGACCGAGTGTATAAATCTTATAGTGAATTTCTCTCCATTTCGTATGGGAAAACTTTTAACTATTTTGCCGTCAAGCGGATTTGTCAAGCAAAGGCGATAAACCGGCATAGCCGCAAAAATAGCTGTAAACATAAATGCAATAAGTACTATTGTATACACTTTTCTCTTCATAATAAGAGTCGGGTATCAGCTCTAAGCCGATACCCGCCACCTCCTAATTCATTGCCTGACGATATTCATTGAATTTATCAGTTATTTCAAACCTGCCTCTTTGTAGTATCTTTCAGCACCCGGATGCAAGTCGATTGACATTCCGTCAAGTCCTGTTTCGGCTGTTACTTTAGCGCCTTTTGCATGGGCTTTTCCAAGCTCGTCAGTACCTTCAAGGATTGACTTAGTGCATTGGTAAACAAGTTCTTCATCCAAGTCGCCTCTTACTGCGAGCATTGCCATTACAGCAACTGTTTCGATGTCTTCATCTTGTCCCTTGTAAGTTCC
>CAZXWC010000109.1:0-4927 GCA_964644525.1 uncultured Peptostreptococcaceae bacterium
CGGCTTGTGTTGGTTTTGCATTCGGTACTTTATTTGCTATTACGGCACCTCTTGCAAGTGATCTGTTCGGGCTAAATCATTTTGGTATGATTTTTGGACTTATCTTTACAGCATACGGCTTTGTAGGCGGTATGGCAGGACCTGCTCTTTCGGGATTCGTCCTTAAACTTACGGGAGAGAACTATGCTCCGGTCTTTATATATTTAAGCGTATTCTGTTTGCTGGCAACAGTCTTGATAATGTTAGCCAAACCAAATGAGAACTAGCTGCAGCCATATATGAATTCCAGTGCAAAAAATAATCCCACCTCACTTTCAATAGGCCTGAAGGGGAACCCCTGTCATGATTCCGGCTGTAGGGGAAAAAGACGAGAGGCATGATCTTCCTGTAATCAAGAGAAAATCCATCAATGAGATTGCCGGGTTCTACTTTTAACAATCATCGTTTTTAGTACAGGACATCTCCATTTTGAGGTGTCTTTTTTTATGGAAGAGCCTGTGGAATTTTTACATGCTTTTAACCCTGCGACCTCATATTTTAACAGAAATTTCGCATAGAAGGTGTAAGATTTCAGTATGGAAAGCAAAAAAAGGGAGATGGTAGTTTTGCTTATAAACACCCACGCCGCTATCGGGAAGCGGCTTTACACCTAGATATGCGCCAACACGGATCTTGATGTGTCCAAGGGAGCATTTGTTTCGGGCAACATAAAGCCGGACATGGACAGATCGATGAGGAAAATGCCCCACAGGTTCGAACCGCTGTCTAACTATCTTGTCGGCTTGTTGGATTCACTGCGGATGGAAGGGGTTGACATGGAGGTTTTTTCCGAGAAGCTTGGAATCCTCTGCCACTTCCTGTGCGATTCCTTCTGCAGCTATCACATGAGAAGGGAGCTTAGGGCAAGGGATATGGTCGAGCACTTCTTATAGGAGGCGGGCTTGCACATGGTTTTCAAATCTTTTGATTGGGATGGGGCGGCATTTGAGGATGCCGGCAGGAGCTGCGTATTCAGCGGGATGGAGGCGGCATTTCTGAACCTCAAGGACGAATTCCTGTCCAAGGCCAGAAGCATGAAAAACGATCTGCAATACGCCATGTGCTTTTCCGTTGCCGCAATAGACATTCTGAACGAGTCGCTTGCGCTTAGCAGGAACGATGGCTTTGACGAGGTTGCGTGATAACGCATCAGTCCCTGCAAAACAGGTCCCTTGTGTATATCTTGTCCATCGCGTGCTTAATGCTTTTGTCGACTCTGTTTGCCACTACGACGTCCGACATTTCCAGGAATTCGTCAAGGTCGCCTATAACCCTGGAATTGAAGAAGGAATCCCGGCCCAGAGAGGGCTCGTAGACTACCACCTCTATTCCCTTGGCCTTTATCCTTTTCATTACCCCCTGTACGGAAGACTGCCTGAAGTTGTCCGACCCGGTTTTCATTGCCAGCCTGTATATACCCATAACCTTGGGGTTTTTAGATATGACCATGTCCGCGACATGGTCTTTTCTTGTCCTGTTGGCGTCGGCTATTGCCGACATCATGTTCTGGGGAACATCCAAGTAGTTTGCCAGAAGCTGCTTGGTATCCTTGGGCAGGCAATAGCCCCCGTATCCAAACGATGGGTTGTTGTAGTGGCTTCCTATTCTGGGGTCCAGGCCCACGCCTTCTATGATCTGCCCTGTGTCCAGGCCTCTTAGCTCTGCGTATGAGTCCAGCTCGTTGAAGTAGGCTACCCTCATGGCCAGATAGGTGTTTGCGAAAAGCTTAATGGCCTCCGCTTCTGTAGAGCCTGTGAAGAGGGTGGGAATATCCGTCTTTACAGCGCCCTCTGCCAGAAGGTTGGCAAAGGTTCTGGCTCTTTCCGAATCCTCTCCAACCACTATCCTGGAGGGGTGGAGGTTGTCGTAAAGGGCCTTGACTTCCCTGAGAAATTCGGGCGAGAAGATTATGTTGTCAGTATCGAACATCTCCTTGACCTTTTCTGTATAGCCGACCGGAACCGTGGATTTTATGACCATCACCGCATCCGGATTTATTGAAAGCACATTGGCTATGACCGCTTCGACCGACCTTGTGTTGAAATAGTTCTTTTCGGGATTGTAGTTTGTAGGGGTTGATATTATGACATAATCCGCATCCATGTAGGCAAGGTAGTTGTCTGTTGTGGCTGTCAGGCTGAGCTTGCCCGAATCCAGATAGTCCTGTATTTCCTTGTCCATTATGGGGGATTTCCCGCTGTTTATCATTTCCGTCTTTTCTTTTATTATGTCAAGAGCGATCACTTGGTTGTTCTGGGCAAGAAGGACCGCATTGGAAAGTCCCACATAGCCTGTTCCTGCAATGGTTATATTCATTGTCCACCTCACAAAATGATTTCGAGTATTACGAAGCGGAGCGCTTTCCTTCGCCTCGCTTGTTGTCAATCAGTTGGCCATATGCCGAAAAAAGTTCGTCGAAGACATCTTTCCAGCTCTTGCCGGAAACATGCTCGAGGGCTCCATTTGAAAGACGCTTCCTCAGGGTTTCGTCCTCAATCATCCTTTCAAGCTTGTCCGCCATGTCTCTGGCCGACCCCCTTTTGAAAACAAGACTGTTTTTTTCATCCACCACATTTTCACCTGCGCCGCCCTCTATGACAGAAACGGCGGGAAGGCCCGAGGCCATTGCCTCGAGCAGAACGTTTCCATAAGTCTCTGTTCCGGAGGTGAAGCAGAAGGCATCCGCAGACGCGTAGCAGCGGCTAAGGTCCTGGCCTGTCATGTAACCGCAGAATACAATATTTTTGTAGCCGCATGCCTCAAGCTGGGTCCGCATGGGCCCGTCCCCCACTATCACCAGCTTGAACTTGACATTCCTGTCATTTAAGATCCGGACTGCTCCCATGAGAACATCCAGCTCCTTCTCCTTGGCCAGCCTGCCCACGTGCAAAAGGCAGACCTCGTCTTCGCAGCCCCATTGTTCTCTGAGCCCATTGTCCCGGAAACCCGGATTGAAGCGGTCCTTTTCTATGCCTCTCTTCCAAAGGCCCAGCCTTCCAATTTCCTCATTTTCCATCTTGAGCCTTGTCTGTTCCGAGGGTGCGAAATTGATGTCCGGGCTGTCGTGGAACCATTTCAAAAATTGCCACGCCCCATTTTTGAGAATTCCGAAACCGTAATGGTCAAGATACTCAGGAAAATCCGTGTGGTATGTTGCTGTATGGGCTATTCCGTTTTCCTTGGCGTAGCGGAGCCCCGAGAGACCGATCGTAAAGGGAGTTGTAAGATGGATAATGTCCGGCTTGAATTCGTCCAGCCTCTTTTTTACTACTCCGTAGTCTGGCAGGGCAATCCGGCATTGGGGGTATGCGAAGAATCTGAAGCTCGCAAAAAAGGAGACGCACTTTCCTTCTTCCTTGAAAGGGCCCTCTCCCGGCGCAAAAAAAATATACTCTATTCCGCGCCTGTCCATGGCGCTTTTCATCTTGTCTAGAGTCTTGGTTACTCCGTTTATCTCTGGATGATAGGTGTCTGTGAATACTGCAATTTTCAATTTTCATATCCCCTTTCAATCCGGCATTAATGTTTGCCGGTCTTTTGAATGTGCTTCTATATCATCATGCCCTGAAAAAAATCAATCAGGCGCCATGTGATGTGCGAGTGTGCGTAAGCTGTTATTGCAAAGCCTGCCAGAACGTCTGTAGGATAATGGAATCCAAGATATATGCGGCTGACGCCCACAATGCAGGCGGCAGCCAAAACAAGAGGAGTTGTAAACGGAAAAGCCGTCGCTATTGGCAACGCGACAGCGAAAGCGGCGCATGTATGACCGGAAGGGAATGAATATCTGCAGGCCGGTGGTTTCATGAAGATTGTGTTTTCGATTGCAATGAAGGGCCTTGGCCTGTCTATAAGGCGCTTGAGTGTCTGCACGGCCGTCTGGCTTAGCACAAGGGTAGCGCAGGCATCCATGCCTACGGAGCTTCCGTAAATTCTTCCTGCGGCTAGCAGAATCAAAGATGTCGTTACGGAAAAGCCCGTGGAGCCCATGGCTGTTGCGGCCGACATGAACCTGTCGAGCGGACCGCATCTTAAATTATGGTTTATAAATGAGAATATGTGTCTGTCCGGTCCTGAGAAAATCTTTGTTATTCCATTCATTTCTATTCCTCCAATCTTTATTCCTCAATTATGGCAATGCATTGTTAACTTAACTTGTCGGAAAGGTTAAATTGGTGTAAAAAACAAAGAAGCGAAAAGTGAAAGGCAATACAATTAAACCGGATTTAATGATGAATTAACGGCAGTTTAATGTAAAGAGGTTATTATATCAGCAAACAAGGAGGTGGAAAGTATGATTTTATGTATAGATATTGACGGCACAATAACCGAGCCTTTCTACTATTTGGAGAGGGCCAACGACTATTTCGGAATATGTCTCATGCCTGAAGACATGAGGCACTATGATGTCGATTTGAACTACGGAGTTCCCAGACAGGCGTATCTTGATTTCTATAAGTTTTTCGGCGAAAGGATTCATTACGAAGCGGCTTCAAGGAAGGGGGCGGCCTTCGAATTGAATCGTCTGGCGGAATTTCATGAAATACACTACGTGACGGCGAAGGCTCCCGAAATGTTTTCTGTATCAAAGGCATGGCTTCAGCTTAACGGTTTTCCCCAAGGACAGATCCACTGCATAGGAAGCCATTACAAGGTTGAGAAGGCGAGGGAGCTTTCGTGCGACGTCTTTGTAGAAGACAGGAAAGAGAATGCAATTGAGCTTTCAAAAGAGGGGTTTCAGGTGTTCTTGATGGACTGTCCCTACAACCAGGGGATATTTCCAAACGTTTGCAGGGTATTCAAATGGAGCGAAATCACTTTCGCGCTGGAGAATCCCTTGTTTGAAGGAAGAGGGCTCAGGACTGCCTGAGAATGTGGCAAAGCAGTA
>CAZXWC010000110.1:0-4913 GCA_964644525.1 uncultured Peptostreptococcaceae bacterium
GGGGATGGATTAGTGGTATAATATGAAGGCGTCGTGCGCACTCAGGGATTGTGCGGATTAAAATATATAGAAAAGGACGTGGATTTATCATGAAAATATCATCATTCATGCATTTTGCCAAATTCAGCATAAAAACAATTCTTTTCAAGCAAAAAAAGCCTATTCTTGGCACAGTTATACTTACCGACAAATGCAATTTGGATTGCAAGCATTGCTCCGTCAACAATATTGAGTCTGTCATCCACCCCTACCAACAAGTAAAGTCCGAAATGGAAAAACTCTACAGCCTTGGCGTGAGAATACTGTTTTTTTGCGGAGGAGAGACATTCATGTGGCAGGACGGAGACAAAACGCTCAGGGATCTGGTCGTAGAAGCCAAAGAAATGGGTTTCCTTTTAGTAAACACCGTAACAAACGGCACCTTCCGCCTGGACCTTCCCGAAGCGGATCTGATTCTTTTGAGCCTTGACGGGGACAGGGACAAGCACAACAAGATTCGAGGAGATACATACGATGTCATAATGGACAATATAGAAAATGCTTCAGCAGACAACATATGTTTTTACATGGCTATAAACCAAATAAACAAGGACTCTGTCGAAGATGTTTGCAGGCTTGCGGCTGATAAGAAGAATGTCAGGGCGGTGTCATTTAATTTCCACACTCCATACCCTGACACCGAAACCCTGGCTCTTTCAAGGGATGAAAAAAAAAGCTGCTGCAATACGATTTCAAAGATGATGGACAGGGGCGCGCCCGTATTTAACTTGAAAAGCGCTTTTCCATACATTGTTGAAAACAAATTCAAAACGCCCTGCCATCAATGCCTGGTAATCGAAAACGGAAAAATCAGCACCTGCGGAAGATGCATCGACGTTCCGGGGCTGTGCGGTCAATGCGGCTATTTTTTTGTTGCGGAATACACATTGCTGTTTGGCGGAAATATGAAAATAATTTTCGATATGTTGAAAACATATTTGAAATACATATAGGGGGTAAATCATGAGTATTTTGACAACAGCGACAAGGATGTGGCTGACACGATCTTTAAAGCCTTTTGTGTTCAAAAATGAATACGACAATGTTCTCCCATATGCTGACGCTAAAAGGCTTGGCCTTTACATACATATTCCATTTTGCAAAAGCATATGCCCCTTCTGCCCCTATTGCAAGGAAAAGTACGTAAAAGAGCGTTGCCAGGATTATGTCGACCACTTAATCAGCGAAATACAGCTTGTGGGTAATCAATACGATGGAAAAAAACTTGCCACCAGCCTTTATTTTGGTGGAGGAACGCCCGCCCTTGCCATTGACAGGCTTGAGGAAATAGTGGATGCCGTAAATGAGCATTTTGTAATTACCGAAGGTATAGGGCTTGAGCTGCATCCCGACAATGTAACGCCGGAAAATCTTGCCAAATTGAAAAAGGCCGGGGTCACTAAAATAAGCATAGGAATTCAATCCTTTCAAAGCGGACTTCTTAAAACTTTGGGGAGGGGAGAAACTGACTTTGAAAGGGTTTTCAAGGCTCTCAAGGATACAAAGTTTGAAACAGTGTCCATGGATTTCATTTTCGCATTGCCGGGACAAACCTTCGAAAACTTGAAGTCGGATATTGAAACAGCTTTTTCAAACGGCGCAAACCATGTTGCAATATACCCCTTTATAGACTTCACCTTTACAGAAAGCGACATCGCTCCTATGAGCAAAAAAGAAAAAAGGAAATTGCTTGACAAGATAACCATGCATTGCCAAAGCAAGGGATACGGAAGGGATTCAATCTGGACCTTTTCAAAGGACCCGTCGGCAAGATACTCATCAATGACCAGAGACAATTTTCTCGGTTTCGGATGTTCCGCGACATCCCTATTGAGAGGCCAGTTTAAAATAAACACATTTTCGGTGGACGAATACAGTAAAAGAATACGCCAAGGCCTTATGCCGACATCTCTCAGCATACGTTTTACCGAGAGGCAAAGAATGATCTATTACCTCTTTTGGACAGCTTACAGCACGAAAATAGATTCTGTTGATTTCGAGAGCTTTTTCGGCGAAAAACTTAAAAACAAATACGGATTTGAACTTTGGGCCGCCAAGAAACTGGACTTTGTTACAGAAGAAAAAGGCACATTTCAAATGACATTGAAAGGCGCCTTTTATTATCACTATTACGAAAATTACTATACTCTTTCATACATAGACAAGATGTGGGGAATAATGAGGAGGGAAGCCTTCCCGGACGGGATAAGCCTGTAACGGGGCCCTTAATCCTCTTTCGCTTTAATAACCACAGGTGTACCGCACCATTTGTCGTAGTCCGAGGCTACAACTCCAATTACAGCATTTGCTCCCAGCCGCGAAGCCTTGTGTTTTAAATTTGTAAGGCTAGATTCAAAAATGGCGTCAAAGTATTGGGTTATTGAAGCGCCTTTTATTTCGGGAAGCGTCACAGAAAGCATTTCAGGAGTCTCCTTTTGCTTTTCTAGTTGCATTTCGCTGTAGCACCTGGGGCAAAGAACTTGATTGTCTTCCATGTATGCAGTCTCGGAGAATTTTATTTTCACTCCGCATCTGTCGCATTTTTTTGCCATTTTACCTCCTCCAATTCAATGGTTTTCTTTATTATAACAATAAAGTTGAGAATTTGGTATAATGGGACATATAAAGTATAACAATTGGGGGAGAAAACGCCGTGTATAATTATGTCAAACGCATATTGAAAGATATTCCGGGACAAGCTGGTTTCTACTACAAACGTCTCGACGGCAGCGAAATAGTCGCTTTCAATGAGGACAGGATTTTTTATGCGGCAAGCCTCATAAAGATTCCCATATTGATTGAAGCATTCAACCGGGTCCGCCTTGGAGAAATGGACTTTGACAAAAAATACGAAGTCAAGAATTCCGACAAGGCGCCGTCCTGCGGAGCCCTTTCATACATGCACGACGGCCTTGAAGTTACATTTCGCGATCTTTGCGTGCTCATGATAATACACAGCGACAATACTGCCGCAAACATGCTTATAAACATTTTGGGCATGGAAAGAATAAACCAGACGCTCATAGACCGCGAAATATATATGACCCGCCTAAACAGGCTTTTGTTTGACCAAGATGCGTCAGAGCAAGGGCTTGAAAACACAGCAGTATTGGAAGACATGGCTAAGCTGTTTGAGGAAATGCATAATGGAAGGCTTATTTCCAGAAAAATTTCCATCGAAATGCTCAATATTTTCAAAATGCAGCGTCTCAACAGCAAGATACCCCGGCTTTTGCCCAGAGGGCTTTCAATAGCCCACAAGACCGGTGAAGATGAAGGAATCTCCCATGACATAGGTATTGTATATGCGAGGAAGCCATTTTTGATAGGCTTCATGTCAAACAACACAGACCTTGTTGCCATGGACAATGCAATAAGCGAAATATCCAGATTCGCATACAAAAGGAATTGCTATTAAGAGTAGTCGAAAAAATCAGCCGCCTTAAATTTGGCGGCTTTTTATTTGATTAAAATCAAAAAAAGTGTTTAAAAAAAATAAATGGAGGTATAAGTAAAGTAAGAGGGAGAGTATCCCTCTAGAGGAATAGGATGATTGCCTCTTGTAAAGCAAGTGGAAGATTCGGATACCGAGCATCGATTCCAACAAGGTTGGAAAGTGCAACGGAAGGCCGAATAAAAAAACCTTTACCTTATGTAAAGAGTGAACGTCCGTATAGAACCGGATGTGATGAACACTAGGATTCAAGCCGATGAAAGATAAGATATCTTCATTGGTGAATGAGCTTAGCGTGCTTTGGGAAAAAAGCAAGACTTTCTGAATCCTTAAAAAAGATCAGAAAATAACAGTTTGAAGGGTAAGGTGAAGTATCATCGTAGAGATTCAAAGTGAAACAGCAAGAGGTATTGATTCCTATTCAAAATGAGTCGGACGGCAATTGTCTTAATTGTTTAGTCCGGCTCATTTATTTTGTCCTGTTTCCATCTTGATCTGCAAGTGTATGGACATGGCTTCAAATTGTAGAATCACGCTTATGTATGGTATTATGTTTGCATCGGGAAAGGGATGGGGACAATGAAAAATGAAAGCATAGCAGGGATTGAAACACGCGTTAAAACAGCAAGGGAAACTTCTCGCAACGATTTTTTGAAATTGTCGGCATGCTTCTTTATGCTTATAGACCATGCAGGCTACATATTGTTCCCTGACCTAATTTTCATGAGGGCCATTGGCCGCTTGGCTTTTCCTATTTTCGCATGGCAGGCAGCTATAGGTTATGAAAAAACATCAAACCTTAAAAAATACATGCAAAGACTTTTTGTATTTGCGATAGTATCGCAAATACCCTACATATGGTTTTCTCCCGGAAAGCTCAACATAATGCCGACAATCCTTGTCGGGCTTTGCCTTATATGGCTTTATGAAAAGGGAGGCCGCTATGGATTTTTGCTTGCCGCGCTTTTGGCTGCTACCGGCGACATAGTGCATCTACAATATGGATCGTACGGGCTGGCTATGATATGGATTTTTCATGTTTTCAAGCGGGACAAAGGCATGACCACTCTTGCATATGCTGTTATGTCGGTTTTTTTCGCATGGACCAGCGGATGGTCTTTCTCCATGGTTTTTCAGTCTTTGAGCATATTCGCCTTGTTTTTCATATTTATAGACTGGAAATTTCATGTAAGTTTGAACAAGTACTTTTTCTATGCCTTTTATCCGGGGCATATAATTGCGATTCTTCTTATAAGGGCGCTTGTTTAAAAGAACGGCTCGGACAATGCTGCACAATCAGGCAAGAAAACAATCTTTGTCCTGGTTCTTAGTCATTTGTCTTTTGTTTTTCTGTCTTTTCTTTCCACGTTCCACTTTCCACTTTCTACTGTTTTTATTCCTTTCCAACCGACCAACTTTC
>CAZXWC010000111.1:0-4732 GCA_964644525.1 uncultured Peptostreptococcaceae bacterium
ATATCAGACTCGAGAAAATTGCTCAAAAGCATATTCTTAATAGCATTCAGTCATCTATTCTGACTAAACGAAATATTATATATAAAATTAGCATGTACGATCAATATTTTGAAGCTCCATTAAATTTGATGAATTTTGTGGAAAATTATGATCTTGATATCAAAGAGCTTTACAAGAATAATAGTTTTTATCAATTGCAAAAGGTAGCTGAGAGGAGTGGTGAGTGGTTAGTTAAAAACCAAATTGAGCTAAAGCATGCATGCTGGCGTTTTACCCAGGCCAATTCAAGAAGGTTTTTATTCTTTAGCAAAAGCATTCTTGAAGAAGGTTATAAAGAAAGCCCGGTAAATAGGCTTTTACTTGCTATGTTCCATTACACTGTATGGGGAAAGGTGCCGGAAGTTAGTTTTTTAGATAACCTTAAAAGATTAAAAGAAAACAATTCAGATATGGTCCGTGAGCTTATTGAAATCATTGATTATAAATTAGCTCATCAAACTATTGTTGAAAAATCCTATGAAGATTCAGAGATCCCATTAGATATTTATGCCCAGTACTCGGTAGACCAGGTTATGGCTGCTTTTGGGAAAACTAATGAAGAGACTAAATTTCCATTAATGGCTGGAGTTTACTATGTTAGAGAGAAGAATACGGACTTGTTTTTTATTACTATTAATAAGGTTGAAGGGGATTATCTACCTACTACTATGTATAACGATTATGCTAGTGATAACCATTTGTTCCATTGGGAAAGTCAGAGCACAACAAGTATTTCATCACCTACAGGACAAAGGTATATAAATAATAAATCAGAAGACCATAAGGTTTTATTCTTCGTAAGAAGTGATAAAAAAGAATATGGCGGTAAAACGGCAACTTATACATTCTTAGGTAATGCAAGGTATGTATCTCATGAAGGAGAGAAGCCAATACAAATGATTTGGAGATTGGACCATGCGATTCCAGAAAAGATTATCAGGGAGTCAGAGCTCAGGACACCAGAATAATTTGATGAAAAAAATTGATTGATATTAAGAATTTACAATTCTTGTTTAAGGGGTGAAACTGATGCCACTTAAAATTATCCGAAACGACATAGCGAAGATGAATGTGGATGCTATCGTCAATCCCACAGATCCACGCTTTTCCGGCGGATTCAGGTTGACAGATAACCAATATAGGTTAGAACATGCAATAACAGTCACACAAAAAACGATACTAAAGGCATTTGAATTGGATGCAAATGTTGTGAAACATTATGCAAAGAATATCGCCGAACTGCTTAAGGAGACGAGGTAAATGGCATGTGGAAGGAAAGCAGGAATATGGGTGAGCGATTTCGCAAAATGGTATTACACCAATCACCACCACAGCGGGTTAAATTTCCTAACGTCCAATCAGCGGATTGATGGACAGTGACAAGAGATTATGACGAAACGCACTGCAGTCTACGAAGCGGCAATAGCCAAAAATCCGGAATTGGTTTCATGACGATAGAGTTTGGCTTGATCCGGAAAATCGGAATTTGCGTGTAAAACGTGATATTTCCAAGTTTTTGCATATGATTATGGGAAGATGGGTTGTTTGAGAATATTTTCCTTATTGCTGCATATGGAACTCGTAAACGAGCGGTGCAGCGACGATTAACATATAGGGAAGCTAACATTGAAATAATTTCATGTTATACTTGAATCGGACGAAATAAAATCTTCCGGTTGCGTCCGGAGAGCGGAGGACGACTATGGATGTTAAATTGTTATTGGGCGAATCAAAATATATTGAATACAAAAGGGATTATTCAAAAACTCTATTGAAGACGGTCAGTGCATATGCAAATTTTCACGATGGTCATATTATTATTGGGATTGATGACTATGGGAAAGTCATAGGAGTAAAGAATTCCGATGAAGTGCGCTTGAGTATCGAAAATGCCATAAACGACTCATTGAAACCAAGACCTTATTACGAGATTGAGGAAGAAATATACGAAAACAAAAGAATAGTAATATTGAAAGTTTATAAAGGGGATCTTACTCCATACACAGCAGATAAAAAGGCGTATAAAAGGATGGATACATCCAGCGTTCAAGTAGACAGACATGCTTATGAAGAGTTGATTATGCTTGGCCGCAATTTGAGTTTTGAAATTCTGCCATCGGACAGCCAAAACTTGATATTTAAAGATTTTGAAAGAAAAATGGAACAGGCATTAGGCATTAGGAGTTTTACGAATGATTTACTCATTACATTAGGGCTAAAGAGTAATAGACAATTTAATAATGCTGCTGCTCTGCTGTCGGATATGAATCCTTTAAAATCTTCTGTGGTTCATTTGATAGCGTATGAGGATGAAAACGTTTTAAGTATAAAAGATATACAAACAATCGAGAAAGTTTCTGTTATAAAACAATTCGAAGAATGTATGGATTTCTATAAAAAACACATAAATGTATCCGAAGTAATTGCAGAGCCTTATCGAAAGACGATTGAAGAGATTCCTTTGGTTGCTTATCGTGAAGCTGTAGCAAACGCCATAGTGCATCGCGATTATTCACGGAATGTGGGTATTAGGATTGAAGTCTTTGCAAATCGTATTGAAGTTGTATCGCCGGGGGGGCTTCCCGTCGGCATTTCAGAAAATGAATATTTGGAAGGTCGAGTATCTGTCCCGAGAAATCGCATATTGGCAGATGTGTTTCTAAGGCTGAAAATAATTGAAAAGTTAGCTACAGGAATTCGTAGAATAAAAGAATATTATCGGGATTATGATGTTAGCCCTGAAATTGAAATTAATGATAACAGTATTGTTGTGATATTGCCAAATGTAAAGCAATCGGAGAAGAAAGGCACGAATACAGGTCTCGGTGAGATTCATCAATTGAATGAACATGAAAAAAGGATTTACAAGTTGATAAAAGAAAAAGGATCTCTTCGGCGTTCTGAAATAGAAGTTGAATTGGCTCTGAAAAAATCGCAAACAATAGAGTTGATCAATCATTTGAGGTCTCTGAACATACTTTCTCAAATAGGCAGAGGCAGATCAACAACATACATTTTGAAACATGAGAACCGGACGAAATAATTGCGTCCGGTTTCGTCCGATGTTATCGTACATTTTATAGGTTGAGGAACACTTGAGACAAAGCAAAGGGAGAATGCATGGCATGAAATTTTTTTCCATAGTCAAAGCGGATCTGTTCAAACCGCTTACAAGCAAATACAAGAAGACATTCCTCGAATGTCTTCTGATTATATATAGGACATGCAGGGATGAAAGCTTTGTGTTTGATTATTTGAGTGCCTCAAAAATCCATGTTCATTTGAAATAGGTGCAGAATGTAAACTGAATATCTGAATGCGTGATCTGCATACTGTATTTGATTGTGAGAATACGGCGCGCGGGTCTTTTTTTTGCAAATTTAATTTTGACAAAGTTGTGACATTTCTGACGCAGTTTCGCGGTTTAGATAGAGTACAATAAAGTGCACGAAACTCATGGAAATAGAGTTTTCATTAAAAATCGGAGCCGTCAAATCTGAACGTTCTTCCGAGAGAAACGGATACAGAGCCGGCTATCGAGTCAGACGTTTCGATACACGGATGGGAACAATGTACCTTGTAGTTCCCAAGCTTCGAAAAGGCGGATATATACCCTTCTTCGTAACAGAGAAGAAACGATCCGAAGTAGCACTTATCAATGTAATACAAGAAGCTTTTGTAAATGGCGTTTCAACAAGAAAGATTGAGAAGCTTGCCAAAAGCCTTGGAATTGACTCGATTTCAAGAGGTCACGTAAGCAATATCACAAAAGAACTCAATGAGAGAGTAAGTGAATTCCGCAGCCGTCCTCTTGATGAGGAATATCCGGTGCTTTGGGTCGATGCACTCTACGAAAAAACCGGGACAATGGCCATGTAAGAAACATGGCGGTTCATGTCGTATGTGGCATAAGACTCGACGGAACTCGTGACATACTGGCTCATATTCCAGCAAAACAGAAGAAACCGTTTGCCACAAAACTCAAGCAAATATGGCTTCAGCCCGATTCTAAAAGCGCCAAGCGCTATGCTTACATGTTGATGGACGAATACGAAGACAAATTCCCGGAAGCAATTGAGACTCTCGAAAACGGTCTTGAAGATTCGCTTCAATTCTTCAACTTCGAAAATATATTGAGATTTTAATATGAAAATTGGAAGACCCAGGCAATATACAGGTCTATACCAGAGCAATTGAATGAAGTCAATCTGTTCAAGGGAGCGGTTGAGGTGTCTATGTGGACAGAAGCAGAGAGCATGAAAAAGGAGGAGTAGAATAGGAACAACAGGAATTTTTCCAAATACAAGAGAGGCGTGGTCATAAATTTCAACGAGAGGTCTAAAGACATGGAGGAAAGACAGGTTTACAGGCAGTGGGCCAAGAGTTTGTGATGGAGCAATAGAAAAATTGATCCGGGCAGGAGGATTTAAAAGAGTAAATACCGGGTATAAAAAACTTAAGTCTATGTCATAAAAATTTATTGTGAGGCGGATGAAAAATTATAGTGCATCTGATTTAACTTGACAAACAATCTGACAACCCATATAATATAATAAGTTGCTTGTACTAGGGAAATAGATGGATTTTTTATTTTGGAAATTATATATCTAGCGTGTATTTTATTGAAAGGAGAGGTTGACGTGAAGAAATTACTATTGATTTTGTTTGTATTGGTTTTGACGTTTTCAATGGC
>CAZXWC010000112.1:0-4716 GCA_964644525.1 uncultured Peptostreptococcaceae bacterium
ATGCGGGAGTCCTTCTGGAGGGAGGAAATATGTTCGTTGGTAATTCCGACGGATATATAAGGCTCAATCTGGCGTGTCCCCGCTCTATTCTGGAAGAGGGTCTGAAGCGGATAAAAGAGGCTGTACTGAAATAGATTAGACATAAGTCACCCAGGATGGTTCTTTTGATTAATTATTGCAGAAAAATGGCGCCATGGAGTTTTCCATGGCGCCTCGTTTTGTCATTCTAAATTATATTTGGTTTTGAATCTAGTATGTTTTGAATAATTGATAAAACTGATTGAGCGGACATGCACTGGAGTGTTACGGTGCCTTGTGAATGCTCAAGATACGCCAAATCCAATGGGCCGGCCTGAAGGATTGTTATGCCCGACCTATAGAGAATATTGTCCTGGATTTGCCCAATCACAATGTCGAGCGTGTTCTCTACCACCAGAAAGTTTCCTGAGAAAAGCAGGGCTTCCCCAACAGGGGAATAGGCGCCATTTTCATTTTTGACCAAGCCTTTTTTCTCAAATGCAGACAATATGGCTTCGACTTCCTCAGATTCATAGAGTCCTGTTCCGCCTGTAACAGCATATACATGATAAGCCAGGCTCTGAGAGTTTTTGCGAGTGGAGTTTGCGGCATCCAGCAATTCTTTTTTCGTGAAACCTTTGTAGAAAAAGGCCTCTTCCTCAGCATATGATTTGAATACATCGCGCCTGTAGAGGTCGGCGAGCACTGCGAACAGGTACATGTCTCGCGTTGGAAGTTCGAGTTCCAAATCGCTACCGGTCAGTGAACTGCCGCCGGTGTATTCCCGCATGAAATTCGTAATGCCTTCCGCTGTAGAGGGAGAGTTGATTACAATGCCTTCTTTTGCGTATGCAAGACTGATTTTTTGATCATCTTTGCTGTAAACCATTTTCCTGGCTTCTATGGGACCTCTTTTAAATACGGTTTCAACATATCCTTGCGGCGCAGCCATCATCTGCAGTTCTGAAAAGTATTCCGCAAGAACTTTGTTTTCCGAATCGACTACACCCATATTTATTAAATCATCCTTGTCCTTTTCATCGAAACCGTCTACCCGTATCAGTTTGTATGGTGATATTATGGAATGTTTTTCGAAAGCATTTCCAAGCCAGGACAGTTGCCTGTAGTTCAATTTCAATTCTTTTGCCATATTGATCCCTCCCCTTAGTAGGCTTTCCAATCACTGAAGATGAATCCGTCGCCCTTGGGCAAGTTCTTCAAATGATTGAAGCTGTTGTTTTTAAGTGAATCTTTTATGCCGTCCTTGACGATGTTTTGAATTATGGGATCCTTGGCTATAAGGCTTTTGACAATTTCTTTTCCTGTGCGTTCGCCGAAATCCAAGTTTGGCAGTGACTTGTCGGGCAAGAATTTGTTGACAGCACGGTCGACGACAATGTCGATCCCTGATTTAAAAGCGCCTTTGCCCATGCCTGTAGAATAGGATTCGCCCTTTTGATAAGACTCAATGCCGCCTTGTGTAACTTCGGAAACTATTGTAATTCCGTCTTTGAGAATTTGAGAGTCTGTAAATTCTTTTCCGACATCACCGGCTGCCTTTACGGTCGCTTTTGCCATATGGGAAGCCGCGTTATCCGGATCCATATATGCTTCCATGCCGCCTGCTCCAAGCGCCTTGCCTGCAACATAGCATTTTTTTATTGTCTTTCCGGCAGGTCCTGTTACCTTTTCCAAAGCGTCTACGCCAATATCGGCGGCAGTCTGTACAACTTCGGCTTTTTTAAGCAAATCGTCCGAGACGTCCGCATATTTCATATAGGCTTTGCTTTCTTCCCTGATGGCCTCGATGTTGCGTTCTATAATCTCTTTTTTCTTTCGGTCCATCTTTTCTTTTTTCAACTGTTGCAGAATTTTGTCATACTTGTCGTCAACCTTTTTGATGAGCTCGCCTACAGACTTGCTTGGGCCGATATCTTCGCGTTCCCTGGCTTTGTAGTCATGCTTGACGCCTTCTTTTTTAAGGGCCTTGTCCAAGTCCTTCTCGCGGTCCTTGTACATTTTGAGCTGACGCTTGGCTTCTTCTATATCATAGCCGGCCGAGCCATAGCCTCTGATGCTGGCTTCAATCATTGAGATTTGTTCGCGGGCGTTTTCAAGGTCTTTTTTCCGTTCTTCGACCCATGTCTCTTTGTTTTCCTGTTCTGCCTGCTTGGCTAGTTTTGCCAGCTCTTTTTCAAACTCTATGTTTTCAGCGTCTTGTTTTTTGCTTTTGAGATATTCGATGTATTTTTTATATTGGTCTTCGGTTTCCGTGTAATCGTCGCCTTCAAGTGATTCTTTAGCTGCTTCCCATTCCTTTTCGTATTCGGCGATTTCATGGTCCAGTTTTTTGAGCTTGTCATCATAAGAAGCGTCGCTTTCGACAAATTCTTCCGGATCAAAATGACGGTCTGGTCCTTCTTGAAGAGTGGATTCGATATTCTCAGGCATTTCTGCCCCAAGCGCATCGGCACTCGAGGAAGCGCTTATTCCGATGGCTGTCATGAGTGCGGAAGCCAAGCCCGTAGCAGTGGCGGCGCCAAAACTTGTGCTGCTTGAATTTGTTACGTAATCTTGTCTTATTTTCACATTTTCACCCCCTGGAATTCTTTGCAGAGTACAATTTCTTTCTTTAAGGGACATCCCCCGAGACAGTAAGCTTTTTTTTCACATCCAGGACAACGCATTCTCAAAACGTTTCGGAATCTGTCGAATACATCGCTGTCCCAGGCTTCTTGAATTGTATGTTGATACAAATCCACTTCATACCTCAGCTCTTGGTCAAAACTGCATGGTGTCATTTTCATGTCTGGCGTTATATATGCACTGTATCTGGCGGCCTCGCAGGTGTCTATGGAATCCAGATGAATGCTGGGCGCAAATGAAATGACACCTGGAACGCAGCAACTGTCAAAACCTGCTATATTGCAGTTCTCTTCTTGGTTGAAGAGTTTGAAAAAAGCTTCAACCTTAGGGTCATTCGGCTTAAGGACATTGTCGCTTCTGCCTAGGCCTACAGGTTTGTGAAGAAGGAATATGACTCGATTAATTCCCTTTGGAATCAATTTTTCTGAAACCATTTCATAGGCTTCGTCTATAGAGTTGTTACCCAGAACATAATGAATGTTTGTCTTTATTCCCATGCCTGTCAGCATTTCGATGGCGTCGATCGTATATGGGCTTCGATACCAGCTGACAGCGATTGCGCCGCAGTATTTTTTCATCAAATCGGCTTTTTCTTCTGTAAGCCCGTAGCCGGAAGTCGTCATATTGGGGATGATGTCATTGGCTTTGCAATAAGAGACAATCTGCTCAAAATCCTCGTGCATATCAGGATCCCCGCGTCCGCCGAGAGCTATCTGGAACATCTTGCCTTTGCATTGGTCGACTATGCTCTTGAAATCATCCAGCTTCATATTGCTTTGCGACTTGTGAAGGCCATCCTGGTAGCATTGTATTCCGGCCTGCACGCACAGACCCGTTTTCCCGTGGACGCAGTGGCCCATTATTCCCACATCAAGCAAATGCGGATAGGATCCCATGAAAGGGTCCTTGCCGGTGTCGGCCCCGTCATGGTCAATGACTCCCGTTCTATAGTAGAAGCCGCTGTCCAAATCAAAACTGTATGCAAATCTGTGTTTTTCATCCTTGAGGGATTTGATATTAATGTTTTTTCACCCCTTTGATGTTAATGTGCAGCAGTGCCCAGGCGGGAACAAGGATTAGAGCGCCCATTATATATCCGCCATAGTCCAACCTGATGACAGCAAAAATCAGATTGCCCAACAAGCCGGCTGAAAATCCGAGAGCAGTTGCATAGACATGGGAATCCGAAAAGGCCGCTTTCTTTTTAGCAAGAGAAGCCAAGTCTTTGTGCAGCAACTTTGTAATGGTGAACAGCATTGTCTTATTGCCGCGCAAGAGCGTGTCCAAAACAGTTATTGCCATGACTACTACTACAGTTGCCTTGTCGAAACGGTTGTTTCGGGTAAGATAATTGGCTGCAATAAAACCCGCCCCTGTTGCCGTTAAGAATACGTAAAAGAAATTCTGTCCAAGCAAATTTTTTGTCCGGGCGATTAACGAAGGAAAAGTCTTGAAGCTTTCAATTGTAGGCGAAAGGCCTTCTCGTCTTACTCTGAAAAAGATTTTCTTTCCCAAAGTGAATATGATCACCCAATAGATTGTTCTTGGAATCAAACTGTTGTAGGTCGCCGTGATGGAGATGAAAAACAAGGCGATGGGACGCATTATGCCGGAAAAAGAATAGGTTGGGATTGATTCCAGGACTATGTTTACGACCATTGCTATGGAAAGAGGTATTATGAATATCTTGAAAAGTCGTTTGATATTCTTGACTCCCAGAATCAGATAATAGTAGATCAGTTCCCAGGTGTATTCAAATTGCTTTTGCTCTACTCTTTCTTTGCGGCTTGCTTTGGGCGGTTTTGCAACCGCGCTGCTGCCCGAAGCTTCGGGAACCCACGGAAGTCCGATTTTGTTTTTTTGTTCATTCATGCATTTCTCCCCTCCTTTTTGTTATTTCGAAAATATTTATTGAAATCAATTATATCATGCATGGACGCATTTATTGTCAGAAAAATGAATTATCGGCACAAAATTTATCCGCTTTTGTCTACCGCAGACGGTTTGGACAGGCAAGGGTTTTCTAAAGCCTGATTGAGTGTTATGATTGAA
>CAZXWC010000113.1:0-4696 GCA_964644525.1 uncultured Peptostreptococcaceae bacterium
GGCATTTGGGCTATCCGCCTCCATTTTACAGGTCTTGGCATGGTTGGCTCCTTATTAAGTGGAAAGTAGTAAGTTGAAAGTAGAAAGTTGAAAGTAAAAAATTAAAAGATTAAATACAAAAGCTTAAGTACAGTTGACAAAGAGCAGCTGGCAGTTGTCAGTGGTCAGTGGAAAGTAAAAGATGCAAGTACAGTTGAAAGTAAAACGATAAATGCAAAGATCGAAAACAGAGAAGAAAATATCTTTAATCTTTAGCTGCATCTGGTATCTGTTTTTTAATCTTTTGTCTTTTACGCTTTTTCTTTCCTCTTTCCTCTTTCCTCTTTCCTCTTTCCTCTTTCTACTTTCCTCTTTCTACTTTCCTCTTTCTACTTTCCTATCGTTTCCGTCATTACGGCTTTTATTGTGTGCATTCTATTTTCGGCCTGGTCAAAGACTACCGAGTGTCTGCTTTGAAATACTTGGTCGGTGACTTCCATTTCTTCGAGTCCGAATTTTTCTTTTATTTCCCTTCCCACTATTGTGTTTAGGTCGTGGAATGAAGGCAGGCAATGCATGAATATGACATCTGGATTTTCTGTGGCTTTGACCATGTCCATGTTTACCTGGTAAGACCCCAGCAGCTTTATGCGCTCCTCAAAGAGGGCTTCCTCTCCCATTGATACCCATACATCAGTATAGAGCACGTCGGCATCCTTTACTCCCTCTTTTATGTCCTCTGTCAGTTCTATTATGGCTCCGGTCTCTTCAGCCAGAAGGCGCATCTCGGAAACAAGCTCGTCGGAAGGAAACAGTTCTTTTGGAGCAACCGCCACAAAATGCATTCCCATCTTTGCGGCTCCAATCATGAGAGAATTGCCCATGTTGTTTCTGGCGTCGCCTATGAATACGAATTTCATTTTGCCCAGGGGCTTGTTCACGTTCTCCCTTGCGGTCATAAAGTCGGCAAGGATTTGAGTGGGATGGTAAAGGTCTGTCAGTCCGTTCCACACCGGCACTCCGGCGTTTTCAGCCAAGGCGTCGACGGTTTCCTGGGCAAAGCCCCTAAATTCGATTCCGTCGTAATATCTTCCAAGTACTTTTGCCGTATCGGCTATTGATTCTTTTTTTCCCATTTGGCTATTTGAAAGGAAGGTGACATTGGCTCCTTCGTCGAATGCCGCCACTTCAAAAGCGCAGCGGGTTCTTGTGGATGTCTTTTCGAAAAGCAGGACCACGTTCTTGCCTTCCATTAGGTCTCCCTTTATTCCCGACCTCTTTTTTTTCTTCAAGTCGATGGACTTGTCGAGAAGGTGGCGAATTTCCTTTTGTGAAAAATCCTTTAGAGTTATGAAACTTCTTCCTTTAAGATTTACTGGCATGGTCTTGTCCCCCTTAAGTACAGTTAAAAGTTGAAAGTGGAAAGTAGTAAGTAAAAGAAAAAAATTTAAAGCAAAAGCTTTAAGTACAGCATTAAGTTGAAAGTAGTAAGTAGTAAGTAGTAAGTAGTAAGTGGAAAGTAAAAGATTAAAAGATTAAATACAAAAGTTTTAAGTACAGTTAGTATCGTGCAGTAAGTGCAAAAGCGTTTAGACCGCAAATGCCTTCAAAACGCAAATGCGTCAAAATTATTTTTGTTCTTATGCTTTTGTCTTGCAATCTATTACTGCTCCTGCTACATGATATTCTTCCTTTTTCGGCAACAATTCTGATTCTTCTCCGCGACCTGTTCATGATTTTCCAGAGGATTTGTCTTTCGATAAAACCTAAAATCCACAAACTCGCTTCGCTTCAAACAAAGTGAATTTATTTACGGTTTCATCTTATCCAAAACCTCGAAAATCAATGGATCGGTCGATGTCGTCAAACAGAATCGCATGCCGAAACTCGTAAGCCGGCTGAAACCTGCTTTTGTCTTTGTTTTTTCTTTCTACGTTCCACGTTCTACTGTACTTTACTCTTTCCACTTTCCACTTACTACTTTCTACTGCCTTTATTCTCGCACGAGCGGCATGCTCATGCATCTGGGTCCGCCTCTACCTCTTACTAGTTCGGAGCCCTCTATTTCCACGACTTCGATGCCCCTTTTCCTTAGGATTTCGTTTGACGATTCGTTGCGGTTGTAGGTTATTACTACTCCGGGGGCTATTGCCAGGGTGTTTGTGCTGTCGTTCCACTGCTCCCTTGCGGCGGTTATTTCATTTCCCCCTCCGCTTTGTATGAATTCTATTGCCGGGACTTTAAGGGCTTTTTTTAGGGCCTTCTTTAAGCTTTGCATGGGCTCAACTTTAAGCGTCCCGCTTTTACCGGGCGTAAGTCTGTATACTGAAACAGACTCCTCTACTCCCGGATATATGGTGAATTTGTCATAGTCGAGCATTGTGAATACTGTATCAAGGTGCATGTATGCCCGGGCGAATGGTATTTGAACTGCGTAAACTTCTTTTATGCCCGAGTCTCCCCCGAAAAGGTTTTGCGCTATCTTTTCAATGGCTTTTGGAGATGTCCTTTCGCTGCAGCCTATGAGGACCACGCTTTCGCTTACTACAAAAATGTCCCCGCCCTCTATGCTGTTTGGAAGGCTGTAATCATACCACATTCGGCTTTCGTTTTTCATGAATAGGGGGTTTTCATTGTACAGGTACTTTAGTATCATAGTTTCGCGGTTTCTTGCCCGTGTGTTCATTGAATTTATGCTGATTCCGTTTCCTATTACGGCTCCTGGGTCCCTTGTGAAGTAAAGGTTGGGAATGGGATCAATGTAAAATGGATAGTCTTCCTCTATGTAGTCTGCAAGGGTCTTGGCTCCACCCGAATCGGGAAAGTCGTCCTTGTGAATTCCCGCTATAAGACTCTCCGAAAGTTCGCTTGGGCTCTTTTCCATTAGAAATGCGGAAATTTCATCTTTGAGCCTGAGGCTTGAAATGTCGCTCAGACGCAGGGCCTCTGCAAGCAGGCTTTTTTTTACTTCTTTTTTTTCGAGTATTTCTTCGAGAAGGTCTTCGTAGTAATATACTCGACAGCCTCTTTGGCGCAATACATCTGCAAAGGAGTCATGTTCCCTCTGCATCTGCCTCAGCCATGGGATATCGTCAAAAAGAAGTTCATCCAGTGATTGGGGCGTAAGCCTCTCCAGTTCTTTTCCGGGACGGTGCAAAAGAACCGCCTTCAGTTTGCCTATTTCGGATTTTACATTAATAAAAGCTTGCGTTTTATTCATTGGCGCCTCCAGCTTGCCTTCGGTTTCCATTGTTTGGGTTTTGAAAAACTACATGCCACGTTTTTTATAAGTATAACACTATCGGCATGGGTTTTAAATCGTCCCTTGCCATCATTTGTCATTACTTCTTCCATATCTTGATACCCAATGCATGCTTTGGGAATGCATTTATTTTTGCAAAACTATGGCCCGCAGTCTCCTGCAGGCCTTTTGTTTATGATGCAAAATAAATATTGCGTTCGTTTCTGAGAAGTTTGATCTCCACTGTTTCGGTAAGAACGTCCGAATAACTGTATGAAACTGTTCTTTCCGAATCGAGACCGTTGTTAATTCTTACAACGAAGACGTTTGTATATACTTCTTCAAGTACGCCTTCTTTAACAAGAACCTTCTTTCTACCCTTGTTGGTCTTCAATACGACCTTTTCCCCAATACAATCCTGTACATTTCTCTTGATGTTAGTTAGTGTCTCTTTCGTTGCCAAAGGCCATCACCTTCCTCTGTTTGTATACAGTATTATTGTAACATTATTACTTGTCTGGGTCAAGCAAAATTAATTATTTTACTATACTGAAAGTGTAATGTCAAAAGATTTCGGGGAGTTTGTTTAAATATATTTTTTAATGCCCTTATTTGCTGAAAAAAGCACCTCCGGCATTAGGTTTGCATATACCCTCATTTGCATATCAAATCGGTTCGGACCGCTGGCAAGGGTAAGGTCAGCATTAAAATCCTCGAACGGCTTTGCCTTTAAAAATAGAATTTTTTGAGGCTTTGAATTCCTTCTTTTATGTATTCCTTGCCTCCATATTCGCACGAAGCTTCCATAAGCGCAGGCTTTTTGGATCTTGAAATTACTTTCATGGCCTCATCGGAGTCAAAGGCCCATCCATCCTTGCGCTTTTGCCCGGCGCGCATGGGTATGTGCCTGTATTTTACGTAAGACTTGTTTGAGCAATATGCCCCCCTGCCCTTTGTGGTCCAAAGGTGGAATGCGTCTGCTGCTCCCGAAAGGAGCCTGAGCTTTTCCATGAAGTCGAATTCTCTCACTACTGAAGCAAAGTACAGATGCCCTGTGTCTACAAGTATTCCGAGTTTTTGGTATGGGCCTATCTCTCTTTCCCAGTCCCTTATATGATAAAATGACTCGTTTGAGCCAAAGTATTCCAAAAGCAGGCTTGCTCCGAATTTGTTTGCGATGGAGTCCAACCTGTCCAGTGAGTCTTTGAGTATTTGCCTGAATGTTCCCTTCTTGTAGTCGCCGCTTTTATACCTGCCCGGGAAATGTATGACGAAATACTCGCAAGCGCACGGGGTCAGCTTTTCAAGGTTATGCTCTAAAAACCTGAAGGAAAGGTCCCGCATAGAGGGGTCGGGGTCAAGGTAAAAGGCGTCCAGAAAATAGTGCCCGAACCACTCGGGAAGAAAAATGGGCAGATGTATGCTGTAGGCCACAGACGCTTCTTCGGCCTTTTTCATGTCATTCAATATTTTTTC
>CAZXWC010000114.1:0-4678 GCA_964644525.1 uncultured Peptostreptococcaceae bacterium
GAGTGGGAATAGTAAAGTAAAACCCCGCAACCCTTGCAGTATAAAGGGTTGCGGGGTTTTTTAATTACGAATAGTACATATTCGGTACAATTTGTATTATTCGTGTAGTTCATTTTATCAATAATTTCAAGCTGTTAAGTTAGGTAGCGACTTCATTTTGCTTGTTGGGATACAGATGTGAATATGTTTGGAGGGTAGTTTCTATATTCTTCTAACTAAGTCGTTTGGCTATGAGAAGTGGAGAAACACCCATATTTATAAGCAAAGAAGCATGTGAGTGGCGGAGATTATGAACCCTGATTTTTTTTATGCCGCTTTTTTGAACCGCGTTTCATTATAATGGACTGAGAAAATTTGACACAAAATATTCGACAGATAATGAATCGGATATACTCAAATGAAGGAAAACAAAATGTTGAATGAGCTTTAAAGGGGTTTCGATGGTTTTTTCTCACCATTGTTGACACTAGGGGATGTGGACAATTTATTAGGTTTCATGGGTAGGGAAAAACAAATCAGGGCATGAATTGACTTTCAGAAATATTTTTTTTGATGGCCATATATGGTAAAATAAAGAATAAATGGAGTGATATAATATTTTATCCATAATAAATGGGGGGCTGATGATGATGAAGAAGTTTTTGAGTGTATTTTTGGTGATGGTAATACTGATT
Source organism: uncultured Peptostreptococcaceae bacterium (assembly GCA_964644525.1). Lineage (GTDB taxonomy): Bacteria > Bacillota > Clostridia > Peptostreptococcales > BM714 > BM714. Next base: position 675 of record CAZXWC010000114.1, read on the forward strand.
TCGGGTATTTCATATGCTGGGGTATCGTCGGAGTATGTTGAGGCTTTGACGAACTCCATAAACATTGTTCTTAACGGCGAAATTGTTGAAGGAAATAATTTGCTGTATGAAGGTACAACCTATGTTCCGCTGAGAATCATGTCGGAGATGATTGGGGGAGTGGTTTCTTGGGAAGGAGAGACAAGGACTGCCTCCATTGCACTGAATCGGTCTGATTTGTCTGAGGAGAATTCCAATGAGGGTATAAGTCTGAGGGTCGAGTCGCTTTGCAATCCAATAATCGGATATGGGGAATTAGGCGTCGATAAATCGGAAATATTTGGGGTGACTTTAGACGCGAAGGAAGGGGCAGTAGACTACAGTCTTGAAGCGGATGGAATGCATTGGAATACCACTCTGAATCTGGAAACTGAATACGAGATGATTCTTGTAAAGAATGACGGTTCAACCATAAAATATTCGCTAAATACGGGGGGATTGCCGACAATCAAGCAGAGTGCTGATATGCAGATTGTTTATGTGCCGGCGATGCCGGACAAGGGATTCAACTTTCCCTATATGATTCGGGTACCAGGGACTGTAAAAGGTTATAGAGAGTATAATGGCATCAATTATGATACGGCCAAGCAATATCTCATTTTTGATTCAACGAATGTTTCCGGGCAGGACCCCTTAGATTATGTTACCGAGACGTTGACGGAGGATTCTCAAGAGGCGGCTTCAGTTGCGGCTGACTTCGGTTATCCGATTGTTATGCCAATAATTCCAAGAACGAGTATTTCTGTTAAGCAGGATGGTTTTGGTTACTCGTTTCTTTATGAACACTCGCTAGACAGGGACTCTTTGTATGTGAAAGAGCTTGTGACAACAGATTCTCATCGACAAAGCAATCTTTACAATTATGCGGAAGCGGGGTATGATCCGGAGAAATTCTATGATTTTGATGAACAAATCGTGGCAATGATTGATCATGCGGTTAGTTATCTCAACGAGCAGGGGATGGGAGTAGAAGAGAAAGTCATCGGTATCGGTTATTCAGCAACGGGGGCCTTTGTTGACCATATGTCTTATCTGCATCCTGAGAAGTTCGAGATGGCCTTCTGCGGTGGTTCGAACGACAATGTGGTACTGCCAACAGATACTTATAAGGGTGAGACAATCTCATTCCCGCTTGGAAATGCGGATTATTCAGCGATCACTGGAAAAACCTTTTCGCTTTCAGCCTATAATGAAACCAAGCGTGTCTACTTCATGGGCAAGCAGGACACCAATAACACGGTAGATTATCTTGATTGCTATTTTGAATACACCAATGAGCAGGTTAAGCGAATATTTGGCACACCGGTGCTACCAAGAGCTTATGAGGTCGCCAAAACCTATGGAGAAGAAGGTGGCAAAGGCATTTTCATTTTGATGGACGGGGAAGAGCATACCATCAGCAATGCCATGAGATACTATATAAGAAAATTTATTTCTATAAATGCGGATTCTGATACAACTGTCTATCTAGAACCAACTGAACCGTGTCTAGAGACAACCATATTTGAATAAATTATTGAAATACTCTTCCAAGACCAACAATGTATAATTAGTATCAGATGAGGTTGGATACCGAAGAATTCACACAGAGTTTAAAAGAAAGATATTATGATATCGAAAGACTAAAAGATATGAAAGCAAAGCTATCAACAAAAATTGTGAGTGAAATACTTGAACAGCATTGCAAAATTGAATTATCCAAGATACATGTCGCTACTTTTCCTTTTGCGTATTTTTAGAAAAACAACGACATTATTGAAGGCACTAGGTATTCCGGAAAACTAATAATGAAGGAACAGAGTTTATATAAAACATGTTTGAGATGAAAAACGAAAAGGATACAACTTCAATAGTTGATAATAATCAAGGGGGATTGGGTTTGAAGAAAAAAATTAAGCAAATGTTTGTATTTATAATGATGATGAGTACAATAACGGGCATATCGTTTATTCCTGCAACAGCATTTGCAACAAACCAGGGGATGCTTGATAATACCCAGTATCAAGTTATCGAGCAAACTTTTTCGGATGTTGCGAACTATTGGGCTACATCGGCAATAAAATGGGGTGTTGACACAGGTATGGTCTATGGCTATACAGACGGAACATTTAAGCCGGACCAACAACTGACGGAAGCAGAATTTGCTGCGCTTTGACAAGATTTGTATCGAACATCAATGACAAGAGTTTGTCGGATGTTCAGGGGAAACATTGGGGGCAGAAATACTATGACGTTCTTGGGACTTATGCAATGCCTTTCAATGGCTACAACAACGACACAATAAAGCAAACTGCAATCACAAGGGGCAGAGTGGCTCAGATAGTTGCAGCAAAGAACGGATTCAACTTGACCGAAGAGCAGGCAATCTATTACATGTATGAAAACGATCTTTCAACCGGAATGGTTCCGGGAGAACTCTCATTTAATTCTTATGGGGCAAATGATCCTCTTAGAAGAGACCAGGCAGTTACCTTCCTTCAAAGATTGAACAATGCTGGACTCACCAAATTTAAAGGGGAACCTTCACCGGTTGCCGGAACTGAACTCGCCGGAATTGATGGCGTAGCACTTTCCGGTGAAAATGTAGACTTTGGGGACTTCGTTGTGGAGACTCCACTCAATATCTCGAAAATTACTCTTGATGGAAAGACCTATGATTTCGTTGAGTTCTCAGATATTGACGGGGGCATCTATGATGGCAGAGAAGTTGATAGTGTTGGGGACCTTTATGGCTGGGGGGATTGCGTTCCTCTTGGTACTGTCGTTGAAACCGGCGACTATTTGACCATACTGATGCCGGGGGCCGATGCCACACTTGACCGAGGTCTTCGTGCAAGTTGGTACATCTGTAGCCTACCTATGCTTGAAGAGGAGCTTGAGTTTAGGCATAAATCTTCCTATCTTGAAGAATCAATTGCTGCAAGTGGGGACTGCTTCGATTACGATTTGGGGCTTTCCGTACTAAAGACTTACAGCCAGTTCAAGTACCACGGCGAGATGATGGACTTCTACACTAGCAACATGTCCAAGACTAACGCCGAGTGGAAACACTACAATTATGGTTGGTATGAGACAGGGTCGCACGCTTTTGTGGAGATGTGGGCTGACCCGATTAAACACGCGGTTGGAATCAAGATTTGGGATGTTGACGAGATTCCGGCTTTCGCGCTTGACTATGATTATCTGAGGAGTGAGTGATATGAAAAGATGGATTAGTCTGAGCCTGGTGCTCATGCTTATTATTTCCGGGAGTAGTTTTTCATTTGCTAACACTCGGGGAGACTATGTCAAAGACTCGGCAGTCACATTTGCCGAAAGTGACACAGATGGTTTAAATCTTAGGATGGTTAATGCAATGAAATTTGCTACCCAGATGGACCTAAGCGAGATGGAAGACACCACAGAAGAAGGGGAAGAAGAATTCACGGAGGAATCCGAGCGCTTTGCACTTGTCACCGTTTTCTGTTCCTTAGGAACAGAAAACAGCGTTCGTTTTTAAGGCGCGACTAATGTGTCACGCAAAAGAGAAGATGCTTAGAATAAAAGATGACTTGATAATCATGGAAAACTCGATGCGCATTTTCATATGCGGGTTGGGGGTGCATACAAATAGTTGGACATTTGTGATGCTTTAAAATGAGTAGACCAAGTGTATTCATTTTGTCGCTTGGTTGAAGATAACTAATCAATACAATGATTCAGAGAAATCAATCTTCATTTTTATAATATGTCATGAAAAATAGAAGTATGCACAACCATAAGAGTACAAAAACAGTACACGAAAACCCTGAAAAAGATGATTATTTGGTGGAAATAGTGAAAATGAAAGTATAGAGTGCAGTAATTGCAATGTGTGCGAATGGTGGCAAAAGTATGCTTGTAGAGTGGGAATAGTATAGTAAAACCCCGCAACCCTTGCAATATAAGGGGTTGCGGGGTTTTTTATGATTAAGAGCATTGAATTA
>CAZXWC010000115.1:0-4645 GCA_964644525.1 uncultured Peptostreptococcaceae bacterium
GTCCATGCTACTCATTGAAATCCGCTCCTCTAAAGTACAACCTAAAGAATGGCTATTGAATTGTATCGATGTTACTCGACATTCTATATGTTAAAACAGTATTTGTCAACTGAAGAAAGGCAATAGAGATGTATGCATTTCATTTATGTGATAATTATACTATAATAGGGGAGACATCAGCAAAGGAGAAAATGAAGAATGAAAATAGAAAAGGAATATGGGGAATTGCTTTTTGACATAAGAAGAGAACTTCACAAAATTCCGGAAATCGGTTTTAAAGAGTTCAAGACAAGTAAATATATTGAAAGTTTTTTGAGGAAACTTTCTCCTGACCGCATACAAGAGGTTGCCGGAACGGGATGGATTGCATTTTTCAAGGGTTTGGAAGGAAAAAGGACTCTGGCCTTTAGATCCGACATGGACGGATTGCCGGTAGAGGAATGTGAAAAACATGAAAATAGGTCTGACCACCAAGGGATGATGCATGCTTGCGGCCATGACGGACACATGTCAATATTGTTGGCTTTTGCACAATTTCTGTCTGAAAACAGGGAAAAAATCAAGGACAATGTTGTACTTGTTTTTCAACCGGCTGAAGAAGGGCCGGGAGGCGCGGAGGAGGTTGCAGGTTCAAAGCTTTTTGAAGACTTAAACATTGATGAAATATTCGGTTTGCACCTTTTCCCGCTTTTGGAAGAAGGGAAGATAGCTCTTAAGGACGGCCCTGTGATGGCCCAATCCGGCGAGATTGACGTTTCCATTATAGGGCGCAGCTCGCACGGAGCCCAGCCTCAGGAAGGAATAGATGCGATAGTTGCGGCAGCAGCTTTCATAACCGAGGTGCAAAAAATTGTAAGCAGGTTCATTAAACCGCTTGAACCCGCGGTAATAACATTTGGAAAAACTTGGGGCGGGGAGGCTCGAAACATAGTTTCCGGGGAAATGTTTCTTGAAGGAACAATAAGGACATTCAGTGAAGATGTATACATGTCTATAAAGAAACGCATAAGGGATATTGCAGATGGAATAGAGATTGTTTACGGTTGCCGGATTGAAACGGTTTTCAGGGACATGTATCCCCCGGTCATCAACGATAAAAGGCTCGTTGAAAGATTCGGTAAGGCATACGAAGGGGAAGTAGTAGATATAGAGCCACAAATGCTTGCTGAGGATTTTTCGTATTATCAGAAGAAAGTTCCGGGGCTGTTTGTATTTTTGGGAAGCAAAAATGAAGAGAAAGGCTTTACTAATCCGCTTCACAGCCCAAATTTCAATTTTGACGAAGCTGTGCTGGTAAAGGGTCTCGAAGCTTATGCGTCTTTAATAGATTGACAAGGGAGATGAATTGATGAAACGAATGACAATTTCAAACGTCAATCTTCTTTATTTGTTTATGGCCGTGCTTCTTATAACACTAGGTTATATTATACAATCGATAAATTCAGAGTTAGGATTGATAGCGACGGAATTTTTGCTTGTGCTTTTGCCTGCCCTGCTCTTTGCAATTTGGACACGGGACGGAATGAAAAAAATATTTAGATTGAATCCCTTGCCATTCCGAGAAGGAATATTGATTGTATCAATAGCTGTACTTTTTTATCCGGTATCAATAATGGGAAATCTGATCGTTGTTAATTTGCTTGATGCCATAGGCTGGTACAGGCCGATACCTTTTCCTACGGCGGAAAATGCCAAGGAATATGTCTTGCTTATCTTTGCTGTTGCCGTCAGTGCGGGGATATGCGAAGAGCTTTTATTCAGAGGAGTGATGATGAAGGCTTACGAACGTTACGGACCGAAAAGAGCAATTATTGCAACGGCTGTATTGTTTGGCTTTTTTCACTTCAATATGCAAAATCTGATTGCCCCAATAATGCTTGGAGCATTATTCGGATACTATGTTTATATTACAGATTCGATTTTTTCGGCTATTTTAGCTCATTCCTTCCACAATGCCTTGTCTGTGACGATAGGATTTTTAACTTCAGTGTCTCGGAATGAAGGCCCGGGTGTGGAAATTGCGGATACTGCATCGGAAAGCGGGTCCTTCATTCAATATTTGACAATTGCGGTTTTCATATCCTTGTGCTTGATTGTTGCATTCTTCTTGATAAAAAGGCTTAAAATGATTTCGGCAGAAAGGCTTAAGCCGTCTATGTCGAAACATAATGATGAAAGAGCATTTGAGCCAGGCATAGAAGAAGCAGACCAGGTACAATGGTGGGCTTTCATACCGCTTGCAGTGACAGGTGCGATTTATGTTTTGCTTGAAATCGCAGTTTTGAGTTCTTGGAGGTAAATATGGATTCATATACGCATTTTGCAAAATATTATGATTTGCTGATGGAAAGAACCGACTATGATCTTTGGACAGATTATATGACGGCTCTTTTTGAGAGGAGAAAAAAAGGAACTGAAAGCATTCTCGAATTGGCTTGTGGAACCGGAAACATTGCAATCAGGCTTTCGGAGAGGGGATACTCATGTACAGGACTGGACATTTCAGAATCTATGCTTACGCTGGCAGGAGAAAAGGCTTCGGCTAAGGGTTTGTCTATTCCATTCATACTTCAAGACATGGGCAATCTCGAATACAACAAAAAAGCTGATGCGGTTATTTGCCTTTGCGACGGCATAAACTACATTACAGACAAGAAGGAAACTCAAGATCTTTTTGAAAAAGTGTTGAAAATAATCGGTCCGGACGGAGTTTTTATATTCGAAATAAGTTCTGAATTCAAGCTTTCGACTATCTTGGGGAATAATGTTTTTGCCGAGAATAAGCCTGAAGTTTCATATATATGGGAAAATTTTTACGACAGAAGGGAAAAATTGATAGAGATGTTTCTCACTTTTTTCGGTAAAGACGGGCACCTGTATAGAAAGCACGAGGAAGTGCATATGCAAAGGGCATACGGCGCTGATGAATTGGAGAAAATGCTTCGTGAAGCGGGATTCGGAAAAATTGAGATATATGAGACACTTACTTTTAAAGAACCAGTGGATAAGAGCGAGAGGATAACATTCGTTTGTGAATTGTAAATGGAAGGAGAAAAGAATGGAAAGCAAGCTGATAAGAGGTACGGCAGAGTCTGGCCAATTAAGATTTTTTATAGGGGAAACAACTAAAATGGTTGAAAAAGCAAGAAAGATACACGAAACCACTCCGGTTTCATCTGCGGCGCTTGGACGACTTTTAACAGCATCATCAATGATGGGATGGATGATGAAAGGAAAAAAAGACAAGTTGACTCTTCAAATAAAGGGGTCTGCTGACATTTCACACATTGTTACAGTGTCAGATTCGGACGGAAAAAGCAAGGGCTATGTTGTCAGCTCCAAGGCGCCGCTGAAAATGAATGAGAAAGACAAGCTTGATGTGGGAGGATCGATAGGGGAAGGCCAATTGCTGGTGATTCAGGACCTGGGGATGAAGGAGCCCTACGTAGGCCAGTCTGAATTGGTTTCCGGCGAGATAGCGGAAGACATAGCGGCGTATTTTATGTATTCAAAACAGGAGCCTTCTGCAGTTTCACTGGGAGTATTCGTTGAAAGGGATTACTCAATAGGAGCGGCCGGTGGATTTATAATTCAGCCTATGCCGGGTTGCAACCCTTTCCTTATAGACATACTTGAGGACCATATAAAAAGCCTCGACTCTATTTCCGACATAGTCAAGGAATCCGGAGGAGACGTAGAAAAAATGGCGGAAATAATACTCCAACCCTTCTTGTTTGAAATACAAGACATACAGGAAGTTGGATATGTCTGCGACTGCAGCAGAAAAAAAGTGGAAGAAGCAATAATAAGTTTGGGTAAAAATGAAATATACAAGATGATAGAAGAAGACGGAAAAGCCGAAGTCAGTTGTCATTTTTGCAACAAAGATTACATCATAGGAAAGGAGCGACTTAAAGCCTTGATGGACGAATCGACGGCATCTTGACCTTTCATATCGATTATGTAAAATAGTTTTTGGATTAAACAGTAAGCATTGATGGGGGATAAGAATTATGGATATATATTACCGTTTGATTTTTATGGCTTTTGTGGGGGCCGTTATAGGATGGTCTACCAATGTAACTGCAATAAAGATGATTTTTAGGCCTGTAAAGCCTGTGAAGATACCTCTTTTGGGCTTTGAGCTTCAGGGACTTATACCCAAGAGAAGGGGCGAAATAGCGAAAAACATTGCAGAAACCGTCGAGAAGGAACTCGTGTCTCTTGAAGAAATCATTGAAGAGCTTATAAACGACGACAACAAGGAACAGATTTATGCCTTGATAAAGAGCAAGCTTAAAAATGTTGCTGACCAAAGATTTCCGATTTTTATACCATTCACCTTCAAGGTTATGATTCTGGACCATATAAATAAAATAATCGATGAGGAGAGCGAGGGCGCTATAAATGAGTTGACAGAGATACTCGTTCACAAGGCTATCGAAAAGGTAAGCATCTCAGGAATGATAGAAGAAAAAATCAACATGGCGGATTACGAAAAAATCGAAGAAATAATTTTAATAATAGCAAAAAAAGAGCTAAAGCATATAGAACTTCTGGGAGGGCTTATAGGATTATTGATAGGTTTGGCCCAGGGCTTGATATTTGTTTTTGCATAGAAAAACGACAAATGTCTTTATTTTGT
>CAZXWC010000116.1:0-4481 GCA_964644525.1 uncultured Peptostreptococcaceae bacterium
ATGGAAAGAAAACCTGCTGTTTACCTCACATCGGCAATAATGGTAGTTACAGGCCTTCTTTCTTCACTGTCACTCGGAGTCATGAGTGGAGTTACATTCCTCGGAGTTGGAGCTTTCGACTTCTTTGACATCCTTACAGACAAGATATTCCTCGCTATCGGCGGAATGATTATTGCTATCTTCTGTGGATGGGTTCTCAAGAAGGAAGATCTCGAGGACGAACTTACAAACAGCGGAGCAGTCAAGTTTGGTCTCTTCAACATGTGGTACGCTTTGATCAAATATGTAATTCCTGTAGCGGTTGCTGCAGTTGCTGTTTCTGGAATAATGGCAATAACACAGAAGGGCCTAATGATATTCGGTATAGGAATCATCGTAGTATTGGCTCTTTTCTCCAAAAAACTTTAACAAAAATGAGAAAAGGTCCGGCATTTATATGTCGGATCTTTTTTTGTTTTAGGCAAAGAATTTAAACTTGCAATGCAAAGATCCCATTTCCATTCTCTTTATATTTGAAATTTTGACTTGACTATTGTTGAAATTTTGCGTACAATATAAAAATAAATACCCCTTGGGGGTAATAGAGAGTTTAAATATAAAAGGAGAATGGTATAATGAATATAAGAGTTACACCAAAAGCTAGAGAAAGAATTGCCCGTATCGTCAAAGACAAAAACATGGAAAGTCCTGTAATCAGAATAATAATGGAAGGATTCGGATGAGGAGGGCCAAACTATGGGATTGCTTTGGACAAGCAAAAGGAAAATGACCATATTGAGAATTATGAGGATGTGGCCTATGTAATTGAAAAGGATTTGCTTGAAATGGGTGGAGAATTCAGTGTTGATTACCAGAACAACTTTTTCGCCAAGGGATTTACAGTCGTACCGGCTGGAGCAACGAGAAAAAGCTGTTGAAATCCATTGGTTGAAATGAAAAAAATGAGGGAGGAAGCGAAATTATGAATAAGGAAGTAGTAGTATATTCAAGCACTACCTGCCATTACTGCAAAGTGGCAAAAGAGTATCTTACTGAAAAAGGAATCGAATTCATAGAAAAGAATGTTTCAACAGACATGGATGCCAGAAAAGAACTCATGAAAATGGGCTTTATGGGAGTTCCCGTAATCCAAATAGGAGAAGAAACCGTTGAAGGATTCAACAAAGCAGAGCTTGATAGAATTCTAGGTTAGCCTAGATAATTGCAATAAAAAGAAAAACGGATCTCAACCGGTGGGCAAAAGCCACCGGTTGAGATCCGTTTTTCATGTTTTTTTAGTTGTAAAAACGAAGAATTTCGTGTAAAATAGTATATGCAATCAACGAAATATCGTTGTTGGAAACCAGAACTATACTACATATAGTAGTTAAAAAAGAAACAAAATATGGGGCAAGAAATGAGATGTTACGGTTTTTAAATCCGCAAAATAAAAATGAGCATCTTTGAAAGGGGAAGGGCAATGTATATAAAAGTCATAAAAAGAAACAAGCAGACGGTTGAATTCAGAAAGGACAAAATAACAAATGCCATTTATCAAGGATTGATAAGTGTTTATATGGATAGAAAAGCAAAGGAATTGAAAAAATTGTCGGAAGTGATTAGCGACAAGGTTATATACAATATGGAGAAAAAAACCTACAGCCGCGAATATCCTTCTGTAGAGGAAATACAGGATGCAGTCGAAGAAACTCTTATGGAAATGGGAGAAAGCAAGACGGCTAGGGAATACATAAGATACCGGATGACCCATCAGGAAATAAGAGACACAAAAAAATCTCTTGTTGATGCCGAAAAGGTTGTGGATGAGTATGTTTCGGAGGAAAACTGGCGCGTTAAGGAAAATTCAAATATGGGATTTTCGCTTCAGGGGCTCAACAACCATATAATTTCTGAAGTCACAAAAAACTTTTGGCTTGACCGTGTCTACACTAAGCCTATAAGCAAGGCTCACAGAAAAGGGGATTTTCACATACATGACTTGGGGCTTTTGGCTCCCTATTGTTGCGGATGGAGTTTGGAGGACCTTTTGCTTAAAGGTTTCAAGGGGGCGGCTGGAAAAGTTGAGAGCAAGCCTCCCAAGCATTTCAAGACGGCATTGGGCCAGCTGGTGAACTTTTTCTATACTCTTCAAGGGGAAGCTGCCGGAGCCCAGGCAATTTCATCCTTTGACACATATCTGGCTCCTTTTGTAAAGTTTGACAAGCTTGAGTATGAAGAGGTAAAGCAGGCCATGCAGGAATTCATATTTAACCTCAATGTTCCAACAAGGGTGGGTTTCCAAACGCCTTTTGTAAACCTGACTATGGATTTAATATGTCCTAAAAATTTAAGGGACATGCCTGTAATAATAGGCGGTAAAAATAATTTTCAATATTCCTATGGACAGTTTCAAAAACAGATGGACATGATAAACAAAGCTTTCTCGGAAGTTATGATGGAAGGGGATGCAAAGGGAAGGATTTTTACATTTCCAATACCGACATACAATATTTCCAAGGATTTTGATTGGGAATCTCCGGTATTTAACAGCGTAATTGAAATGACTGCCAAGTACGGAATACCTTATTTTGCCAACTTTGTGAATTCGGATATGGATCCGGAAGATGCAAGATCAATGTGCTGCAGGCTCAGGCTTGACAACCGGGAACTCAGAAAACGGGGCGGCGGTCTTTTTGGAGCAAATCCCCTTACAGGAAGCATAGGAGTTGTGACAATCAATATGCCCAGGCTGGGATATCTTTCAAGGGACAAGGACGATTTCTTCGATAGGGTTCGCCGCCTTATGGATATAGCAAAATCCTCGCTTGAGACAAAGAGAAAGATGATAGAGCAAAGCACCGTAAACGGACTTTATCCTTACAGCAAATTTTATTTGTCAGAAGTAAGAAACGGAATGGGCGAGTATTGGAAAAATCATTTTTCCACAATAGGAATAAATGGAATGAACGAATGTATAGAAAACTTTTTTGATAACAGCGAAGACATAACAACTGAAAAAGGTCTGGATTTTGCGGTAGAAACATTGGAGTACATGAGAGAAACCATGAGAGAATATCAGGAGGAATCGGGAAATCTCTACAATCTCGAGGCCACTCCCGCAGAAGGCACAGCCTACAGGCTTGCAAAGCTCGACAAAGAAATGTATCCTGACATAATAGCAGCTGGAAGTGATGTTCCTTATTATACAAACAGTTCCCAGCTTCCTGTCGGGCATACGGAAGATTTGCTTGAAGCACTGGACCTGCAGGAGCCTCTCCAGACTCTCTATACAGGAGGAACCGTTTTTCACGGTTTTCTTGGAGAGAGCATAGAGGACTTGGAAACCTGCAAGTTACTTGTGCGCCGGGTTATGGAAAATTACCAAATACCATATTTTACGGTTTCTCCGACATTTTCGGTTTGCGGAGTTCATGGATATCTTAGGGGTGAACAAGAAGTATGCCCCAAGTGTGGCGCTGAAACAGAGGTATGGACAAGGGTAGTCGGCTTCCACAGACCTGTTAAAAACTGGAACAAAGGAAAGCGCGAAGAATATAGGCAAAGAAAGGCCTTTGACATGCAAAAGGCGTCAGGAGCCTTTTAAATGCTGTTTAAAGGCTGGCAAAAGCTATCTTTGATGGATTATCCAGGAAAGATAGTTACAACGGTATTTGTCGGAGGATGCAATTTCAAGTGTCCCTATTGCCATAATTGGGAGTTGCTTGAGAACGGTTCGAATCTTGAAACAATTACGCCGGGGCAAGTGCTTTCATTTTTGGAGAAGAGGCATGATATGTTGGATGGCGTATGCATAAGCGGCGGGGAGCCTACAATACACAAGAATCTTCCTGAATTCATTAAAAGGGTAAAAGATATGGGGAAACTGGTAAAACTGGATACAAATGGGTCCAATCCCGGAATGATAAGCAAATTGATTGAAAATAATATCCTTGACTATATAGCTATGGACGTAAAGTGCGTAATGGATAAATACTGTCTGCTGACAAAGTGTGGAAACATGGATTTGACAAATTTACGCAAGTCGATTGATATAATAAAAGAATCGGGAATAGACTACGAGTTCAGGACGACTCTTACAAAAGAATACAATCCGGTTGAAGACAAACACGATTTGGCTGAATTGGTTTCCGGCGCAAGGTCTTACGCTCTCCAGAAATTCCGCATTCCGGAAGGAAATTTCGGGGAAAAACTCAATCCGCTTAGCAAAAATGAAGCCGAAGAAATAATGGAAACAATAAGACCGCTTGTCGGGCAAATTGTTTTACGGGGTTATTGAAGAAAAAAATCAAATTCTGTTGACAAGTCAGCGGGAATTTGATATTATGATGCAGTCGCTAAAAAGAACGTTCCAAAGTAGCTCAACGGTGGAGCAACCGGCTGTTAACCGGTAGGCTGTGAGTTCGAATCTCACCTTTGGAGCCATACACGGCCCCTTGGTCAAGCGGTCAAGACACCGCCCTTTCACGGCGGTAACAGGGGTT
>CAZXWC010000117.1:0-4407 GCA_964644525.1 uncultured Peptostreptococcaceae bacterium
GTCCAGAGCCACAAGCTTTCCGCTTGAAGAGCTTTTCGCCAAAGCCACGGCTTGACCGATGACATCCTCAACCGAATAAATCGAATCTTCAAGCTTGATTTCGTTTGCTCCGAATGTATTGGTGGTTATTATGTCGGCGCCTGCCTCTGAATACTGGCCATGTATTTCTCTTATGATTTCAGGATGGGTGAAATTGTATTCTTCGGGTAGACCGCCTGCGGGCAGACCCGATTTTTGAAGCATTGTTCCCATAGCTCCGTCAAAGAAAATGAATTCTTTTCCGATTTTCCTTTTCAATTCAAATATGTTCAAATCAATCATCCTCCTTTCTATAAGGGCATGAAAGTCCAGTCATGCAAGTTTTACAGTGCGGTTTGGTCGAGTCTTCCGGATTTTCCTGCAAGCCCATTATGGTTGTGACAGACTTGCGCGGTATCATGACGAGTTTTTCTGTTGTAGTCAATCCTATTTTTCGGGGCGCGTCCAGTGCTCGAAGAATATGGGGCTGGACGGAAAGGGGCAAATCGCCATATCCTGGGCTGAATCTGTGTGTTGCGAACAAACCGTCTTTTTTCGCTTGAGCACTGATGGAAGATTCAATTTCATCGCAAAATGCTTCTATGGCGGTTGTGGCGACTGCATCCATAATAATTGCCTCTGACAAATTCGTCCGGCTTATGTATCTGATGGCCTTGTCGATCTCCGGGCCCAAAGTAGCCGCCATAATGACGCAAAGGCGGGATTTCGACAAATGGCTGCGTATGGATTCGCCTTGCAAGTTCAAGTTTTCAGCATCGGCGCGCAGCGGACCGCCGTCCCTTATTATATTGAATTTACTGTGGATTTCCCGCAGACGCATGTGACGTTTGACTTCGATTATGCATGAGTCAATCGCTTTTTCGGTTTTGCCGTCTGCGGTTTTCTTGCCGAAACCCAAGTATCTTCTTACTTCCTGCCTGTCTATGTTCATGCAATCTCCTTGCTAAGAGCATCGCGGATGTATGAGATGCTGTTTATTATTTTGCGCGTTGTTTTTGGCCTGTTCATTGTATATAAATGCACTCCGTCGACCCCCCATGACAGAAGGTCGATGATTTGTTCAATTGCATAAGCGGTGCCGGCTTCCTTGAGAGCCTCGGGTTTGTGCGAGTATTTTTCCAATATGCGGGTGAATTTTGGAGGAAGATTGCAACCGCATAGTTTGACTATGTGCTCCATTTGATTTTTGCTGATTACAGGTAGGATGCCTGCGGATATGGGCACATCAATTCCTGTTCGCGCAGCCTTGTCGAGGAAATCATAATAAAGCTCGTTGTCGAAGAACAGTTGGCTAATCAGAAAATCTGTTCCCGCATCAACCTTTTCTTTTACATGTTTGAGGTCAAGCGCGAGGTTTTCGCATTCAATATGTCCTTCAGGATAAACTGCGCCTCCCACGCAGAAGCCCCCATGATCTTTTATGTGCGCCACAAGATCCCCGGCATGCTTGTAGTTGCGGGAATCCGGGAATTTGAAACCTTTTTCATTCGGAAGATCTCCCCTGAGGGCAAGAATATTCTGCACCCCGTTTTTTTCAAGCGTATCCAGAATCCCGCTTATCTCGTCTTTTGTCGACGTGGCGCAAGTCAAATGGGCAAGTGTTTCCACATCATATTTGTTTCTTATTGTAGATGCAAGCTCGATTGTCGTTCTTGCGGTGCTTCCTCCCGCTCCGTATGTCACGCTTATGAATCCGGGCCTCAGGTCCTTTAACGACTCAATTGTATCATAGACCACATCTATGGGTTTGTCTTTCTTTGGAGGAAATATTTCAAAAGAAATAACAGGTTCATCATTTGTGTACAGTTTGCTTATTTTCATACGAGGTCTCCTTATTTTATGGACGGGAAAGCGAAATATTTCCGGCCGCCCCCAATTTGTCATCAATAATCACTAAAAGACCGGATATTCCTGGAAGCGCCATCCCCCAGGATATCGCGGATTCTATGTCTCGAGTGCATTTTACCTTGTTTGCAACAGCAGTGGCTGCGGCATCTGCAAGGCATGTGTTTGGCGACAGGGCAACAACCGCATCCGCTTTGCCGAAACTGAGCGAATGGCCGATTTTACCCGAGGATGTGCATATTCCCGTCGGGTGGTCTGAAGAATCTACAAGAATTGCCAACTTTTCAGAAAAAGGCGAGTCTCCCGCATGGATCAGAACTTTTTTGGTATTTTTGCATTTGATGAACAGGTCTCCGCCGTTTTCAATGATTATTTCGTCAGAATGCTTTAGAAGTGAATTTCCGACATATTCAGCCACTGCACCAGCTACGGATGCCATTGGACCGACATTTGCAATCGATGCGGTATCCGCCATTTTGCGTATCACAGAAGGGGCTGAAGGACCGACACCTACAGGAACAAGGCTGGACTTGAATCCCGGGTGGCCGCTTATATAGGCGCATAACTGGGAACGGATTTGCAAAAGGCTTGAACGGGCATTTTGCTCAAGATTGGATTTGGCCGAAATATGCAGGTCCGATTCATTTTCAATTACCGTAAAACTTGCCAGTCCATCTGTGCACATCAATTTTCTGTAAGTCCTTTCCTCATACATGGTGAAGGCCCGCGCTGTTTGAAATTGCACCAGAAGGGCATGCCGGAACGCAGTGTCCGCATTCAAGGCATTTTTCGCCTTCAAAAGAAATCAACCAGCTTGAAGTATCGAGTGAAAGGGCTTTTGTAGGACAGATGGCAGTGCATGCTCCGCAATGGACACAAAGTGCTTCCTTCCACACAATCTGCGAATCGCCCGGATCGACATTTACACCAGTGTTTTTAAGCCAAGCGAGTGCGGAATCAATTTGATTTTCGCTTCCGTCAGCCAGAATAAGCAGATTTCCAGAGACATTTAGGTCAATTGAAGCCTTGAGTATATTTATTTTCAGGTTGAAATTCTTGATCAGGGCATATGTGACGGGTTCCCCGGTCAATTCAGGAGGAAAGGTCAAAAGCCATTTTGTTTTCATATTATTTGCCTCCCTTGCTTTTTATCTCGAGAGATTTAAGAGTGCTGTTTGATGGGAACCTTTGCACGGGTTTGGTGATTTCGAATTCGCCTTTTTTTATTTGCTGTTTTAAAAGTTCCGCTATTTGCCTTGATTTATGCAGACTGGTTATTGGAGCGGTCGGTATGCTCCTTCCTTCAAGCCTTATATTGCCGCTCCTCAGCTCCTCGTATGAAACCGTCCCCAAACTTGGCTTGTCTCTTCGCTTAACGCCGTAGTCTTCAATTGTTGTGAAAATGTCCCTGTCTGATACCGAAACGCACGACATCATTTCTTCATCCAAAATTGGTATTGGAACACCTATGCCTACAAACATGGATATACCGTAATCCTTGAATACGGCAGGCTTAAGGAAATCGGTGGTCATGCTTCTCAAGTCTCCGCTTACGGCCAGAGTCCCTCCGGGCTCATTTGGAATACCTTTGCCGCTGCGTTTGCGGCCGGAGCAAAACTGGGTTCCCATCCAGGACACAAATCCCTGTGCCCCGGCCAGAAAAATCCTTGTTCCTATTCCAATGGCTCGATAATATGGATCGTTCAGCAGAGGGCTCAACTGGCCCGAAGTGCAATAATGGACATTTCCCATGTGGGGCTTCAAAATGCCCATATAGGTATACAGCGGATCGTCTGAAGTGTTTGTTGCGGCACTGTAATTCTGGTAGGCGTTTCTTGGATTGAAAAGATAGGCTTCATTTATGTCATCCAGATCGATCCATGTTTCTATGTTTTTTCTGGGATAGCAGTCGGTGCCGGGAGAAGAAGCGTTTAAACGAATGCTTTTACCGTCGACAAGATCGCATATGACGTGGGCCCCTCCATAGCTTGTCCCCTTGTCCAAAGATGTTTCGGTCGCGCCCATATAAGCGTCAACTGCGGCAAGCCCGGCATAGGCGGGAACATTGTTTAAAAGCACGTTGGTCATTCGTATGGGCGGGTCGGAATGACCGAAATTCATGAATGCCCCTGTAGAACACATGGGGCCGAAAGTTGCGGTGGTGACAACATCCACATATTTTGCGGCTTCCTTTATGCCTTTTTCCGCAACTATGTCCAGAACCTCGTCCGCAGTAACGACAATCGCATTTCCTTCCTTTATTTTTTGATTGATTTCATCGTATGTTTTCCTTGCAGCCATTTTAATCTCCTTTCATAAATAGAAAAAACTTCTTTCAACAGAAAGAAGTTCATTAAACAATACAGTTCTCATCTGCCGGTTAATACCGCTGGATTTGGCACCGTGTACATGATGTACTGGTTGCCGGGCGTCATAGGGCCAGTCCCTCGACCACTCTTGATAAGTGTGATATTCAGTTGTTTAGATGCTATTCTATTTCATAAAAAGTCATTTGTCAAAGCA
>CAZXWC010000118.1:0-4341 GCA_964644525.1 uncultured Peptostreptococcaceae bacterium
AGGGAAGACAGAAGAAACGGAATGAAAGGATAAAATATATGGGAAAATCACTTGTACTGGCGGAAAAGCCTTCCGTCGGCAAAGAAATAGCCAGAGTGCTTGGCTGCAAAAATAAGAACGGATGGTATGAAAACGAAAAGTATGTGGTGACATGGGCCTTGGGGCACTTGGTCACGCTTGCGGATCCAGAGCTTTACAACAAGAAATACGCGACTTGGAACCTAGAGGACCTGCCCATGCTTCCGAATGAAACCAAGCTGGTAATCATAAAGCAGACGAGGAAGCAGTATGAAGTGGTTAAAAGGCTGCTTCAGCGCAAGGATGTGGGAAATGTGATCATAGCCACTGACGCTGGGCGCGAGGGCGAATTGGTTGCCAGGTGGATTCTTGAAAAGGCAAACGTGAGAAAGCCGGTAAAGCGGCTTTGGATTTCCTCGGTCACCGACAAGGCCATAAGGGAGGGCTTTGGCAAGCTTAAGGACGGAAAGGCCTATGAAAACCTTTTTGCGGCGGCGGTGGCAAGGGCCGAGGTAGACTGGATTGTTGGCCTGAATGCAACCCGCGCCCTCACCTGCAAGTACAACGCCCAGCTTTCATGCGGAAGGGTGCAGACGCCAACCCTGGCCATGCTTGCCCAAAGGGAGGACGAGATTAAGCATTTCAGTCCCAAGACCTATTACGGGATTCAGGCGCGGTCGGCAAGTTTGACTATGACCTGGCAGGACGGCAAAAGCAAGGGCTCACGAAGCTTTGACGAGGGCCGCATAGATGCAATTTTAAACAGGATCAAAGACAAAACTCCAAGGATAGTTTCCATAGATAAGAAGCTGAAAAAATCGTCATCACCAGCCCTTTACAATCTGACCGAGCTGCAGAAGGATGCGGACAGGATATACGATTTTTCCGCCAAGGAAACCCTATCCATAATGCAGAGTCTTTATGAAACCCACAAGCTGCTGACCTACCCCAGGACTGATTCGAGGTACCTTACTGCCGACATCGTTCCGACAATAAAGGAACGCCTAAGCGGCTGCGCGGATGGTTCCTTTGCAGACATGGCTTCAAGCCTCATGCGAAAGCCCATAAAGGCCTCCAAGCATTTTGTCGATGACAGCAGGGTGACAGACCACCACGCCATCATCCCCACTGAGGAAACCCTAAGGGTCAACGAGCTTTCAAACAGGGAATACAAGATATATGACCTGGTTGTACGCAGATTCTTAAGCGTACTTTCGACTCCCCATGAATACGAGCAGATAACGCTTAAGGCGGATGTGGGCGGGGAAATTTTTTCGGCAAGCGGCAAACGGGTCATCCATCAGGGTTGGAAGGCCGTTTCATCGGGTGTCGAGGAAAACGAAGACTCGAGAGAATATTCGGACCAGAACCTGCCAAGTCTAAAGAAGGGCGATTCCCTTTCTGTAGACAGGTGGGTCAAGACGGAGGGCAAGACATCCCCACCCCCAAGATTCACGGAGGGAACACTGCTGGGCGCCATGGAAAACCCGGCCAAGTATGTGTCCGGCAACCAGAAGGACCTTGCCAAAATACTAACCGATACAGGGGGCATAGGAACCGTTGCAACTCGGGCCGACATTATCGAGAAGATACAGAAGTCATTCTTGGTTGAGAAGAGGGGCAAGAACCTTTTGATCACATCAAAGGGAATGCAGCTTTTAAACCTGGTTCCTGAAGACCTAAAGACCCCGGAGCTTACGGCAAAATGGGAAAAAAAACTTGATTCCATAGCCAAGGGAAATTTAAGCAAGAAGGCCTTCATGAGCGAAATGAAACGCTACACTGAAAAGATAGTAAAGGACATAAAGGCCAGCGACGCCGTCTTCAAGCACGACAATGTGACCCATGAAAAATGCCCCGACTGCGGCAAGAACCTCCTTCAGGTCAAGGGCAAGAGAGGGACAATGCTGGTATGCCCGGACCGCGAATGCGGATACCGCAAGGGCCTATCAATAGTCACCAACGCCCGTTGCCCGGTCTGCCACAAGAAGCTCAAGCTGGTCGGAGAGGGAGAAGGAAAGACATTCGTCTGCACATGCGGACACAGGGAAAAGATGTCATCATTCAACAAGCGTAAGGAAGGCGAAAAGGGCAAAGCCTCCTACAAGGACGTGCAGGCATACATGAACAAGAAGAAAAAAGAGGAAGCAAAGGTGGACGATTCACCCTTCGCGGCATTGGCAAAACTGAAATTCGACAAATGATATTTTTCGGCATGATTCCTATCGTGCCGATTTTCTTTTAGTCTGTGCCGAGTCCGGCAAAATGTTGACTGCCGATTTATCCGATTATATAATGAATGAAATACACCATAGGGAAGTGTTTTTATGAGAGAATTGCAAAAAGCAATGATTGAACAGAACAGGGAAAAGAAATTGCTGGAAGCGGCAAAGGCCTATGCCTTTGAATATATGGACTCAATCAAGGAAAGAAGGGCCTTCCCTTCGCAAAAAGCTCTTGAAGACTTGGCCGTCTTCGATGAAAAACTGCCGGAAAAAACCGGGAACGCAATGGAAGTGGTCGATATGCTGCACAGATACGGTTCTCCCGCAACCGCGGCATCAACCGGCGGCCGTTACTTCGGTTTTGTAAACGGGAGCTTCATACCCGTTTCAATGGGCGCCAAATGGCTGGCGGATGTATGGGACCAGAATTCCGCCACTCCGACCTCTTGTCCCATAGCCTCAAAATTGGAGGAGGTTTGTGAAAGGTGGCTCGCGGAACTGCTTGGGCTTCCCATGGGAACCGCCGCCGGATTTGTAAGCGGCTCATCCATAGCAACCCTGTGCGGACTGGCGGCCGGAAGAAACGAACTTCTCAGGCGAAACGGCTGGGACATTTCTGAAAAAGGCCTGTCTAAATCTCCAACGATAAAAATTGTCCTCGGCAAAGAAGCCCATGCAACAGTTTTTAAGGCCCTGTCCATTCTGGGATTCGGAAAGCGCGACATAATCGAGCTTGCAACCGACGGCCAGGGACGAATTATTCCTGGAGAGATGCCCGGGTTTGACTCGCTGACTTTGGCAATCCTTCAGGCAGGCAATGTAAACTCTGGGGCATTTGACCCGATAAGGCAAATCTGCGAAAAGGCTCAGGGCACGGGAGCCTGGATTCATGTTGACGGGGCTTTCGGGCTCTGGGCGGCGGCTTCGAATGAGCGCCGGCATTTGACCTGCGGCATCGAATTGGCGGACTCCTGGTCTCTTGACGGACACAAGACCCTAAACGCTCCTTACGACAGCGGAGTCATCATGTGCAAAGACAGGAGCGCCCTCGCCTCCGCAATGCAGGCTTCGGGGTCCTATCTGCTGTCCGGTGAAAACAGGAACGGAATGATGCATACTCCCGAAATGTCAAGAAGGGCAAGGTCTGTGGAGCTGTGGTCAATCCTGAAATATTTGGGCAAATCAGGTGTCGCAGACTTGGTTGACGGTTTGTGCGACAGGGCTTTAGACTTCGCGGAAGGACTGAAGGCGGAGGGCTTTGAAATCCACAACGATGTTGTTTTCAACCAAGTGGTTACTTCAGGCAAAACAGACGATGAAACCGACAGGATTCTGAAATGTCTTGAGTCGGGCGGAAGCGTGTGGTGCGAAAGCTCACACTGGAAAGGCAGGAAAGTGATACGGATAAGCGTTTGCTCGTGGAATACGGACGAAGAGGACGTCAGGCGGTCCGTTGAGGCATTTGTTTCAGCCCGCGGGCATCAGTCCTGTTGAAAATATACAGACTCTTACGAAATAAAAAATCAATTGACAGGAGATTCTATGGAAAACTCAACTAGCCGGTCAAGGCAGAAAGTATCGCCCTTCAAAAAAGGTTCCCAAGCCGGATTCCCAATTGTGATAGGCTATTTGCCCATTGCGCTGGCTTTCGGTATTCTATCGAAGACTTCGGGAATAACGCTGCTTGAGAGCATTATGTTCTCATCCATAGTCTATGCCGGAGCAAGCCAGTTCATGGCTTTGACAATGATTGCAATGGGTGCCGGAACTCTGGGTATAGTCCTAACGACATTTTTAGTCAATTTCAGGCATTTTCTGATGAGCGCCTCCATAGCCGGAAAAATAGAAAATGAAAAGAAGTCCATTTTGCCATTGATAGCATTCGGAATAACGGACGAAACTTTTTCGGTGGCATCCTTCAGCAAGGAAAAGCTTACATCGGGCTTCATGATGGGGCTGGAAATCGCCGCCTATCTGTCCTGGAACGTGGGAACGATGGCAGGATACCTTTTGGGAAGCACTCTGCCGGAGTCCATACAGGCAAGCATGGGCGTGGCCCTTTACGCTATGTTCATAGCCCTTATCACCCCGGTTGCCA
>CAZXWC010000119.1:0-4202 GCA_964644525.1 uncultured Peptostreptococcaceae bacterium
CTGTTCTTACAATATCTTTATGCCGGCTTCTTCGCATTTTTCAAGCATTGCCTGGGGCCATACCGAAGCCTGCACTTCTCCTATATGGGCTTTTTTGAGAAAGAACATGCAAATCCTTGATTGTCCTATTCCACCTCCAATTGTATATGGAAGTTTTCCTTCAAGAAGGTCTTTATGGAAAGGCAATTCCTTTCTGTCCTCTGCTTCCGCTATCATGAGCTGCTCCTTAAGGGCATCTTCGTCAACCCTTATGCCCATTGAAGAAACTTCATAAGCCATTTCAAGCATCGGGTTCCAAAAGATTATATCTCCGTTTAGCCTCCAGTCGTCATAGTCCGGAGCCCTTCCGTCATGCCTTGTTCCAGATTCGAGCTCGTGTCCAATTCCACTTACAAAGACCGCCTTTTTCTCTTTTGCAATCGCGTCCTCCCTGCCCTTGGCGGTAAGATGCGGATAAAGGTCTTCAAGCTCCTGGCTTGTTATGAAGAAAATTTCTTTAGGCAATTCCGGCGTAAGCGAAGGATAAAGCGAGTACATGTATTCTTCAGTATCCTTGAATACTTTGTATATTTCTTTTACTACCGCCTTTAGACTGCCGATTTTTCTTTCTTCCCTTGCAATGACTTTTTCCCAGTCCCATTGGTCGACGTATACTGAATGGAGGTTGTCAAGGACCTCGTCCCGCCTTATGGCGTTCATGTCAGTATAAAGGCCTTTGCCTGCCTCGAATCCGTATTTGCCCAAAGCCCAGCGCTTCCATTTAGCAAGAGACTGGACTATTTGAGCCCTTTCCCCCTCGACATCAATCATGTCGAATGCAACCGGCCTTTCTGTCCCGTTCAGGTTGTCGTTAAGACCGCTCTTTTCTGTCACAAATAAAGGGGCCGAAACTCTTGTCAATTCCAAAGCTTCTGAAAGTCCTTTTTGAAAATAATCCTTTATCTTCTTGATTGCCACCTCTGTTTCGATCAATCCCAATTCCGTTTTGTAGCCTTCAGGAACTACCAATCCATGTTCTAATCCTTTCATTTTCATTTCCTCCTTTTTTATGTTATTTCCCAATTAAAAAAGCCTCTCATCCCTTGAAAGGGACGAAAGACTTGTTCTTCCGCGGTACCACCCGAATTGATCTATAAACGATCCACTTCATAAGCACGGAGCCTTGGCTCGATGCATGCCGACGTTAACGGTCCGGAACCGTCCGAGCCTACTTTCAAATATGATTTCGGTCGGAAGCTCTGAGATGTTCTTCAATAAGGAATCTGTTGCCGGACTCTCACCAAAACCGGCTCGCTTAAACTTCAACTCTTATTTACTCTTCTCATCATCGCTGGAATCTTTAATTAATGTTTATTATACGTATGCATCAATAACTTGTCAATATATTTTTTGCAAAAATCCAAACCATCTAAATTCCACACTTTTTTTCGTCTTTTCCGCAGCCGCATGTGTTGGATATTCTTATGTCCAGTATATAATCTGTTTTCGAGTTCATCCTTTTCTGTATTTTTTCAATCATGTCTGATAAATCCTTTGGCGAGGCCCATAGGATTGTAGACATTTCGCCAATTTCATGCTTTATTCCCGACGACTCAACAATTTCAAGAACTTCACTCACTGCAGACTCAATGTCTTTAGTCCCCAATGGTGCAAAAGAAATTTGCGCGCAATTCATTTTTTCCACATCAGACAAATGTATCCTCCCCTTTCCTTTTTTGCAAAAGAGTTCTCAACATCCCAGCAAAAATCCTTGCCTGGAGCCGTTGGCGGCATGAAAAGACAAGCTCCCTTGTCGATCAATTTATCGGGACAGAGTGCCTCCATCTCATCCATGGTCTTGAAATCGGCATACTTGAATACTGTTTTCTCCTTGAACTCCTTTGTATTGTAAAGCTCTCCCCATGGACTGTCTCCATTTATTGTGCCTATCATGAGTATGCCGTTCTTCTTTACAACCCTCATAAGTTCCTTGAAAGCCTTTTGCGGTTCCTTTATGAATTCGAACGCTGCCATTGAAAAAACAGCATCAAAACTTTCGTCCCCGAAAGGAAGATTGTACAGGTCCCCATACTTGTAGTCTACATCAAAACCTGCTTCAACGGTTTTTCTTTTGGCGATGGACATCATCTCTTCGGATATGTCAACGCCTGTTACCCTCACTCCCTTTACCGCCAACTTCAAACTGAAATTTCCTGTTCCGCAACCTGCATCAAGCAATTTGCTTCCTGAAGCAGGGTTGAACATTTTAAAAGCCAATGCGGTTTCAGTCTCGTCTACGAATTTGCCCCGGGGGCTTTCATACCATGAATCGTAGCTTTCCGCCTCGATATCGAAAAAACTCATGTTCTGCCTTTCTACCTCAAAAGCTCGAGGATTTGTTTTCTTATCTCGTTGAATTTCACGCTGGTTACAATTTCCGGGTTTCTTGGCCTTTCCATGTCCACCGGTATTTCCATTCTTACGCGGGCCGGCCTTTCGGACAGCACATATATCCTGTCCGAAAGAAGTATGGCCTCTTCTATGTCGTGGGTTATGAAAAAAACCGAAGCATTCAGTGCGTCAAGAACTTGCAGCAGCCATTCCTGCATATTTCTTTTGGTTATTGCGTCAAGTCCCCCAAAGGGTTCGTCTAGCAGTATTATGTCGTCAGAGAATAAATATGTCCTGAGCAGGGCCGCCCTCTGCCTCATGCCTCCTGAAAGCTGGTGGGGATACTTTGCCTCAAAACCCTGCAAACCGAATAACTTGAAGTATGCCAAAGCCTTTTCATGAGACCTGGCTTTGTCTTGCCCCTTGAGAATGAGCGGTATGCATACATTGTCAAGAATAGTTTTCCACGGCAAAAGCAAATCCTTCTGGTGCATGTAGCTGACCCTTCCCGACTTCCCCATGTATGGAATGCCGTCTATCAGGACATCTCCCGACTCAGGCTTCAGCAATCCCGAAATTATGTTGAACAAGGTGCTCTTGCCGCAGCCGGAAGGTCCCAGAATCGAAACAAATTCCTTTTCTCCAAGGTTTATGGAAATGTCTGAAAGGATTGCATTGCCTTCGTATTTCATATTCAGATGTGATGTTTCAATCTTAAGCTTTTTACTCTTCAATGAATTCATTTGTGAATGCCTTCTCTACATCCAGTTTGCTTTCAATCAAGCCTTGCTCGTACATCCAGTCTCCATAGTTCTTCCAAGTCTGAGCTTCCATGACTCCCCATACAGGCGCTTCAGCCTGATACTCGCCTGCGAGATAGGCCTGGCTCGCCTTTGCCAATTCCAGATCAATCTCTTGGGCATGCTGTACA
This sequence comes from uncultured Peptostreptococcaceae bacterium, assembly GCA_964644525.1. Classification (GTDB taxonomy): domain Bacteria; phylum Bacillota; class Clostridia; order Peptostreptococcales; family BM714; genus BM714. The sequence goes on from CAZXWC010000119.1 coordinate 3,302, forward strand.
AGAATGTTTGCGGCTTCCTCAGGATTTTCAATAGCAAACTCATATCCCTTTCGCGTAGCCCTCATGAATGCCTTTACAGTTTCGGGATTCTCTTCAAGATAGGATTCCTCCGCTATCAGTACCGGTGTGTAGAAGTCCAGATTTGGATCCACATCCTGCAGCTTTATGAAATTGATTGGATAATCCTTGAGTCCTGCTGCTACTCCGTCCCAGCCTTCATAAATCCATGTGAAATCCACAAGAGTTTCAACGGCGCCAAAGAAATCTACAGCTCCTATGTCAACTATTTCGAGCTTTTCGTAGTCGGCTCCCTCTTTCTCCATGAGGGCTTTAAGTGTTGCTATTTCCATGGGCGATCCCCATCCGCCGTATTTTTTTCCTTCAAAATCGGCGGCGGTTTCGATTCCTCTGTCTACAGGAGATGCAAAACCGGAAGTGTTGTGCTGTATTATTGCAGCTATAGCCTTGATCGGAAGGGGAGTTTCTGCAGTTCTTGCATAAGTCACCTGCTCCTGGTAGCTGACTCCGAATTGACCCTGTCCGGCAGCTACAAGGTCGGCGCTTCCGCCTTCGGATGGTTGAATGATTTCCACATTCAATCCTTCCTCTTCATAGTATCCATTTTCAAGGGCGACATATAGACCTGTGTGGTTTGTGTTGGGAACCCAGTCCAAGAGGACCGTGATGTCTTCCAACTGCGCCTGCTCTTCCGGGGCTTCCTCTACGGCCTTTTCTCCGCATCCTGCCATAAGACCTAAAATCATGGCAACAGCCAAGACAATTGCCAGTTGTTTTATATAGCGATTTTTCATTTGTAAATCCTCCATTTTGTTTTAGTGTTCGGTTTATTGTTTTATATTTCGATGATTTGCGCAAATCATTTTAAAAAAAGTTGGTAAAA
>CAZXWC010000120.1:0-912 GCA_964644525.1 uncultured Peptostreptococcaceae bacterium
AATGGTCACACCTTTTATTTTATCATATAAAAAGAAGCCTATGTAAGGCTTCTTTCCATGGAAAAGGGGACAGTCCCCTTTTCCATAAAGAAATACACAAAAAAACACCCCTCAAGGTTTGAGCCTTGAAGGGTATTCTCTTTTTCCCCATCCCCTTAAGAGCCGGATCAGCTCCCAAGGTTTGCTGGGGGTTTTTTCTCTCTTACAGTTACTGACGGTTTGTATCAGCTTAAGAATATACGTTCTGAATTGGTTAGTCACAACTCCAGTTACAAGTAAAAGTTGCTTCAGCAGCTTCTTCAAACACTTTATCTATTGCATTAATATGGGCCTGAGTATCTTTGTGTGTCATGGAATTATCACTAATATCCCAGTTAGCACTATCGGCATTAAAGCTATCATGTTTAGCCAGTTGCACCAATGCTATTATGTCCGCTAGGTTGATAATCTTCAGTGCTTGTTACCGTTATCTTGACAACATTATCATCATTCAATGCATCCCTCAGTTCTTCGGCTGTTGCTACTTCTCTTTCCTCTTCGAAAGTCAATGTAAAGCTTATATCTTCATTGGTGTTTCCCACTTCATCTTCGATTGTTCCAGCTGCAAGATCAAATGTGAATTCACCTGCTACGTAATTCCATCCGTTATCATTTGTCGGAGTAATCAAAAGGTCGGTTCCGTCGACTGTAAATGTTCCGAATTCCACTCCCTCTATAGTTACATTTGCAGTTGCTCCTCCAACCAATGATACGTTCTCGCTCATTGTTGCAGTAAGTGTGCCGAATGTCGTACCTGTTCCAAATGAAACGGTATCGCCATTTCCAACCGCTGTCTCGTCTATGCTGATACCTGCGAGTGTTGGTGCCTTTTCCGTAAACACTTGATCTTCGCTAAATTCGATTCTATTGCCA
>CAZXWC010000120.1:1012-4173 GCA_964644525.1 uncultured Peptostreptococcaceae bacterium
AAAGTGTAAATAATTGTATTTCCACTTTCGGTAACCGTTGCTGTTGGTGCTGTAGAATCTCCTGTTGCCGTGAACACTTGGCTTTCATCCGCAATAACTTTATTGTTTAACGCATCGGTTATTCTGTAGCCCCATGCGTCCACTACATAACTTGTGTCTGTCTGATTTACCAAATTTCCAGTATAGGTCATTGTAATAATTTTACCAGTTGCATCTAAACTTGCATCTGTAATATCTGTTCCTTCTACCTCATCTGGCCCGTAATCTCCCTCAGTCACTTTATAGATGCCAAGCTTCGAAGCGTAGTCTGTTGCATCTACTTCTATGCCTTCATTTGTTCTAAGTTCCACCGGCTCATCAAATGTATATGTTATTGTCTTTTCATCACCATCGTAGTCAACTTTCGTTGCTGTTGGTGCCTTTTCCGTAAACACTTGATCTTCGCTAAATTCGATTCTATTGCCAGCTAAGTCTGTAATGCTATAGCCCCAAGCATCCATAATATAATTGCCAGGGGTTAACGGTCCGGTAAAAGTAACCGTTAAAACATTACCCTCTAATGTTGCTGTGTTTATGGTTCCTTTCTTTTCATTCTCATAATCTCCGCCATCTATTGCATAAATACCAAGTAGGTCCGGATTTAAAGCGGTAACATCATCCGTTTCTTGTGAAATAAGTTTTATACGTTCACTGAAAGTGTAAATAATTGTATTTCCACTTTCGGTAACCGTTGCTGTTGGTGCTGTAGTGTCCTCTTCGAAAGTCAATGTAAGGCTTATGGCTTCATTTGTATTGCCGTACGCATCTCTTATTGTGCCCTCAGCAAGATCAAATTGGAATTCGCCTGCCACATAATTCCACTCGTTATCATTTGTCGGCATAATTGAAAGGTCTTTACCGCTAACAGTGAAAATTCCAAATTCGCTTCCATCTATTGTTATTATTGCTTCTTCACCGGCTGTAAGTGTTACATTTTCACTCATTGTTGCAGTAAGTGCGCTAAAAGTGGTGTTAGGCGCGAATCCGAATACATCTTCATTTTGAACTTCTATTCCGTCGATGCTGAACCCAGAAAGAGTTGGAGCAGTTCTGTCAACTCTACTGCTTCCCCCGCCACCGCCGGATGTCGTTTTTGCTTCTGTGCTTTCTTCTACTGTTTTTCCGCCTACATTTGCATTCGGCACGTCGTCGCCCAATGTAACTTCGGCTACTTCCTGCTCTATTTCAACTCCACAGCAATTGATTACTGCGCTTTCTACTTGACCGTCTCCTGTTACTTGAGCTTCTGCATTTGCTTCAAACTCTTCTATGCAACAACCTTCCTCAACATCAACGCTTGCTCCCTCACCGCTTTCGGAAACTGTCAAATGACCTACTGTTGTGTCATCTGTAACCGAAACCTCTGCCGGGCAGTCAAGTATTATGTCTTCAAAGTCTCCATCAAGTACAACTTCTTCTCCTTCTGCAACTCTTTCAATTTTTACATCACCGAAGCCTTGACCTGTAAGACCCAATTGGTCGAGCATCGCTCCTGAAAGAAGGGTTGTTTTGTCGATTTTGGTATCACCCATTACCAGTATTCGAACATCGCCATCCTGCTTGGTTATTACAAGTCCGCTCAGGTTGGTATTTTTAAATGTAACCGTCGACATTCCTCCGCCGTTTATTATTGTTTCGCCATTTACTGTAACGTCCTCAAAAGTTGCGTCTCCATCTCCTACTCCTGCGGTGATGTGGAGGTCGCCAGTTATTGTTGTGTTTTTGAGGGTTACTCCATCCGCGGTAACAGTAACATTTCCCTCTACGGTTTCGGTTCCGCTATTTGGGCCAAAAGTTCCCTCTTGACTGTAAACCGTTCCTGCAACTCTGTCGAGAAGCGCAACCGTTTCTGCTCTTGTAATTCCATATGTAGGTCTGAGTGTATTGTCCGGATAGCCTGAAAGGTATCCCTTCTGGACCATATACATTAGGGAGTTCTTGCTCCAGTCCGGCACAGATGATTTGTCTCCAAATGAGTTTAAAGCAGCCTCGTCTGTTCCTTCCATGTCAAGAATGGTGTCGATTATCTTTGCAGCTTCCTGCCTTGTAATTCCCTTGTCGGGTCTGAATGAGCCATCCTCATAACCTGAAACAAACTCCTCATGGACAGCCTTCTTTACTTCGGCCGCATACCATTCCCCGCTTGCAACATCGGTAAAGCTTGCTGAACCTTCAACCTTGAAGCCTAAAAGGCCATTTACTATCTTGACAAATTCTGCTCTTGTTATTCCATTGTCAGGTCTGAATGTGCCGTCTGAGTAACCATTGATTACACCGGCCTCAACCCACTTTTGGATTGATGCCTCAGCCCAGTGGCCGGAAATGTCGCTGCCTCCTTCCGTATCTGCAAAGGCCATTGTTCCAAAACTTGTAAAAATCATTAAAAATGCAAGTACAAATGCCGTAAGTCTTTTGCTTTTCACTTTGTTTCCCCCTTATTATTATTTAGTTAATCTATAATACAAAACAAAAACGCAGACCGAACCACTATTTACAGTGATTCGGTCTGCGTCTCAGCCTCGTTTAAGATTCTTCTACGCCTACCGCTTTATTCTTTTGTTGCAAATAATACCAAGCATGCACTGTCCTTGTCGGCATGCACATCGATATAGGCATTGCCGAATGAAATATCGCCGAAAGTCCTGTCATTCAGGATTCTTTCCATTTCATTTTTCATTTCGTCATAGCGAAAATCCCTTACGCCTTCAATTCCGCCCTGCTTTTCCATTCTGAGTTTCTCGACCTTTGTAAGAAAACCTCCTATTACGATAACAATTGTTTCCTCTCCAAAGGTTATTTCTATGCTCTCAGGCCCTTTACCGAAAACATTCTTCATGCTTGTCCGTATTTCTTTTTCAAGACTGTTTCTGCTTTCCCCAGATAACAAATCCACACCCCCCAAGCAATATAATTGTATCATATCTATATGTATATTTTTGTTAAATGTTTCGACAATTTCCGCCACTCTTTGTATTTTACAATTAATTCCGGACATATACGGTCACAATTAAAAAAAACCAAATCCTATATTTTTTTTTTGAGAAAGTGCGTTTATGAAAATAACCGCGGAAAAAGGTGCAGTCCCCTTTTTCATGTAATAAAAAAGACGCCGAAGCGTCTAT
>CAZXWC010000121.1:0-4167 GCA_964644525.1 uncultured Peptostreptococcaceae bacterium
ATTTGGCTTGTGTGTTTAGGGATGCGAAACGGGCGGCCTGCTTTTCGGACAATCTGTCCAGGAGCATCTTATGGTGGATTTTTCCCAATTCCGCCTTTTCTTTGGCTTGGGGAGTCCGGAGCTCTGTCCACCTTATTTTGTTCTTCTTGGCGTAAAGGTCCATGTCTACAATTCGTTTGCCGTTTTCAAGATACTCGAGGCCGGTGAGTATTTTCTTTATTTCCACAGGAGGAAGAAATGTGAAAAGGCGAACCCTGTAGATTCCCACGGATTGAAAAACCGATGCGGTATCCCGTCCCCATGACTCTCCCAGTATGAGACCCGCCTCAAGCGCTTCGACTATAAAAAGGAGCCTCCTGTAATGGAGCTCGAAATTCCCGTAACTGTCGTATATCTTTATGTCGAGTTCGTTCCAGTCCCTGTTGTTAAGGCAAAGGTTAAGGTATTCCAGCGAGTGGATTCCCAAATGCCCAAGTATGGAAGGCGAGGACGATTCGGTGAAAAGCGATACGGGATGCATGTCGGAAATTGAAATAGACTTTTGCAGACTCTTTTCGGTGAAGGCAATGAGAGTGCCGGCGCCCTTTTCATCCAGCAGATTTTCGAAAGAAGCTCTTGAAGCCTTGAAATGCGATTCTATACGGTCCACAGCCCTGTCAATATCGCCCATCAGTCTCAATAGTATAACCTTTGGCGACAGGCGGACGGATCTGAATATGCCTTGGTTTTCAAGGTTAAGGAGATAGCACAAAAATGAAGCGGCATCGCTGCCGACGGAATAGATTCTGTCCATGTCCTTTGAGCTGTTGCTTGTTTTTATTCTGCGGGTAAGCATGACGATTATGCGTGTGCCGTCCGAAGTGTCGAAAGCGGTCTTGAAGTCGGTAAATTCGTAATCGAAAGCCCAAAGGACTTTTTCTTCAAAAAGCACCGGATCTTCTGTCTCAATAATCATGCTTTGGCATCCTTGCCTCACTAAAGATATCATATGGCTTCAATCCTTCCCAAAATTCAAGTTCCCATTCTGACTTTTCCCTGCCGCGAATCGTCCACACCCTTAGGATAGGGCAATTCAAGAACTTTTCCCGAGCGGAGAAAAATGATGTGGATTGCGCATATTCCGTTGAGGTGGCGGGTGAAACCCTCGAAACGGCTTTTACCGCTCAAATCGTGCCCGAACAGATGATATGATGCCGAATCATCGAAAGGGGTTTCATCATAATGGCTGAGGTTGAATCTCCATTTCTGTATGGCCATGCTTTCCGAATCGAAAATTTTCGACCTCGACGCAAGCCTCCTCAGTATTTCAGGGCTGTCGTGGTTTCCAAGCGCAATATATATTTGGTCTGCGCCGGACGATTCCAGTATATCAATAAGCCTTGACGCCTTTTTTTCGTAAACGGACACCCTTCGGGGATATATGCCCAGCTTTATGTCGTCTGCAACGTCTCCCGTATGGACAATATATTCCGGTGAAATTTCTTTTATCAGAATCTCTAGACTTCCATAAAAAGTGGACGGGGTGTCGGATATGTGGAGAAGGACCTTTTCGTCTCTTTCCAAAATCGATTTTGGAATCTGTACCCGGCCCATGAAACTGTGCAGGATTCTTTTAAAGTAAGGCATGTAATCATCTCGATTCATTATTTTTTATGAAAATTTACGTGTTCCGTATGCCGTTATTGAAAGAACCGCTATTATGAGGGCAAGGTAGAGCATAAGGGGGAAGTTTTCCCCCTTGTCGTGTGTGGGCAAAAAAAAGACTGCTGACGAGGCCAGGCCCGTTATCATGAATCTTATCCCTGTCCACCTTGCAAGGCCGTCCTTGTCCTTGCATGTTTTGGGGTTGTACATCCTCGTTATCTCAACAAGCTTGAATTTCCATATGAGAAAGCCTATAACGGCAAGAAATATTCCGGTAAACAAAAACACATTTTGCATTTGATACACCTCCTATACCATTTAAGCACAAAGTGCCTTTAAAAACAGCAAAGTTTTGACTGTTTTTCTAATAATACCACCCTGGACTTGTTTGAATCAACGAAAATTGTCGCCATTTTGCGCGTAAATGATTAAAATGGTGTAGAATATATATGCGAAAAACAATGAAAGGATGTTCTTATGGCTAAAATAATGATTATAACAGCCTCAACGGGAGGCGGACACAACCAGGTTGCAGCGACCCTGCAAGCGGGTTTTAGAGAACGCGGCCATGAAGCCGAACTGATTGATTTCATAAAAGAAAAAAACAAGATGCTTGAAATACTTGTCGAGGAGGGTTACGAAATACTTGCAGGCCGTTTCCCCAAACTGTATGGAGAGCTCTATAAAATAACAAACAGGGAGTTGCTTGACGGCCCCTTCAAAAAACTCTTCATAAGGGCTGAAAGCAGACGCATGTGGGAAATCATACAGGAAAAGAAGCCCGACCTTATAGTAGTCACCCACCCATTTGCAGTAAAATTGATCGGTGCTATCAAAAAAAGCAATAAGATAGAAACGCCTTTCATATCCATAGTGACCGACTTTGAAGCCCACCAGACCTATGTAGACTCCAAGGTTGATGCCTATGTAACGGGAAGCAGGCATACCAGGGCCGGCCTGATAAAGAAGGGAATAGCTTCAGAAAAAATATATCCCCTGGGAATACCCATCAAGTCCGAATTTTTAAAGGATTCGGACCATCCTCCGCTGCATCCAGGAAAGTTCACAGTTCTTCTCATGGGCGGAAGCATGGGACTAAGGGGAATAAAGAAAGTGCTTTCACGCCTTACTGCAATGGACGAGGATTTGTTTATACATGCCGTTTGTGGAAACAACAAAGAATTGAAAAATCGCTTGACTGAAAAGCATGCCCATGCAATTGCAGATGGAAAGCTCAATGTGATGGGTTTTGTTGATAATATTTCGGAGCTTATGGACGATGCCGATGTGATAATAACCAAGCCGGGGGGCTTGACCGTTTCCGAATCCATAGCCAAGAATTTGCCCATGATAATACCCTTCTTCATACCCGGCCAGGAAGAGGAAAACGCAGACTTTCTTGCTCTCAGGGAAGCGGCGGTAAAAATTGAAAAAGAAAAAGATATTGAACCCATAATCAAATCCATGATAAAAGATCCAGGAGTGCTTGAAGGAATGAGGGCAAACATGAAAAGAATAAACATGGGAGACTCTCTGGAGGGAGTGATAGCCTTGGCGGAAGACCTTCTAAAAAGAAAGGACAAAAAGGAAAAACTAAAGGAACTTCTCGAAAAAGAGATCGGCTTGTTGGGAACATACAATGTTTGGACGGCAGTCCATGTCGAGAATGGAAGATCTGTAATGAGCCGAAGGCTTTTGGAGACTTACGGCGAGGAATTTGATGCCGAAACGGTGGAAAAGGTTTTCATAGAAGACTTCTACGACGACGAGGCTTTCAAAAAGGACGCAGGCAAAAGCTGCAAACTCCGTTGAAGCCTTTAAGCAGACATCTTTTCAGGGAAGGGGACCTTGACCATTTTAACAGGGGGATTCAACATCCATATAAAAGGGTAAATAAAAATGCGGACAAGTATGAAAAAAAGGAGGAATTTGAATGATACGCGATCTTGTAGTAAGAAACAGAACCTACCGTCGTTTCGATGAAAATGTGGAGATAGGAAGAGAAGGGCTTTTGGAAATGGTAGACCTGGCCCGCCTTTCATCGTCGGCTGCAAACCTTCAACCCATGAAATATATTCTTGTCACAGAAAAAGAAGACAGGATCAAACTGTTCCCACATTTGAAATGGGCGGCATCACTTCCGGATTGGGACGGTCCCGAACAAGGAGAAAGGCCCACGGCATACATAGTTATGCTTCTAGACCTTGAAATAAGCAAGAATCCCTGGTGGGACCATGGAATATCGGCTCAAAGCATACTTCTGGGAGCGGTTGAGAAAGGATATGGAGGATGCATGTTTGGTGCTTTCGACAAGAATGGAATCAAAAAAGACTTTGAAATCGGGGACAGGTACCAAATATTGGCGGTCCTGGCATTGGGAAAACCAATTGAACAAGTTGTCCTTGAGGATATAAAGGATGGGAGCATAAAATACTACCGAGATAAAAACAATGTTCACCATGTGCCAAAAAGGAAACTTGAAGATATGATTATTAGTGGAAAGTAGAAAGGAATAAAAACAGT
>CAZXWC010000122.1:0-4075 GCA_964644525.1 uncultured Peptostreptococcaceae bacterium
GGCACATATGCTCCTTTATGTAACTTTCAAACCGCTTCATGGTATCCCTCCCGTGGATTTATACCACTATTATATACCAAATAAGATATTAATGTGTTATATAAATGTCAAATTGCAATATTTCGCGCCTATCTTTCGATAACCTTGTGCGAAGATTCATTTCCATCGAAATCTACATAAAATATTTCTACGCTCCCGCTGTCGCTGTTTGGGAATTGAATCACTATGCTGCCCTTTAGATTTTCTATAGGCTCAGCTGGTATTCCACTCGAATCGGTTACATAAACAGCAGGGTTTTTATATTTTTCATATCCCAAATAGTTCGGATCATCGTCAGCATTCAAAATAAATTTGTTTCCTGAATAAAAATTCGTATATCCATCCTTATTCAGATAATATTTTTCAGGATGATTACCATCGCCATAATCATCATTGAAATCTTCGAGTTCGGTCTCAACCCTTCGGCTCATATATGTCTCAGGATCACCGCCATCAGCATAAGATTTGTATTCAAAACTCAAATCCTCGAGTATTGCCAGGTATTGCACATACTGCTCCAGAGTATGGGTGTTGGTCTTTAGGGTGTTTATCTTTGCCTCTTCCCTGTAGCTGCCGAACTTTGGCACTGCAATTGCGGCTATTATTCCAAGTATTGCTATGACAACAATCAATTCAATAAGTGTAAACCCCTTCTCGTTTTTCAAAGCAAGCCCTCCATATGTATAAAATTCCCCGAATTATAATTGGATATATTTAATATTATACCACAGAACAATTTCCGTTTCATCCAATTTTATCCACTGACAAGAGAACGATAAAAATAACACAATTAACCTCCTGTACTTTTTGTGACAAGCTCTAAAAACAAGCCCCGGCACTTTTCTCTTCAACCGAAAAGTACCTGGGGGTTGTATTGACCAATTCCGTTTATTTAATTGAATCGCTTAAGATTGTTTTTCTCAAATGTCCATTCCGCTGTTGCTAGCTCTCCTTCAAAATCCATCCTGTACCATGGGCTTGTTTTTTCATCGTTAGGATTGGACAGAACATGTATGTCCTGGGCCGGCATATAGCTCTGGGCAAGCATGAAAAGCTTCTCTCCGGTCTCCGCATTCTCCGCCATATCGACCACAATTACAGCATGGCCGGGGCTGCCGCCTTGGATAAAGACGTCGCCAATCTCCATTTCTTCGAATGGAACAGAAGCAAGGTCCCTGTCAAGGGAAAGCGTGCCCGCATAAATAAAGACGAACTCCATGTAGTCCCTGAAGGCCTCGTACGATTCGTCATATTCCGCATTCTTCACCCAAGACGTATCGTTTCCTAAAACCTTTACCCTCCAGCCGTCGCGCCATTTTGAAAAGGGCACCTCGAATCCGTTGGTCAGCTTGAACACTATAGCATCCTGTCTTTCCTGGGAAAACTGGTATTCGCCTCGCAGCCTCATGACCGCATCAGCGCATTGCTGAAGATCCCTGTCGCCTATGTCCATGTCGACAACGGCCTCGTAAGCGGACATGTTCATTTTAATTCCTCCGCTGTATGTATGCACCTTGCTGCCGTGGGGCTTGAGGGACAAATTTCTCAAATAATCCGCAAAAGAGCTCTCTGCAGCAAAAGTTCTTTCAAAGCCGGCAGGCACGTCGAACCTGTCTTGAATCACTTTTCCTTCGACATTCATTTCAATTCCGCTTTTAATTTTTTCATCTATGACCGGCTTGTCTGTCTTTGCATTCTCTTCCGGCAAATCAGCGCAAGCCGAAGCTCCTGCCGCAAATACGCAAAGCATCAATACTGTTGCCGCCCTTTTTTTGATCCCCATAAACATATAAGCCACCCCGCACATAAATAATCAAGACAATACTTGCCTTCAAGACAATTTTAGCATATTGCTATATTACCCCGCAATTGTTATGGATTTGTGATTCAAAAGCAGTAACCCCGTCCCATTGCTTTGTTTTAAAATTGATGCGAGGGTCTTTCAAATCAAGCATATTTGTTATAGAATCATTGTGAGACATTTGATTCACTCCCTTTTCTGTGGTTTTAGTCGATTTCAGTTTAGCAGAGTGCTTGCCATTTGTCTCTTTTTATTGCAATAAAAATGGTGCTGGCGATTTCTCACCAACACCATATATTATAGAACCTAAATATTTTATATTATCTTCCGCTTCCGGCTCTTACTAATCCCTTCCTGAGTCCGTATCCGCTTCCGTTTCCAAAGCCTTGTCCCTGTCCGTATCCGCTTCCGTCAAGGGGCTTGTTTTCTATCCCGCTTCCGTCTCTGTCTCCGTAAGCAAATCCGTTTCCTTCTCCAGTTCTTTCACCATTTCCGTTTTGCCTCATTTCGGCCATTTCTCCCGAACCGCTTCCGGCGAGTCCATTGCTATTGTTACCGTTTGCTCTGTTTCCCTCGCCTGTTCCTGCGTTTCGGCTTGTTCCTCTTTCAAATGCGGCAAGGTGGTTTTTAGATGCGTTCATGAGTTCCTCGAAGACTTCCCTTACATCTTCAGGAAGGTCTCCTGCAAGGAATTTCTCATACATGGCTATGTTGTCAATCTCGGCCTGCACGCCAACCTTCAAGGCTTCCTCGACGCTTTCGGGTATTACAAGGTAATCAGTCGACTCGTCCGATGCAACATCTATTCCGTATGCTTCAAAGAGTGGAAGCAGCAGTTCTATATGGGTCTCCTCCGCCTCCATAATGTTTGTAAAGGGCCTCTGCTGGCCGTACTCTTCCATTATCTTTTCATATTCGGCCTTGGCAAGATACTCGTCCTCTATGGCATATGTCAGCATCTCCTCGAGTGTATAGCTGTCGTCAGATGAGGCTCCCGCCGCCCCGTAGTCGGCCTCTCCGGCAAAAGCGGTTAAGCCCGATGTCCCCAGGGCTCCTATCACCATCAGAAGTCCTAGTCCCAATACCATTGTCTTTTTAACTCTATCTTTTAAATTCGTTTTCATTTCAATCCATCCTTTCAATCCATTTTTTGTTTTGTTTGTCTTGCATATTGCTATATTACCCCGCAATTGTGATGGATTTGTGACGGATGGATTGATTACATAATATGACCGGAGTATCAAATGTCTGTCCCTTTTTTGAACTCAAGCCCGTCCCCCTGCTTTCCTTGTATTGTGATCTATTTTGAATAGGTCTTTTTGTAATGCTTATAATTGTATATATGCCATTATTTTTAAGATCTCATAAGATTCTACCTATCTAGAAAACCAGGAGTTTTACATTTTTTTGATTTTAAATCGCTGAATAAGCCCATATTTAGAGTCCAGATTAGTTTTTGAAGGGGACAATGACCAGTGCCATAATTATTTCTCGCTTCCGCCATATGCTTTATTGTCATCAAATTCCGAACAACTATCCTTCATAAATGTTTTCACAATTGGTTTCTTTTATCAACAAGATTGCAACAAAACTTATTGCAGAAACAGCCAAGCATACAATAAATGCACTCTGATACAATTCTGATGAATTAACACCACCTGACATCGAATCAATTATTCTACCCATGATAGTAGGCAAAACAGCTGCACCGAGAAATCCCCCCATATTAACTACAGATGTTGCGCTTCCAGCCAGACTCGGATGATTCAGTTCCTTCCCACAAGCCCAACTAAGAATGAATGCCGGTGTACTTAATCCCAATAATCCCATTACAATCCACAGGGAAGTTGATGACATTGAATCTATCATAAAAATAACACTGATCCAACAAATCAGATTAACACCGGAAAAAATCAGCATTGGCGGTTTTCTCTTCTTCATAGAGTCTGACAATATTCCAATGATTATACTGCCAACAGCAACTCCTAATATGGCTGCAGACATATAGTTTGCCGCTAAGCCTTTATCAACGCCATATACATCCATCAAATATGATTGTCCCCAAGTCCCTGTCAAAGCAATGAAACTACCATTACATGCAAAAAAAACAACGAAAGGCGGCCAGGTTCTTGGATTGCTTAGCACAGATGAAATCCCCTTAATTGGATTGCTCTTCTCCTTAAGTTGTGCCTCGCCGCAGTTATTGCTTTCAACTATAGCAGCAAGACCGATCTC
>CAZXWC010000123.1:0-4047 GCA_964644525.1 uncultured Peptostreptococcaceae bacterium
AGCTACTCCCTATCTCTCCATATTGATTACTCTTGAAAGTTCAAGAATGCTCTCAGTCAGCCTTTCCAGTTTTCCCTCTATTCGAACCAGCAAATACACCGATACGGCAATGGGAAAACCCAAATTCGCTACAGTAGCATAAATATCATCCACTCGCAATCACCTCTTTTCTGATAGATTAAAGGCGGCCCATCCTGGACCGCCTTTAAATCTTTTACTGAAATCTGATATCTGCTTCCTAGAACAATTCGTTTACGGTAGTGCTTACAATTCTGGCAGACTTGTATGACAAAAGGTCTCCTCCTGCACTATCGAATATGTTTGCCGCAACTATCTCATTCATTGCTGTTTGAACCTCGGCAACCGTCAAATCCGCCCTGGGATTGTAAACTGATATTTTAGTGCTTGTTCCTGCACTGTTGTTAAAGGTCATTTCAAGTTTTTCACTCATTAGTCAACACCCCTTTCTACGCTTCTACAAGTTCTTCTTCATCAACTCTTGCTATCTCCTCAACCACCTTGGTTTGAAGACCCATCATTGCGTCAGCCACTCCATAAACATCTTCATCTACCGCCGCAGCCTTGATGTTGGAATAAGTCTTTGTCCTTATTATATTGTTGCCTTCCACATCCAATCCATCGACATACTTGATTTTCATCTTCGATTCTCTTGCCTGAGATACAACTGCCATTAAAACCACCTCCTGTTTTTTAACCGGCCGGCCCGGTCTATTAAATAAATGAAACTTTCATTTGCTGTTTATATACTGTATTTCAATTTTTCCATTCCGGCCCTCAATTCCTCAAGCGCCCTTCTCTTTCTCTGGACAGCAGTCATGTAATGAATATTTTTTTCACTTGAAATTCTTCTTAGGGTCTTTCCCCTAAAATAATAGTTGCTCACAATCTCCCTGTGAATCGGGCTCAGCCCTTCGAAAGCTTTCTTTAAAAGCTCTTGGCCTTCACCCCTCAGGCAAATTTCCTCAGTATCGACCGCAGCCTCGATAAAATCTATTTTCTCCCTCGTGTCCCCTTCAGTAGGCACGCAGACATTCAATATGCATAGAGGCAGTCTCTTACGCCTTAGTTCGCAATACAAATATTGAAGCGTTTTTTTCGCAACTCCCAGAAAAACAGTATTCCTCTTGGGTTCGAACCTCTCAATTTCACTCAGTATCCTAAGCCTACCCTCCTGCAGCAAATCCTCATAGTCCATTTCCCCATAGTAAAACCTCTTTATGGATTTTTTAATAAGAGGCTCAAGCCTTTTTACAATCGTCTCCCTGTGGTCCTCCTTATTGCTGACCGTTTCCAAAACCATATCCTGTATGCTTTTATCCATGATTAAACCCTTTCGGGCAACCGGTTTCCCTTTATTTGCCTGGCAAACAAATAATATAACCTTTAAAGAAAAATGAAAAAGACCGACCTTTTGCAAAGTCGACTTTATATACTTAAAGCCGGTCTAAATCATCAAAAATTGCCTCCCGTTTCCACAGAGTAGGCAAAATGCCCGCCAAGTTTGGTTTTTCTTGTAAAAATAAAGACTGTCAAATTGCATATTTTTTTTGCCTTCTTAGTGTATAATGACCTTAGAATGATTTAGGCGGTGCTCAAATGGAAAATATAATTCTTGACGCAATAAACTTCATAGCCCTCGAAACCCGGGTTTTCCTGCTTGCGGCAATGCCGGTAATAGAACTTAGGGGAGCCATCCCCCTTGGAATAGCAGGAGGGATGAGTCCTCTTGCGGCAGCCCTTGTTTCTCTTGCCGGAAGCATGATTCCCGTTCCTTTCATACTCCTCTTCATGAAGCCCCTTTTCACTAGCATGAGGGGAAGCAAGGCAGGAGTCAAAATTGTGGACACGCTCACAAACAGGACAAAAAGGCGAGCCGAAAACATAAAAAAATACAGTGCCTACGGCCTGGTTCTTTTCGTGGCAATACCCCTTCCTTCAACAGGGGTTTGGACCGGCGCGATGGCGGCGTCCATATTCAACGTACCCGTCAAAAGGGCTTTTCTGGCAATACTTGCCGGAGACTGCATAGCCGCCATTCTTGTTATGACTCTGAGCAAGGCAGTGATATGACAAGGAAAAATGTGTAAAAAATTCTTGACACTACTTTTGCAAAGGTGTACTATGTATTAGGAAAACTTAATAAAACTTGATACCTTATCAAGAGTGGTGGAGGGAATAGGCCCTGCGAAGCCCGGCAACCGGTAGAGATACGCGGTGCCAAATCCTACAGATCAAATCTGGAAGATGAGGAAAAGACGATACACTTTCGCCTCTTCCCCTGGGAGAGGCTTTTTTATTTGGCAGTCGCTTGCAGGTATCAAGAAGCAAACAAAACAAGGAGGCAGCAAAATGGCAAAAAAATTTTTAATGACGGCAGAATCCGTCACCGAAGGACATCCCGACAAAATATGCGACCAGATTTCAGACGCAATACTTGATGCAATAATAGAAAAGGACAAGGAGGCCCGCGTAGCCTGTGAAACCACCGTTACCACGGGTCTGGTCCTCGTTGTGGGAGAGATAACCACATCATGCTATGTGGACATTCCCGAAATAGTAAGAGAAACAATAAAAGAAATAGGATATACAAGAGCCAAATACGGTTTCGATTCCGAAACCTGCTCTGTTCTCACTTCAATAGACAAACAGTCAAAAGACATAGCATTGGGAGTAGATGCGTCAAAAGAGAAAAAGGAAA
The DNA here is from genome assembly GCA_964644525.1 of uncultured Peptostreptococcaceae bacterium. Taxonomy (GTDB): domain Bacteria; phylum Bacillota; class Clostridia; order Peptostreptococcales; family BM714; genus BM714. The sequence goes on from CAZXWC010000123.1 coordinate 2,720, forward strand.
GCAAAAGCGACGAGGACCGCTACAATGAAACTGGTGCAGGAGACCAGGGTCTCATGTACGGCTTTGCATGCAATGAAACCCCCGAGCTGATGCCGCTTCCCATTTCGCTTGCCCACAAGCTGGTAAAACGTTTGGCCTTCATCAGAAATAGCGGATCTTTCGACCTTAAGTATCTGAGGCCCGACGGAAAGTCCCAGGTTACAGTTGAGTATGTGGACGGAAAACCATCAAGAATAGACGCTGTTGTAATATCCACCCAGCACAGTGAGATAGCCCAGCACAGCGAAATAGAAAAGGACATGATAGAGCATGTTATAAAGGCCGTCATTCCCAAAAATCTTCTTGATGAAAACACCAAGTACTACGTAAACCCAACCGGCAAATTCGTCACAGGGGGTCCACAGGGCGATGCCGGCCTGACTGGGAGAAAAATAATTGTTGACACCTATGGCGGATACTCCAGGCACGGCGGCGGAGCCTTCTCGGGCAAAGATCCCACAAAGGTTGACCGTTCAGCATCCTACGCAGCGAGATATGTAGCTAAAAACATAGTGGCGGCAGGACTCGCCGAAAAATGCGAGGTTCAGCTTGCATACGCAATAGGAGTCGCACGCCCCGTTTCAATAATGATTGAAACATTTGGAACCGCAAAAATTGACGAGGAAAAAATAGAGGCTCTTGTCAAAAAACACTTCGACCTCAGACCCGCCGCAATAATAGAAACACTCAAGCTGAGAAAACCCATATACAAAGCCCTTGCGGCTTACGGACACATGGGAAGAGAAGACCTGGGCGTCGAATGGGAAAAAACAGACAAAGCCGGAATTATGAGAATAGAAGCTGGCTTAGACAAATAAAAAATATATCAAGATTGGCAAAGACAAAGAGCAGATATCAGTTGTCAGTAAATGCAAAAGCATATGAAAACCAAATACATTTGAAAGCTCTTTTCTGCTTTTGCTGTTTCCTTGTCTTTGTCTTTCCTGATATCTGATATCTAATATCTGACATCTGCTTTTGTCTTTCCTTTCCTCTTTCCACTTACTACTTTCTACTGTTTTTATTCCTTTCCTCTTACTCACAGCAATGAATTTTCGGCTGCACCCTTCTTGCGGTTATTCAATCCGTTTCGTCTTTCGGCAAAACCTAAAATCCGCAAACTCGCTTCGCTCAAACAAGCGAATTTATAACGGTTTAGCCTTATCCCAAACGGTGAAAAACAACGCATCGGGAGATGCCGTGCAATTCAAAGCTGCAAGCTGAAAAACAGTTATCAGTTATCAGTTATCAGTTGTCAGTAAATGCAAAAGAGTATAAAAACCAAATAC
>CAZXWC010000124.1:0-3997 GCA_964644525.1 uncultured Peptostreptococcaceae bacterium
GAAGTATGTGAAAGGAGATGAGCCATTTGGGACTTATTGATATGCTTGTAGGAAGCATAAATGATAGAGAAATAAAAAGACTAATGAAAATAGTCGCCAAGGTTGAGGCTTTTGAGCCACAGATAAAGAATCTCGACGATGAAAGTTTAAAAGGCAAGACTGATGAATACCGAAGCAGGATAGAAAACGGGGAAACGCTTGACGACTTGCTTCCGGAGGCATTTGCCGTTGTAAGGGAAGCGGCCGTCAGAACGGTTGGGATGAGACACTTCCCTGTTCAGATTCTTGGGGGTATTGTCCTCCACCAGGGCAGGATAGCCGAGATGAAAACGGGAGAAGGAAAAACGCTTGCGGCTACGCTTCCCGCATACCTAAACGCCTTGGAAGGAAAGGGAGTCCATATAGTAACCGTAAATGACTATCTGGCTTCAAGGGACAAGGCCTGGATGGGAAGAATCTATGAATTTTTGGGCCTTACAGTAGGATGCCTGGTTCACGGAATGGACGATGAAGAAAAAAACCAGGCATATTCTTGCGACATAGTATATGGAACAAATAATGAATTCGGATTTGATTATCTAAGAGACAACATGGTCATATATAAGGAGGGCATGGTCCAGAAGCAGCTCAACTTTGCCATAGTGGACGAGGTCGACTCAATACTCGTAGACGAGGCAAGGACTCCTCTTATAATTTCGGGGGCCGGAAACAAGACTACAGAGCTTTATATTGCTGCTGACAAGTTCGCATCGGCCTTAAAGAAGGAGAGAGACTATGTTCTTGACGAAAAAGCAAGGACAGTCATTCTTACAGACGAAGAGGGGATACCCAAGGCGGAGAAGTTTTTTAAGATAGAAAACCTGGCCGACCCGGAGAACATGGAAATTTCACACAGGATAAACCAGGCTTTGAAAGCCTACACAATGATGAAAAAAGACAGGGACTATGTAATAAAGGACGGGGAAATACTTATTGTAGATGAATTCACCGGCCGCCTTATGCTGGGAAGAAGATATTCAAACGGACTTCACCAGGCCATAGAGGCAAAGGAAGGGCTCAAGGTTAGAAAAGAGTCCCAGACCCTTGCCACAATAACCCTGCAAAACTACTTCAGAATGTATAAAAAGCTTTCTGGAATGACAGGTACAGCCAAGACAGAAGAAGACGAGTTTAAGGAAATATACAACATGGATGTAGTCGTGGTGCCGACCAACAAGCCCATCAAAAGGGATGATTTGCCGGATGCCGTATACAAGTCTGTTGAAGGCAAGTTCAGAAATGTCGTAGAAGAAATAGCAGGCAGGCACGAGACAGGCCAGCCTGTATTGGTAGGTACAATAGCAATAGAGACATCGGAGCTTATAAGCGCCATGCTCAAAAAACGGGGCATAAGGCACGAGGTGTTAAATGCCAAGCAACATGAGCGAGAGTCGGAAATAGTGGCCCAGGCAGGAAGATACGGAGCGGTTACCATAGCTACAAACATGGCCGGCCGTGGAACCGACATAGTGCTTGGCGGAAATGCGGAATTTATGGCCAAGAAGGAAATGCGAAAGCTCGGCTACGATGAGGAAATAATAAACAAAGTCACAGGAGTGATAGAACACGACGATGACGAGTCTGTGGAAGCCAAGAAAAGCTATGACAAGATATTCTCTAAGTACAAGAGCGACATAGATGCAGAGGGTGAAAAGGTAAAAGCATCCGGAGGTCTGCACATACTGGGCACGGAAAGGCACGAGTCCAGACGTATAGACAATCAGCTCAGGGGTCGTTCGGGACGTCAGGGAGACGCGGGTTCATCGCAATTTTTCATTTCTCTGGAGGACGACCTGATGAGGCTCTTCGGAAGCGACAGGATTCAGGGAGTAGTCGACAAGCTGGGAATGAGCGATGATGACGCAATCGAGGCTTCTATTCTTTCCAAGTCCATAGAAGGCGCCCAAAAGAAGGTCGAGGGAAGGAACTTCTCGATAAGAAAGCACGTGCTCCAGTACGACGATGTAATGAACAGGCAGAGGGAAATAATATATTCGGAACGCAGAAAGGTTCTTCAGGGAGAGGATCTCAAGGACTATATATTCTCAATGATAGAGAAAGTAATTGACGATGCCATAGCTGTGCACACGGTGGGCTCGGAATATCCCGAAGAATGGGACATAAAGGGACTCCAGGAAACTCTTAAAGCCATATTCATGCCTGAGGAAAATCTCGACTACGAGGACATCGAGAGCTTGGACAGGGAGACTCTCAAGAAAGACGCCTTGGGTCTTGCTGGTCAGATGTATGAAAAGAAAGAAGAGGAAATCGGCCCGGACAAGATGAGGGAACTTGAGAGGGTAATACTTCTTAGGGTAGTGGACTCCAAGTGGATAGACCACATAGACGCCATGGACCAGCTCAAGCAGGGCATAGGACTGAGGGCAATAGGAAACGAAGATCCCGTAAGGGCCTATCAAATGGAAGGCTTCGACATGTTCGACGAGATGGTAAGGAGCATACAGGAGGACATGGTAAGGTACATGTTCCATGTAACCATAGAAACCAAGACACAGAGGAAGCAGCTGGCAACCATAGAGGATGAAAAGGGCAGCGACATCGACTACAGGAAGGGCATGAGGGCCGGAGTGGCAAACAGTGCTGCCGGCGATGAAAAAGCAAAACCCTTTGTGGCGGGTAAAAAAGTGGGGAGAAACGATCCCTGCCCGTGCGGAAGCGGCAAGAAGTACAAGAAGTGCTGCGGAAAAGACAAATAATTCCAAAGGGCTGAAAGACTTTTCTTTTGAATAAGTACAGATAAAAGTAAAACAAATAAAAATATCCGACATTTTGGAGGTGTTGACCATGCTTATATTGGAAACAAGTATGGCCGAACTCAAAGGAATGGAAGAAATCTTCGACGATTTGAGGGTTTCCCTTTGACCTGGCCAGCCTGAAAGAAAAATTAGCAAAAATCGATAAAATGATGACCGAGCAAGATTTCTGGGACGATCACGAAAAGGCCCAGAAAGTAATGAAGAAATCAAAAGTGGTAAAAGATAAAATAGAATCATACGAGAAATTGTACAATAAGTGGGAGGACCTGTCCATACTGGCGGAGATGGCCATTGAGGAAGAGGACGATTCCGTCGAGAAGGAGATAGAAAAGGGCATAGAAAAACTCAACAAGTCGCTTGAAAAGTTGAGGTTGAAGACGCTTCTTAGCGGGGAATACGACCTCAACAGCGCAATACTTTCCATACACTCCGGAGCAGGAGGGCTAGACGCCCAGGACTGGGCCGAGATACTGCTCAGGATGTTCACCAGATGGGCGGAAAATCAGGGCTATGGTATGGAAACACTGGACTATATACCCGACAAGGAAGGCGGAGTCAAATCCGTTACGCTAAGGATAAAGGGTGAATACGCATACGGTTACCTCAAGTCCGAAAAGGGAGTCCACCGACTTATAAGGATGTCGCCATTCGACACATCCGGCAAAAGGCACACATCGTTTACATCTGTGGATGTAATGCCTGAGCTTCCAGACGATGCTGAAATAGATATAAATCCGGCAGACCTTAAGGTGGACACATACAGATCATCGGGAGCGGGAGGCCAGCACGTAAACAAGACCGACTCGGCAATAAGGATTACCCATTTGCCGACTGGAATAGTCGTGCAGTGCCAGAACGAGCGGTCCCAGCACCACAACAGGAATACTGCAATGCGTATGCTCATGGCAAAACTCATAGAGCTTCAAGAGACCGAGCACAAGGAAAAAATTGAGGATATCCAGGGAGACTATTCGCAGATAGCCTGGGGCAGCCAGATAAGGACCTATGTATTCCATCCCTACACAATGGTTAAGGACCACAGGACCGGAGCAGAAACAGGAAACATAGGGGCAGTGCTTGACGGCGACATAGACATGTTCATAAACGCATATCTTCAGCAAAAAAAATAGACGCTTCGGCGTCTTTTTTATTACATGAAAAAGGGGACTGCACCTTTTTCC
>CAZXWC010000125.1:0-3977 GCA_964644525.1 uncultured Peptostreptococcaceae bacterium
AAACGTCAAGCTCGCTGGACTGATAGTTGTGGAAGCGCATGAATCCGTATCCGCCATCTGTCATCAGCTCCAGAATCCCCTCCACCATATCGGTGTCCTCGGAGCGGTTTATCTCGTCGGAAACGTTTTCCGGCAATACGCCCTTCTCGACTATATCCTCAAGGGTCTCTTCCGGCTTTTGAGGATGCCCGGCGCTCGCTATGAAGGCTACAAGCTCGTCTTTTTTCATTTTATTGTAGTTTTCGAGATTCATCGCCTTTGCTATCTGGCGAAGATCCGCAACTTTCTTTTTCTTGAGTTCATTTGTATCCAAGCCTTGGCCTCCTATTTTGCGTAAGCGGGTTTTTTGTCGAGCCTGTGTATGGTTTCCACGAAACGGATTGTTCCTGTAGTGCCCCTGAAAACAACCGAGTGGGTCTTGGCCATGTCATTTGCATGAAAGCGGACTCCCCTTAAAAGGTCGCCTTCAGAAATTCCCGTTGCAACAAAATACGCCTCGTCGCCCTTTACCAGGTCATCCATTGTAAGAACCTTTGCGTAGTCGGCACCCATTTCCAGGCAGCGCCTTTTTTCGTCTTCGTTGTTTATTACAAGCTGACCCTGCATCTCTCCGCCCAGGCATTTAATGGCGGCTGCCCCTATTACTCCCTCTGGAGCTCCGCCCGTTCCCATGAAAAGGTCGACTCCCGTTTCCTCAAAGCACGTTGATATTGCGCTTATTACGTCCCCGTCCTGGAATAGCCTTATCCTTGCTCCCGCTTCCCTAATTCGGTCGATTATGGGCCAGTGCCTTTCCCTGTCCTGAATTATGACGGTAAGGTCCTCCATGTCCTTGTCGAGGGCCTTGCCCACATTCCTGAGGTTGTCGGCAACGCTTGCGTTAAGGTCTATGACTCCACGCGCCTTGGGACCTACAGCAATTTTTTTCATGTACATGTCGGGGGCCTTGAGCAGGCAGCCTTCCGGAGCCACCGCAATTACCGAAACTGCGTTGGGAAGGCCTTTTGCCACGCAGGTTGTGCCGTCTAGAGGATCGACTGCTATGTCCACCTTGGGGGCGCCTGCGGCTCCGCTTCCAACTTTTTCCCCTATATAGAGCATTGGGGCCTCGTCCATTTCCCCCTCGCCTATTACAACGGTCCCTTCGATGTCTATTGTGTCAAACATCTTTCTCATTGAGTCGACTGCGTACTGGTCGGCCAGATTTTTGTCTCCGCGTCCCATGAGTTTGGCTGCGTTCATTGCGGCCGCTTCAGTCACGCGGACGAGATTCAGCGCTAGATTTCTATTCATTTTAGTCCCTCCTGAAATTGTTGTGGAATATTTATGGATTATTATCGAAATGACAAAGAATTGACTTTCGAAAAGCGATTTTAGATGTGGCTTGAAACCATGTATATTATATATCTTTTAGTGGAAAGTAGGAAGTGGAAAGTGGAAAGAAAGTGCTAAAAACCAAAGAAACATGCCAAAAGCAGTTGTATGAACAATGTTTTCCGTATTTTAAGTTATATTATGGTAAAATAATATATAAGAAAACATTGCCAATAAACCATTAAACAAAACAACTGTGTGCTTGCACAACTTTATTTCTCTAGCACAGCAGAGGAGGGTTCGATAATATGAAAAAACTGTTTTTGCTTTCTATACTTATAATTGCGCTTTCTGTTTCTGGATGCTCCCGGGAAAAAGATCAAACCGGGGAAGTTGAAGGTGAATCTTTTGCCAGCGTTTCAGGTGGCGAATTCACATTTGACCAAGCTGGGGAATACGGCCCCAAGCAAGCTTCCCGCGATTTCGATGGAGACCTTATCGTTGACGCCGATGGAGTAAGCTTAAAAAATGTGGATGTCTCAGGAGACCTTACCATTACAAGCAATGTCGGAGATGGAGATGTTTATCTGCAGTCCGTTTCTGTTGCCGGAACTCTCTTCGTAAACGGAGGCGGGGAAAATTCAATAAAAATAAAAGATGGTTCTTTTCCTGTAATACGGATTGACAGGCCGCAAGGAAAGGTAAGGATTGATGCTGACAGCGATGCTGTGATTGTTGTAATAGAAATAGCAAGCGCGGCCGAAATTGATACAAAGCATGTTGATAAGATTTTAGTCACTTCAAAAGACGATTCTGTTCAGGTCGACATACATGGCTCCGTAAAAGAGCTTGCAATTGCCTCGACAGCTGAAATTTCAGTCGAAGACCAGGCCGAAATTGACAAGATGGTCATAGAAGCAAGCGCAAAAGAGAGCAAAATATCCGGTGAAGGCAATATAAGCGAAGCTCAAATTGATGCCGAAAGCGTGCGGGTTGATACGAATATGGATGATTACTACTCCACCACCTATCCAAAAGCACTCTACCTAAATGGCATACCGGAAGACTGGAAGGGCCAAAATTCCGAAAATTCTTCCGGCGACAGGGTTAACGAAGACCAAGACAACGACATCATGACCAAGGAAAACTGGGAGGTCGGCATGCCCTGGGACACTGAATGGGGAGACGAACCCGAGGGAGCATGGTCTCCAGATGACGGAGTGCCGTGGGATCCCGCCTGGGGAGAGCCGCCTAATGACCAAGATGTAGATCACGAAAATGAACAGGAAAACATAATAAGCGAAAATGCGGATAAACAAGCTCCTGAAGAGCCCAGAGACGAAGGCGAGATTAGCAAGGAAAACTGGAAGGTCGGCATGCCCTGGGACAGCGAATGGGGAGATGAACCCGAGGGAGCATGGTCTCCAGATGACGGAGTGCCGTGGGATCCCGCCTGGGGAAGCCAACCGGATTGGAATGAGAATGGCCCGGACACAAGCGACACCACAAGCGGCGACGAAGAAAGCCCGGAAACAGAAGCATCAAACGAGGAAAACGCTCTCAGATTCATTAAATGCGAAAGCCATTTTTCAAGCAATTCCATAGAAATGGAGATTGTCCTCAGCAAGCCGGCAACCCTATATTATGTTTTTGAAGATTTGAGCACAATGATGGGTAATGGCTATCTGCCTTCTGAAAAACAGATTATGGCAGGCTTAAACGCAACAGGCGGCCCTGACGGAAAAACTCCACCAGATATGGGCGAAGACATGGAATTCCCCCAGGAAGCTCTTATAAAAGGGACGATTACAATAACAGAAGCAAACAAAAGCTATAAAAGAACATTTGAAAGCTCAAACGATGAAAACTTTCAAAATCTCTCCTCGCTGCATGGAAGCTTTCTTGCAACAGACGCAGAAGGCAACATAGAGATACGACAATAATATTTAAAGAGGCCCTGCATGGGTCTCTTTTTTTTTGCAATGTTGCTCAAATATTACACTTCATATACAATTTCTTCATATTTGTTTAATCCACCCTTTCTTGTGCTATATTATGATTGTGACGTAAAATACAAGGAGGTGGCTTTGTGAAGAAGCTACTGCAAACGGCAATAATAGCGCTAGCGCTTTCAACACTTTTTTCAGGCTCTGCATTCGCCCAGCCTGTGGATCCGATCGAAAAGCCTGAGCAGGCACTGAGCGTCAAGCTAAACGAAACGCTTTTGGATTTCGATGTGGACCCAATAATTGTAAACGACAGGGCAATGGTCCCCATGAGGGGCATTTTCGAATACCTGGGAGCCCAGGTTTACTGGTATCCCGAAACCAGGGAAGTAGTGGGCTACAAGGACAACAACTACATCAAGCTTCAAATAAACAATGAAAGCTACTACAAGAACGGCAACAGGGAAAGCCTGGACTCCCCTCCCATAATTGTAGACGACAGAACCCTGGTCCCCGTGCGATTCATAGCGGAGAGCCTGGACATGAATGTCGCCTGGGATGCGGAAAACCGCACGGTGACGATAACATATCCGGAAGAGGCTGACTCCTACGAGAATTTCGACGGAGTGTTCTACCGAAAGATCAACCTGAAAGACTACGGGCTCAGCTTCATGATTCCATCCTTTTGGGACAAGTCGGAGCTTTACGACTACATTT
>CAZXWC010000126.1:0-3946 GCA_964644525.1 uncultured Peptostreptococcaceae bacterium
CCTCAAGAAACCACTTGTACGATTGCTTTTGAATCTCAATCAAGTTCGGCATATCAACTACTTCTTTGATTTTGGAAAAAAACAACCTTTCTTTTTTCCCGACCTTCTCAAAATGCGGCATGATCTTCACCCCTCATATCATAATAAAAAATTTGCATTAAACGTCTTTAATAACGTATGCGACCTTTATTTTCTTAAATTTCAATTGTCTTGTTACTATTTTAAATCATCAAAACTCTTGCCTTTGCAACGATTTCCAATAGAGTTTTTTCAAAAACGCATAGTGAAATCAGTCTACCATGGCAATTTATAATATTATCATACATACGCCTTGTCGTCAATCCAATTTCAATATTATTTGATTTTTGCCGATTTAAAATAAAAAGTGCTTTGATTAAATCAAAGCACTTTTTTCTTTTTTCTCTTTATCTTTCATTAACTTTGCATGCAACTACTTAAGTTCGATTTCAGCTCCGGTCTCTTCCAGTTTTTCTTTCATGGAATCAGCTTCTTCTTTAGCTACAGCCTCTTTGACTACGCAAGGAGCACCATCTACAAGAGCTTTCGCTTCTTTAAGTCCCAATCCAGTTACTTCTCGGATTGCCTTGATAACTTTGATTTTGTTAGCTCCAAAGCTGTTCATGAACACATCAAACTCAGTTTTTTCTTCAGCTTCTGCAGCTTCTCCCGCTCCTGCTCCAGCTACTGCAACCGGCGCTGCCGCTGATACTCCGAATTCCTCTTCACAAGCAGAAACCAATTCGTTAAGTTCCATGACTGTCATTTCCTTAATTGCTTCAATAATTTGTTCTTTTGTCATTTTAAACACCCCACTATTTTTTGTTTACGCTTCCGCGTTTTCTTCATTTTTCTTGTCGGCAATCGCCTTAGCCATGTAGACAAAGTTGCTGACAGGCGACTTGATGCTTCCCATAAACTTGGCTATCAAGACTTCTTTTGTCGGTATATTGGCAATGCTGCTCAATTTTTCAAAATCGCAATATTGTCCTTCAACAACAGCCGACTTGAGTTCAAGCAACTTGTGCTTTTTAGCAAATTCGTTTACCAGTTTTGCAGGAACAATAGGATCTTCAAATCCGAATGCAATGGCGTTCGGTCCTTTAAGGTCCTCTGTCAAAGGCTCGAAATCAGTTCCTTCAACAGCTATTTTTACAAGATTGTTCTTGTAAATTTTATATTCCGCTCCAGCTTCACGAAATTGCTTTCTCAGTTCAGTAACTTCCTCTACGTTAAGTCCCCTGTAATCCACAAGAACCGCCGTTTGAGCTTTTTCAAACTTTTCTTTGATTTCCTGAACCGCTTTTTTCTTCTTGTCAAAATTCTTGGACATGTGCACACCTCCTCAATTTAATATCCCGCCAATAAAAAGACCTCCAGGCGGTGCAAACGCGAAGAGGCCAGATAGTTTCATAAAAACTGACAAATCTGCCTCGGCAGGTAATTTTAAGCTGTTCGCACCTACTGTCTGTGGCTATTTAATTATTTCCCTAATTTTGCAGTATTTATTTTTATTCCAGGTCCCATAGTAGTGGTCAATATGACGCTTTTCATATAAGTGCCTTTTGCCGATGCCGGTCTCGCTTTAATAATTACCGCCATCAAGGTGTTGAAGTTTTCCAAGATTTCTTTTTCTCCAAATGACACTTTGCCTAATGGAACATGGATGATGTTTGCTTTGTCAAGCCTGTATTCGACTTTTCCTGCTTTGATTTCCCTTACAGCTTTGTCGATGTCGAAGGTAACAGTTCCCGATTTTGGGTTAGGCATAAGACCCTTTGGCCCAAGCACTCTTCCCAAGCGGCCAACGACTCCCATCATATCAGGTGTTGTGACGATAACATCGAAATCGAACCAGTTCTCTTTTTGTATCTTTTCAGTCATATCTTCAGCCCCGACGAAATCGGCTCCAGCTTCTCTTGCCTCGTCAGCCTTTTCCCCTTTTGCTATGACCAATACTTTTTTCGATTTCCCTGTTCCGTTTGGAAGAACTATAGCTCCACGAACTTGTTGGTCGGCGTGTCTTCCATCAACACCCATTTTGATGTGCAATTCAACAGTCTCATCAAAATTGGCTGTTTTCATTTCCTTCAAAAGCGCTATAGCTTCATTCGGTTCGTATAAATTCAACCTGTCAACTTTTTTGAAATTATCTTGATATTTCTTTCCTCTTTTGGACATTACTTTCCCTCCTTTGTGGTATTAACGGGTGCCCCCTCCCACTTGGTGTTACTCTTTTATTGTGATTCCCATACTGCGCGCCGTACCTTTTATCATGCTCATCGCAGTTTCTACGCTTGCAGCGTTCAAATCCGGAGCTTTTAATTCAGCTATTTCTTTTACTTGATCCAATGTGACGCTAGCCACCTTGACCAAGTTAGGCTCTCCCGAAGCTTTCGGAATTCCAGCCGCTTTTTTCAAAAGAACTGCCGCAGGCGGAGTTTTTGTGATGAAGCTGAATGATCTGTCTTGATAAACCGTTATCACAACCGGTATTGTCAATCCTCCCTTATCAGCTGTTTTAGCATTGAATTCCTTGCAAAACTGCATGATGTTGACTCCATGCTGTCCCAAAGCCGGACCTACCGGTGGTGCCGGTGTGGCTTTACCTGCTGTAATCTGCAATTTAATGAGACCAGTAACTTTTTTTGCCATGTTTTCACCTCCTGTCAATCAAACTCGGTTATATCTTTACAATTTCTCAACCTGGATAAAATCCAGTTCAACCGGCGTTTCTCTTCCAAACATGTCGATAAGAACCTTGAATGTCTGCTTGTCCATGTGTACTTCCTCAACCAGTCCAACAAAATTCTCAAATGGTCCGGATATGACTTTGACTTTTTCGCCAACGCTGATATCGATTCTGGGAAGCCCGTCTTCAATTCCCATCTTTCGAACTTCTTCATCCGAAAGGGGGACCGGCTTTGATCCCGGACCTACAAATCCAGTGACTCCTCTTGTGTTTCGTACAACATACCAAGATTCATCCGTCATTATCATCTTGACCAGTACGTAACCCGGGAAAATTTTCCTTTGAACAACTTTCCTTTTACCGTTCTTGATTTCGACTCTGTCTTCCATAGGCACTTTAATGTCCAGGATGATGTCCTCCATGCCGCGGTTGGTCACAATTTTCTCCATATTCGCTTTTACTTTGTTCTCGTATCCCGAGTAAGTATGTGCAACATACCATTTAGCATTTTCAGACATATTAAAGAGGATCACCTTTTTTTTAGATAATCACTCTACCCTCCCTTTTTGTTTCAATACTAGTTGATCAGCATTTTGATGAATTGCGCAAAGGCCGAATCAAAAACCCAAATCCCAAACGCAACCAGTGCGCATGTAACCAAAACTACTCCGGTGTATGATTTCAGTTCTCCTCTGTTTGGCCAATTCACTTTTTTGAGCTCCATCCTCACGCTCTTAATGTACTTGACGGGGCCTTGCCTCTTTTTCACGCTTGTTTGTGTCGCCATTTTTCCACATCCTTAGTAGTAATAACAGATTCCAAAACTATTTTGTTTCTTTGTGAATGGTATGTGTCTTGCAAAATCTGCAGTATTTCTTCAATTCAAGCCTATCAGGATTATTTTTCTTGTTCTTCATCGTGTTGTAGTTCCTCTGCTTGCATTCTGTGCAGGCAAGTGTTACTTTAACCCTCAACCTTAACACCTCCCGAATTCTACTGTTTATAATCGATACTTAGTGGCACACTCCGCCACCTTAAGGTCACTAATATAAACTATCACAATTTATTGGCCATGTCAACAACATTTCACGCCGCCACAGAATCCGAGGCGGAAATAATTCAATCTCAAAATAAAAACCGGAAGAAAAGGTTTCCACCCAATCTTCCGGTTTAACCTCGACTTATTCGATTATAGTAGCTACGGCTCCCGCTCCAACTGTTCTTCCGCCTTCTCTG
>CAZXWC010000127.1:0-3869 GCA_964644525.1 uncultured Peptostreptococcaceae bacterium
TGATAAAATAAAAGGTGTGACCATTTGAGGCTTGCGGACTTTTCCGTGAAGAAAATAAAAGAAAGTTTAGGGGTGTGTAAAATGGAAAGAATAATAAAACAATTGGCAAAGGAACTAGGAGTAAAGGCTTCACAGGTGAGAAGCACTGTGGATTTGATTGATGAGGGAAACACCATTCCTTTTATAGCAAGATACAGGAAGGAAGCTACGGGAAATCTCGATGATGTTGTGCTTAGGGATCTGGACGATCGACTTACATATCTGAGGAATCTGCACAAGAGGAAGGAAGAGGTCTCCAGGCTCATAGACGAGCAGGGCAAGCTTACGGACGAACTTAGGGAAAAAATAGAGTCCGCACAGGTTTTAAACGAAATTGAGGACCTTTACAGGCCTTACCGTCCAAAGAGAAGGACAAGGGCTACAATAGCCGTTTCAAAGGGCCTTGAACCCTTGGCAGATTATTTGATGGACCAGTCCGATGATCTTGACGGAATCGACAAGGAAGCCGAAAAATACATCGATGAGGAAAAAGGAGTGTCTTCGGCCAAGGAAGCTTTAAAGGGTGCCATGGACATTATAGCTGAAAGAATATCCGACGATGCCGACAACAGGAAGTTTGTGCGGTCTGTCAGCTTTGAAAAGGGAAGTCTTGCCACTGAGGCAGTCGACAAGGACCAGAAGTCTGTCTATGAGCTTTATTATGAATACAAGGAGGCTTTGGTTAAGATGCCTCCCCACAGGATTCTGGCTATAAACAGGGCCGAGAAGGAAGAGTTTGTTAAGGTCAAGCTGGAAGCGCCGGGAGATTTAATTGTTCAGGGGCTGAAGGACAGAACGGTGGTAAATGCCGAAAGCTCATCAAGGCCATATATTGAACAGGCTGCAGATGACAGTTACAAGAGGTTGATTGCGCCTTCTATAGAGAGGGAATTAAGAAACACCCTTACTGAGATGGCGGAAGAGCAGGCAATAAAGGTATTCGGCGAGAATCTCAAGAACCTTCTTTTGCAGGCGCCAATAAAGGATATGGTTGTAATGGGCTTTGACCCTGCCTACAGGACGGGCTGCAAGATAGCCATAACAGACGGTACAGGAAAGCTTTTGGACTATACGACTGTTTATCCTACGAAACCGCAAAACAAGGTTGAAGAGGCAAAGAAGATTTTAAAGGGAATGATAAAAAAACACGGAGTAAATATAATTGCAATCGGAAACGGAACAGGCTCGAGAGAATCGGAGATGATTGTATCGGATATGATTTCGGAGCTTGACCGGAAGGTATATTATACAATAGTGAATGAGGCCGGGGCTTCGGTTTACTCTGCCTCCAAGGTTGCAAATGAGGAGTATCCGGACATAAATGTTTCAATACGTGGGGCCATATCCATAGGAAGAAGGCTTCAGGATCCCCTGGCGGAGCTTGTGAAGATTGAGCCCAAGTCTGTTGGGGTAGGGCAGTATCAGCACGATGTAAACCAGACCAGGCTAAAAGACGTTCTTGACGGAGTTGTGGAGGATTCGGTAAACAAGGTGGGAGTAGACCTAAATACGGCCTCTTCTTCACTGCTTCAGCATATATCGGGTCTTAAAAAATCGGTTGCGGGAAATATTGTAAAGACAAGGGAAGAGAGCGGCCGTTTTGATGAGAGGAGCCAGCTTCTCAAGGTAAAGAGACTGGGGCCTTCGGCTTACGAGCAGGCGGCTGGATTCCTCAGGATTGCAGACGGCAAGAACGCTCTGGACAATACTTCTGTACACCCTGAGTCATATGAAGCTACAAACAAGTTTCTTGAAAAGATGGGATATTCGCTCGAGGATGTAAAGAAGGGGCGGCTGCATGACTTGGATGAAAAAATCCTGGCATACGAAATACCGGAAGACGCAAGTGCCTTGAAGGTGGCTAAAAAGGGAACTACACTCAAGAGCTTCGAAGCGCTAAAGTCTTTCAAGCTGTCCAAGCCCAAGCAGATGACATCAAGAGACAGAAAAAAACTTGTAGACAAGCACCTTAAGAAGATTGCAGAAGACCTTGAAATGGGCTTCCCTACTCTTAAGGATATTGTGGAGGAACTCAAAAAACCGGGCAGGGACCCCAGGGATGAAATGGTCAAGCCGCTTTTCAGGAGCGATGTTTTGAAGATAGAAGACCTTAAGGTGGACATGATACTTCCGGGAACTGTAAGGAATGTTACTGATTTTGGGGCTTTTGTGGACATAGGGCTAAAGAATGACGGACTTGTCCACATATCCGAGCTTAGCGACAGGTTTATAAAGAAGGCGATGGATGTTGTATCGGTCGGTGACGAGGTTCAGGTAAGGGTAATTTCGGTTGATTTGGAGAGGAAGAGAGTATCGCTTTCCATGAAGGGACTCAAGAAATAAACGGGAGGCATTTATGCTTATTATCAGGAATGCAATTGTAAACACCCTTTCAGGCGGTGTTATAGATAAGGGATTTGTGGCTGTAAAGGATGGGAAAATAGAGAAGATAGGCAGGGAGCCGATTCCCGGGGAGTTTGAAAAGGGAGCCGAGTTTTTGGACGCAAAAGGCATGCAGCTTTACCCAGGCTTCATTGATGCCCATTCGCATCTTGGAATGTGGGAGGACTCTATAGGTTTTGAGGGTTCTGACGGAAATGAGAGTGTGGATCCTGTTACTCCGCAAATGAGGGCGATTGACGCCATAAATCCAATGGACAGGACTTTTGAGGAAGCCAGGGCCGGTGGTATAACGGCAACTGCAACAGGACCGGGAAGTGCAAATGTCATAGGTGGACAGTTTGCGCTTGTGAAAACATGGGGAATATGTGTAGACGACATGATTGTAAAGGCCCCGTGCGCAATTAAGTGCGCATTTGGCGAGAATCCTAAAAGGACTTACAATGACAGGGAAGAGTCGCCTGTTACAAGAATGGGAACTGCGGCGATTCTTAGGGAAAATTTCATAAAGGCCAAGGATTATGCTGAAAAGAAAAAACTTGCGGAAAAAGATGAAGATGCCGACAAGCCGGACTTCGATTTCAAGCTTGAGGCGCTGGCTGAAGTGGTTGAAAAAAAGCTTCCAATAAAGGCCCACGCCCACAGGGCTGACGACATAATGACCGCAATAAGGATAGCAAAGGAATTCGATTTGCATATGACAATAGAGCATTGTACGGAGGGTCATCTCATAGTTGACCGTTTGAAGAAGGAAAACTTTGCCCCGATTGTCGGGCCAAGCCTTTCGGAAAGGTCCAAGTTCGAGCTAAAGAACCTTACATTCAAGACTCCGGGGATTCTTTCAAACGCGGGAATGAAAATTGCAATAATGACTGACCACCCTGTTATTCCAATACAATACCTCCCCCTTTGCGCATCATTGGCGGTTAAAGCCGGAATGAAGAGGGAAGACGCCATGAAAGCGATAACAATAAATGCCGCTGAAATAATAGGCGTTGGGGACAGGATTGGAAGTATAGAGGAAGGCAAGGATGCAGACCTGGTGCTTTGGGACAGGGATCCCTTCGACGCCCACGGTGAAGTGCTTTGGACAATAATAGACGGAAAAGTGGTTTATGAGAGATAGCGAGCAGTTAGCAGTGGGCAGTGAGCAGGAAAGACAAAAGATAAAAGAACGGTGGAAAGAGGAAGGTGGAAAGTAGAAAGTAGAAAGTGGAAAGTAGAAAGTTGAAAGTGGAAAGTAGAAAGTAGAAAGTGGAAAGTAGAAAGTTGAAAGAGGAAAGTAGAAAGTTGAAAGTGGAAAGTAGAAAGTAGAAAGTGGAAAGTAGAAAGTAGAAAGTTGAAAGAGGAAAGAGGAAAGTTGAAAGAGGAAAGAGGAAAGTTGAAAGAGGAAAGTACAGATGCTTAAAAATTTTGTGGTGACTATCGGG
>CAZXWC010000128.1:0-3854 GCA_964644525.1 uncultured Peptostreptococcaceae bacterium
CTTGTCCAGACTCTCAAGATATCAATCCTCACCCCATTATTATAACAAAAACAAAAACCCGAAATCATGGGCTTTTTAATAAAATGCACATGATTCCGGATTCTTTTGAAAAATGCCCGTAGCCTGCAGTGTCAGGCTCGTATATATTTTACGCATTTTCAAAATCAATTTTATATTCTTTGTCTTTTTTTGTCAATAAAAACATTGCCCCGCAAGCCGTGCGGGGCAATGCGAAAGATAGCTTTAAATATTAAAGTGTAACTCCTCCATCAACACTGAGAACGGTGCCGGTAATGAAGCTTGCTTCGTCAGACGCCAAGAATGCATAGGCATTTGCTATGTCTTCAACAGATCCCATTCTTTGCATGGGAGCCTTTCCTGCCAGCATGGATAGAACCTTCTCTGGCATTTTGTCAGTCATCGGAGTAAGAATGAACCCTGGGGCAACTGCATTGGCTCGAATTCCTTTTTTGCCAAGTTCCTTGCACCATGTCTTTGTCATTCCTATAACGCCCCATTTACATGCGGCATAGTTGGTTTGACCGAAATTTCCGTAAAGACCTACAACAGAAGATGCGCTGAGGATTACTCCTCCTGTTCCCTGCTCGAGCATCTGAAGTGCAGCTGCCTGTCCGCAAAGATATACTCCCTTAAGATTAACATTTATAACCTTGTCGAAATCCGCTTCAGGCATTTTCTTGAGCTGGTTGTCCGCTGTGATTCCCGCATTGTTTACAATTATGTCCAGCTTGCCGAAAGCCTCTACTGTATCGGCAACCATTTTATCTACTGCTTCCTTGTTTGTCACATTGACATTAAGTCCGATTGCTTCTCCGCCTGCAGCCTTGATTTCGGCAACAGTTTTCTCAACATCTGCCATGTTCATGTCCGCAACCGCAACCTTTGCGCCCTCTTGAGCAAATTTTTTGGCTGTAGCAGCGCCTATTCCTCTTCCTCCGCCGGTGACAATACCAACCTTTCCTTCAAGTCTCATTAAAACCCCTCCTTATTGTTTTCTATCTCAAACCAATTTCAATTGCTTTCTTTTATCTATATCTTTCGGGATCAAACAACGCCCATTGTTGCAAAAATAATTGCAACTCCTGTAGCTATGAGCGGTATTACAACCGTACACATACCGATGTCAGCATATGATTCCTTGTGCGAGAGTCCGCATATTCCAAGGAGTGTTATGACTGCTCCATTATGAGGCAAGCTGTCCAATCCTCCGCATGCCATTGCAGCCACTCTGTGGAAAGCTTCCGGATTGATTCCAAGAGCCATGGCCTTTTGCATGTATATATCTCCAAGAGCTCCGAGCGCTATGCTCATGCCGCCTGATGCCGAACCAGTAATACCAGCGAGAACACTTGTTGAAACCGCAAGTGAAATAAGCGGTGTTCCCGGTATTGCCAGGATTGCAGTCTTTACGAGTGCAAAAGCTCCCAAAGTCTTGATTACGTTTCCGTAACCTACTTCTGAAGATGTGTTTACAATAGCAAGAAGCGATCCGAATGCTCCTTGGTTTACACAATTCTTGACATCGCCGATTTTATTTTTGAAAAGAACGATAGTCAAAATAACAGCTGCAACGAGTGAAATTATTATACTCCAGATACCTCTTACCTTGGCGATGGATGTTCCGTAATCCGCAAGATAAGCAGCTTCCATATTGGCGAATACAAACTTGCTGAGAGCAAAGTTAAGACCCAAAACCAAGAAGATTGGCAGAAGCGCCATCATGAGGCTTGGAAGCTCGTCATATGCAATTTCCTTAATGTTTTCATTGGGATGATCTCCATAGCCTTCGCCTTTTGCCATTGCTGCCTTAGACCTTCTTTGAAGCCAAAAGACACCGCCGCCGAACATTACCGCCGCGCCTATGAGTCCGAGGAAAGGTGCCGCCCAGGGAGTAGTCTCAAAGAAAGGCATGGGTATAGCATTTTGTATTTGTGGTGTGCCGGGAAGTGCCGTCATGGTGAACGTGAAAGATCCAAGTGCTATTGCTGCAGGTATGAATCTTTTAGGCACATTGGCTTCTCTGAAAAGAGCCGCAGCTATCGGATAAACTGCAAATGCCACAACGAAAAGCGAAACTCCACCATATGTAAGGATTCCGCATGAAAGTACAACAGCAACAATTGCCTTGCCTTTTCCAAGCCTTGCGGTAATTCCATGGGCAATCGCTTTTGCCGCTCCTGACTCGTCCATCAATTTTCCAAAGATGGCTCCCAAGAGGAAGAGCGGGAAGTAGGCTTTTGCATAACCGGCAAATGCCGTCATAAATACTTCTGTGTAACTGGCCATAAGTGGAACGTCTCCGGACATAAGCGCTGCCAGTCCTGCGAGAATCGGGGCCAAAATCAAAACTGTGATACCTCTATAAGCAAGATACATCAGCAAAGCTAGTGAAATAATGATTCCAAATATTCCTAACATGGTTTTTCTCCTTTTTTATTTTTTCCCCCTATAAACTTTTTATTCGTTTCTATCCCCTTTTATTTCTAAGGAAAAACCCTATATTTCCAAGCCCATCAATCCTTCTTTGAAAATTGCGGGATTCATTTCCTTTATGTCTTCTGCAACAAGCGGTTCAAAATCCATCAAATCGAGAACTTGACTTTTCAAGTCTATTCCAGGAGCGATTTCAATTAATGTGAGTCCTTCTTTTCTGAGTTCAAATACAGCTCTCTCAGTTACGTATAGCACCGGTTGACCCACTTCATTGGCATAGTCTCCGCTGAAGGTGACCTGCTCCACTTGCTTGATGAATTTCTTGAATCTTCCTTCTTTTTCTATTACCAACTTGCCTTCGTCTGCTTTCACTTTAAGCCCGCCTGCCATGAAACTTCCGCAATAAACGACTTTCTTGGCATTTTGGGTTATGTTGATAAATCCTCCACAACCGGCTATCTTCGGTCCGAATTTTGAAACGTTGATGTTTCCTCCAAAATCGCACTGTGCAAGTCCCAAAAATGCAACATCAAGCCCGCCTCCATCATAAAAGTCAAACTGATAGGGCTGGTCTATTATGCACTGAGCATTTATCGATGCCCCGAAACTTAATCCTCCAGCAGGTACTCCACCTATGGGTCCGGCCTCTACCGTGAGAACCATTTCATCTCCACAGCCTTCTTCATTGGCTACGGCTGCAACGCCCTCGGGAACACCGATTCCAAGGTTTACCTTCGAATTCGGAACAAGCTCCATGGCAGCCCTTCTGGCAATCATTTTCCTTTCATTGAGCTTCATCGGCTCGATTCCGTCAAGCGGCATGCGTATGTCTCCGCAGTATGCAGGATTGAATTGCTCCGAAAATGTCTGCATGTGATTTTCAGCTTCCGCAACAACTACCGCATCCACATAAATACCGGGAATCTTTACATCATGGGGGTGCAAACTTCCATTTTCCACAACCTTCTGAACCTGAACTATGACTTTTCCTCCCGAATTGCTTACCGCCTGTGCAATCGACAGATTCTCAAGAAAAGCCGCTTCCTTTTCGAGTGTAATGTTTCCAGATTCATCTGCATATGTTCCTCTGATAAAGGCTGCGTTAATCGGGAAAGCCTTGTAAAGAAGTCTTTCCATTCCTGATATTTCCACAACATCAACTACATCTTCTTTTGTCATTTCGTTAAGCTTTCCACCCTCCAAGCGGGGGTCGACAAAAGTCTTGAGTCCTACATGGGTGATTGTTCCAACCTTTCCCGCTGCAATGTCCCTGAACATATGCGATATTACACCCTGCGGGAGATTATAAGCCTCAATCTTGTTTTCAAGTGCAAGCTTCTGCATTTTTGGAGCCAAGCCCCAATGGCCGCCGATAACTTTTTTTATGAGTCCTTCATGTC
>CAZXWC010000129.1:0-3756 GCA_964644525.1 uncultured Peptostreptococcaceae bacterium
GACCGAATAAAATTCGGGCGGCAACGCAGAAACGGGAAGTTTTAATGGTCCAAATTAGCCGCGAAGATCGTCGAGCAGCTTAGTCTTGTCAATAGTCTTCGCGTCTTTTTCCTTGATTACTCTCGCGGGCGTTCCTGCAACCACTGAATCGGCTGGAACGTTTTTTGTGACTACTGCTCCGGCTGCGACTACGGCGCCTTTTCCTATTCTAACGCCTTCAAGAACTACCACATTTGCGCCTAGCATGACATCGTCTTCCACTATTACGGGACTTGCGCTTGGCGGTTCGAGAACTCCGGCTATTACAGAACCGGCTCCCACATGAACATTTTTTCCTATTGTAGCCCTGGCGCCTAAAACGGCGTTCATGTCTATCATTGTTCCCTCGCCAACTTCGGAGCCTATGTTTATTACGGCCCCCATCATTATGACTGCATTCTTTCCAATCTTTACCCTGTCCCTTATTACTGCGCCTGGCTCTATCCTGGCTTCTATGTTCTTAAGATCAAGCAGGGGAATGGCCGAGTTTCGTCGGTCGTTTTCCAAGTGGTATTCTTCTATTAGCATATCATGTCCTTCGAGGAATGTTGAAATTGCATCATGTTCGCCAATCAGAATCCAGAAGTCTTTTGAACCGAATACTTTAAATTGGTCTGTAGACTCGAGTCCTTCAAGATTGCCCTTTATATATGCTTTCACCGGGGTGCTTTTCTTGGCGTTTTTTATAAATTTTGCTATTTGGTAGGGATCAGTCATATCATATTTTTCGCTCATATTGCATCATCCTTTCAATATTGAATTCATGTCGTAAAGGCCGGGGCCTTTTTGGAAAAGGAATTCGGCGGCTTTTACCGCCCCTTCAGCAAATACATTTCTGGACGTTGCACTGTGGCGTATTTCAATTATCTCGTCGTTTCCTGCGAAGATAACGGTGTGCTCTCCCACGATTGTTCCGCCTCTCACTGCGTGAATTCCTATTTCATCGGGCTTGCGTTTGGCATCTTTTCCATGCCTTCCATATACGAAAGACCCCTCTGAACTTTTTTTACTTTCAATTCCTTTGGCTATCATGTAGGCTGTTCCGCTTGGCGCGTCCACTTTTCGGTGGTGGTGCTTTTCGATTACTTCAATATCGAAATTGTCTCCAAGCACTGATGTAGCGCGTTTTGCCAGATCGATAAGGAGGTTTATTCCAAGTGACATGTTGCCGCTTCTGAAAATGGCTACATTTTCTGAAGCATCGTTTATGGCCTTTTCTAATTCGCCGTCAATTCCCGTAGTACATATTACTGCTGGTGTTTTTGTATCAATGCAGTATTTTAAAACGCCTCCAACAGCTGAAAAATGAGAAAAATCTATAAGGACATCAGCTTTTTCGGTTGAAAATTTCAAGTCTTCGTATAATGGAAACTCAAAATCGGATGGGTCTGCGAAAGCGTCGATACCGCAGATTATTTCCATATTATTACTGGCTTTCACTATTTCGGCGACCACACCGCCCATTTTACCGCCTGCTCCATGCAAAATTATTTTAATCATGGCCATTACCTACAACAATCCGAAAAGGCGCATTTGCTCTTTGAGATTGGCAAGCGGGCCTTCCGACATTTCGCACAAAGGAAGTCTGAATCCGCCGACCTCGCGCCCCATCAAATTTAGGGCTGTCTTAACAGGTATTGGATTGACTTCTTTGAAGAGCGCATCTATCAAAGCTTTCATTTTAAGTTGAAGCTCACAGGAGCCTTTAAGGTCACCTTCATGGAATTTCATAACCATGTCGTGAGTGTCTTTGGGGGCAATGTTTGCAACAACTGATATTACGCCGTCTCCTTTTACAGAAAGCAGAGGTACAACCATATCGTCGTTTCCCGAATAGATGTAAAAATCATCTGGAACCAATCTGGCAATTTCAACCACTTGCGATATGTTTCCGCTTGCTTCCTTTACGCCTTGTATATTAGGGTGTTTGGCCAATTCCGCAACTGTTTCGGGGAGTATGTTGACTCCGGTCCTTCCAGGCACATTGTAAACTATTATCGGTATACTTACTGAATCCGCAATTGCCGTATAGTGTTTCAAAAGACCGTTATTTGTTCCCTTGTTGTAGTATGGAGTTACAACTAAAAGACCGTCTGCTCCAACAGATTCCGCAAACTTGCTCATCTCGATTGCGTGCGCGGTGTTGTTGCTTCCGGTTCCCGCAATTACCGGTATTCGTCCGTCGACTTTTTTTACAGCGGAGCGGATGGTTTCCTTATGTTCGCTCTCGTCCATGGTTGCGGCTTCACCTGTAGTTCCGCAGATGATAATAGCATCTGTCGATTCTTCAATCTGCCAATCAATCAACTCGCCGAGTTTTTGATAATTCACACTTTCGTCCGCGTTGAAGGGAGTGACGATTGCAACGCCTGATCCTTTAAATAATGACATAACATCACCTTTTCCTTTCAATGGTTTTCTTTAGAGAGTTTCAACCAACTTTTCAGCTATCTGTATGGTATTTGTAGCGGCTCCTTTTCTAATGTTGTCTGCAACAACCCAAAGATTCAGGCCGTTTTCTATGCTGAAGTCTTTTCTAATCCTTCCAACATAGACAGGGTCAGTTCCTGCGGCAATGGAAGCAAGAGGATATACATTTTCGGACACCTTGTCCATAAGCACTATGCCTTCGCTTTGATCCATCAGAGATTTGATGTCATCTAGCTCAAATGGCTTTTTAAGCTGGACGTTTATTGATTCGCTGTGGCTGTAAAATACCGGAACGCGTACTGCAGTGGCGGTAATATTGAGGTCCTGGTCTCCCATTATCTTCTTTGTCTCGTCTATCATTTTCATTTCTTCCTTTGTATAGCCGTTTTCGAGGAAAACATCTATATGTGGAAGGCAGTTGTCTGCTATAGGATGGGGGTAGGCTTTGCAAGCCTTATTGCCTTTCAGGCCTTCCTCCAAATCCGAAACGCCTTTTACTCCCGAGCCTGAAACGGCCTGATATGTCGAATATACAATTCTTTCGATTCCGTAATTTTCATAGAGCGGTTTCAATGCGACAACGGCTTGGATTGTCGAGCAGTTGGGATTGGCTATAATGCCCTTGTTCCAGGCGATGTCTTCGGGATTGACTTCCGGCACTACGAGTGGCACATCAGGGTCCATTCTCCATGCACTGCTGTTGTCGACAACAGTTACTCCCTTTGATGCGGCTATTGGAGAGAATTTCTTGCTTGTTTCTCCACCGGCCGAGAAGAGTGCTATGTCTATGTCCCTGTCGAAAGAACTTTCGTTCAGTTCTTCGACTGTGTATGTTTTGCCTTTGCAAGTTAGAGTTTTGCCGGCAGACCTTGCCGATGCGAAGAGATACAGGTTTTCATACGGAAAATCCCTGTCCTCTAGAACTTTTAGAAACGATCTTCCTACCATGCCGGTTGCACCGACGACTGCAATGTTTACTTTTTTCATATTAAATCCTCCTATATGTTAATAATAATATAAACAGGTACAAAAAAACAGCCAAAGCAAAAGAACTTTGACTGATTCATATCAAAATATCTCTTGCCCTGTGTAAGTTAGCTCTTTACCAAAAGGGTGGGCACCTATTTAGCAAAAGTAACATGTTTATTAAACATGTTACCAGATATTTGTCCCGGGGAGGACTGTATCTTCGGCGAATTCACCTTTCTCATGGATTAAGATACCCCAATCTAGTCCATGCTACTCATTGAAATCCGCTCCTCTAAAGTACAACCTAAAGAATGGCTA
>CAZXWC010000130.1:0-3756 GCA_964644525.1 uncultured Peptostreptococcaceae bacterium
CTTTCCACTTTCCACTTTCTACTTTCCACTTTCTACTTTCCACTTTCTACTTTCCTCTTTCTACTTTCTACTTTCCACTTTCTACTTTCCTCTTTCTACTTTCCACTTTCCACTTTCTACTTTCCACTGTCCTTTAAGCCAATCTCTTCACTGCCTCGAAACCCATGAATACAGCTCCGAGTCCCAAAAATACATTCATCATCACATTTGCAACAGCAAGCTGTATTCTAGCATTTTGAATCAGTTCAACTGTTTCAAACGAAAATGTAGAAAAGGTAGTAAGGGCTCCAAGAAGACCAGTAACAACTAAAACCTTCATGTTTGATTCAATTTCCGCCATATTCAAATGATACGACATCAATGCGCCTATTATAAGGCACCCTATTATATTCACTGTAAGAGTTCCCCAAAAATTATGCGACTTGAAATATGAATTCACCATATATGAAATCCAATATCTAAGGTTGCTTCCTATGAAACCGCCAATTCCTATGACAAATACCTTCTGCATTTAACCATCCCCTTTACCACCCTCGAATGCATACATTTTACATCAAAAAAGCCGCTTAATCAATACGGCTTAAATACAAGCAGGCCCGGCATAAGCCGGGCCTGGAATTTTTAATAATTATTGCTTTTCATTATCTTTCAAACACAGCTCCTGTGCTCGCCGATGTAACCAATTTGCTGTACCTTGACAGGTATGTTCCAGGTTTGGCTTTTGTTGGAGGCTTGACCCAAGCCTTGCGCCTTTTCTCTATGATATCATCGCTTAGATCCACTTCGAGCAAGCGATTGGGTATATCAATGTTTATTGTGTCGCCTTCTTCAACAAGAGCTATAAGTCCGCCCTCCATTGCCTCTGGGGAAACATGGCCTATGCAGGGACCTCTTGTCCCTCCGGAGAATCGGCCGTCTGTTATTAAAGCTACGGATTTCTCAAGCCCCATCCCAGCTATTGCCGCTGTTGGACTTAGCATCTCTCTCATTCCGGGTCCACCCTTTGGTCCCTCATAGCGTATTACAACCACATCTCCAGCCTTAATTTCTTTCCCAAGTATTGCCTCGTATGCTTCCTCTTCGGAATTATAGATACGGGCCGGCCCGCTGTGCCTCATCATTTCCGGCCCTACTGCGGATTGCTTTACTACACTTCCATCCAAAGCCAAGTTGCCTCTTAAGACAGCTATGCCGCCTTCTTTCTTGTATGGATTATCCAACGGATGAACTACACTTTCGTCCTTGACATAGGCGTTTTCAACTACTGCTGACATGGGCTTTCCTGATATAGTCATGCAGCTACCATCGATTTTTCCGTCATCCAAAAGCATTTTAATGACAGCTGATATCCCCCCGGCCCTGTCCAAGTCATCCATGGTGTGAAAACCCGCCGGGCTAAGCTTGGTTATGTTTGAAACCATTCGGCTTATTTCATCGAAATCTTCAAGACTTATCTCGACTTCCGCCTCATTGGCTATGGCAAGCAAATGAAGGGCCGTATTGGTAGAACCGCCTATTGCCATATCAACAGTTATTGCATTCCTGAAAGCTTCCTTAGTCATGATGTCCCTTGGTTTAAGGTTCTTCCTTAAGGCTTCCATTATTTGAATTCCGGCATGTTTTGCCAATTGTTTCCTTCTTCCGTAAGGAGCTGGTATTGTCCCGTTTCCCGGGAGAGCTATTCCCAGTACTTCCGCAAGAGAATTCATGGTATTTGCCGTAAAAAGCCCCGCGCAGCTTCCGCAAGTCGGACAGGAATGAAGCTCTGTTTGATGAAGCTCTTCTGCCGAGATATTTCCTTCTTTATAACTTCCAACTGCTTCAAATGCTCCGCTTACAAGGTCTATTTTCTTGCCTTCGGAATTTCCCGGAAGCATTGGTCCTCCGCTTATGTAGATTGTCGGTATATTCATTCTGGCGGCCGCCATTAGCATTCCAGGAACAATCTTGTCGCAATTTCCAACCAAGACCATGCCGTCAAACTTCTGCCCCATGGTAACAGCTTCAATCGAATCGGCAATAAGTTCTCTTGTAGACAATGGATATTTCATCCCCGAATGATTCATGGCAATGCCGTCACAAATGCCTATTGCCGGAAATTCCATAGGGGTTCCACCCGCAGAATAAACTCCCATTTTAACTGCTTCCGCAATTTCATCCAAATGGTAATGACCCGGAATAATCTCATTTTGAGCATTCACAACTGCAATCAAGGGCTTTTCAAGATCTTCTTTTGTATAACCCATTGCATACATAAGTGAACGATGCGGGGCTCTTGCATCGCCTTTTTTTACTTCATCGCTTCGCATAATCCAACCTCCTGTTTTTTTGTTGCTATCTTGGTTTCTTGATTTAAAATTTAAATTGTTAAATCCAACTTAAAAAATTTGTTACTGTATTATACCACAAAACAAAAAAAAAGCACCTTGTAGGCGCCTTTTTCCAAACATTATTCATAAAAAGTATGTTTTTCTTTTTTTCGACTCCGTTCAATAGAATCATATTTTTGAATAATGTAAATCATTTAATTTGACCATGTGTTTCACTGCCAGCAGTTTCACAAATCCTGTTGTCCTTGTCCACAAACACTATTTTGGGCACAAGCCGCTTTGCTTCTTCTTCATCAATCCAACAATAGGAAATTATTATGACCTCGTCCCCGGGCTGGACCCTTCTTGCCGCTGCTCCATTCAAGCAAATAACACCGCTGCCGCGCTGGCCCTCAATGATATATGTTTCTATGCGTTCACCGTTGAAATTATTGACGATTTGCACCCTTTCGCCCTCGACCATTCCCGCCGCATCCATCAAATCCCTGTCTATGGTTATGCTTCCCACATAGTTGAGATTAGCTTCTGTGACTATGGCCTTGTGAATTTTCCCCTTGTACATATTGATCATCATTTCATTTAACCTCCAAGCAAATATTGTCTATAAGCCTTGCCTTCCCAAAACTGACCGCCAATGCCACAAGCACGCTTCCCTTAAGGTTTTCAATCGGCTTTATGCTTTCCGCATCGACAACTTCCACATAGTCTATAGAAGATAAAGATTCTTCCTTTATCATTTTTTCAATCATGGCCTTTATTTCATATGCGTTTCTTTCACCGGATGAAATTCTTTCAGCCGCAGCCCTTAGCGATTTGTTCAAAACAAGAGCCGCTTTTCTTTCTTCTTCAGAAAGATATATGTTCCTGGAACTCTTGGCAAGACCGTCTTTCTCTCTTACTATGGGGCAAACGACAATTTCTATATCAAAATTCAAATCCCGCACCATGCGTTTGATTACCGCAACCTGCTGTGCATCCTTTTGCCCGAAATACGCCCTGTCAGGATCAACTATATTAAATAGCTTGCTTACAACAGATGTAACCCCCTTGAAATGACTGGGCCTTGATTTTCCACAAAGTCCTTTTGTCAATTCTCCAGACACCTCTACGTATGTGCCATAGTCCTCAAAATACATTTCTCCCGCATCCGGCGCAAACAATATGTCAGCGCCTTTTTCTCGGCAGAGAGCAGCATCTTTTTCCAAATCACGGGGATAACTTTCAAGGTCCTCCCCCGGGCCAAATTGTGTCGGGTTTACGAACAGGCTCACCACAAGCAAATCGTTTTCCGCCCTGGCCCTTTTTATCAAAGAAAGGTGTCCTTCATGCAAAAATCCCATGGTAGGAACAAGACCCACGCTTTTGCCGTCTTTTATCGCTTCTTTCAAGCGGCTTCGAAGCACATCTATCTTTTTTACTGTATCCA
>CAZXWC010000131.1:0-3717 GCA_964644525.1 uncultured Peptostreptococcaceae bacterium
GTCCTGTTTCATGCATAAGGGGAGAAGTCAAAAAACCACACGAAATCGATCCGGCAGTCTGCATCAAGTGCGGAAAATGCGCAGAAGTCTGCCCGGTAGATGCAGTGGAAATACTATAGGGGAGGGAAAAAAGATGTCAGAGATAAGATTGAACATAGACGGAATTGAAGTCAAAGGCCATCAAGGCGAGACAATACTTGAGATATCCAAGAGATACGATGTTGAAATACCCACGCTATGTTTCGACGAACGCATGGACATATACGGTTCCTGCGGGATGTGTGTGGTAGAGGTTGAAGGAATACCCAAGCTTCTCAGATCCTGCGCCACAGAGGCAAGGGACGGAATGGTAGTAAAGACAAGAACAAAACGCGTTGTAGAATCGCGCAAAATAGCTCTGGAGCTTCTTTTGTCGGACCACGTCGGCGACTGCCGCCCCCCATGCGTGCTTGCATGCCCGGGACAGACAGACTGCCAGGGATATGTGGGACTTATAGCAAACGGAGAATTTGACGAGGCCCTAAAGCTTGTAAAGGAACAGCTTCCACTACCGGGCTGCATAGGAAGGGTATGCCCCCATCCATGCGAGGACGCCTGCCGGAGGGAACTCGTTGAAGAGCCCATAGCCATAGCCTGGCAGAAACGCTTCATAGCCGACATGGACATGAAAAAAGAAGAAATGTTCATTCCCGACCTTTCCGCACCTACAGGCAAGAAGGCTGCCATAGTGGGAGGAGGACCTGCCGGACTCACGGCGGCGTATTTCCTGGCGGTAAAGGGACACGAGGTGACAATATACGACATGATGCCCAAGATGGGCGGAATGCTCCGTTACGGTATCCCCCAGTACCGTCTTCCCAAGGACGTACTCGACAAGGAAATAGCAGTAATAGAAAAAATGGGTGTAAAACTGATAAACAATAAAAAAGCCGGAATCGACTTCACTCTTGAAGGCCTCCGAAATGACTTCGACTCGGTTTTCGTAGGAATAGGCGCCTGGAAAAGCTCTTCAATGAGATGCGAAGGCGAAGAAATGGACGGAGTGTTCGGCGGAATCGACTTCCTGAGAAAAACGGCTCTCAAAGAAACAAGCAAGATAGGAAAACGAGTCGCCGTAATAGGTGGAGGAAACACAGCAATGGACGCCGCCCGTACTGCTGTAAGACTGGGAGCCGAAAAGGTTTATCTTGTTTACAGAAGAACCGAAGCCGAAATGCCGGCCGAGGAAGTGGAAATTGTAGAAGCCCGGGAGGAAGGCGTTGAATTCGTATTCCTGGCAAGTCCCAAAAAAGTTATTGCCGGAGAAAACGGACGCGCGGAAAAGCTCGAGGTTCAAAACATGGAGCTGGGCGAACCAGATGCAAGCGGACGCAGAAGACCTCTCCCCATAGAGGGCGATGTTGACATAATAGAAATAGATTCAATAATTTCGGCAATAGGACAGGGTTGCAACCCCGAGGGCCTTCCTGAGCTTTCGCTCACAAGGAAAGGCACCATCGCCGCTGACGAAGCCACCTTCATGACCAATATTGAAGGAGTGTTCGCAGCTGGAGACGCAACAAACAAGGGGGCCGACATAGCAATCCAGGCAATAGGCGACGCAAAACGCGCCGTCGAAGTCATGGACAGCTACATGAACGGTTCAATTATTCCTTTCAAGGAAAAATATTATGTTGAAAGAGATGATTTGACTGAAGAAGATTTCGCCGACAGGGAAAAGATAAGCCGCGGAACAATGAGCCATCTTTCACCCGAAGACAGAAAAACAAATTTTGAAGAAATAATGAAGGGCTTCACGCCTGAGGAAGCCGTAAGGGACGCGTCCAGATGTCTGGAGTGCGGATGCCACGACTTCTTCGAATGCAAACTCTTCACATATGCAAACGATTACGACGTAGACCCTTCCAAATTCCAGGGCCAGGTTCACCACAGGGAGCAGACAGACGAGCATCCTTTCATATTGAAAAATGCCGACAAGTGCATACTCTGCGGACAATGCGTAAGAATTTGCGACGAACTTATGGGAATAACAGCCCTGGGTCTTGTAAACAGGGGCTTCGAAACTATAGTCAAGCCCACACTTGAACAACCTTTAGTATCCTCAGGCTGCATATCATGCGGTCAATGCGTAAGCGCCTGCCCCACAGGATCGCTTCAGGAAAAACTCTTGATCAAGAAATCCGTACCTGTTCAAGCGGAGGTTACACAGGGAATCTGCTCCTACTGCAGCCTTGGTTGCCAAATAGATGTTGAGACAAAGGGCAACATGCTCTACAGGGCCCTTCCTGTCAAAAACAATCCTGTTGACGGAGGACTGCTTTGTGTCAAAGGAAAATTCGGATACGACTTCCACAACACAGACAGGACTTTGACACCGCTTGTCAAAAAAGACGGAAAGCTTGCTGCTTGCGATTGGAAAGAAGCTTTGGCAAGCATTGCTGAAAAAGCAAAAGGCATCAAGAGCCGATACGGAGACGACGCCTTGGCTGTGCTTGTTTCGGACCACATGACAAACGAAGAGATACACATGATAAAATCCTTTGCAACGGGCAGCCTCGGAACCGAAAAAGTAGCCTCGCTGTCAGCCAAGCCAAGCGGACTGACTGACGTATTGGGAGCAAACGCTTCTCCTTCGACCATGGAAGAAATGTCATCTGCCGATTTGATTATTTTCATTGGAAACGACATATACGACACCCACGCGAGCATGGCTGTCAAAATGAGAAAGGCCAGAAAAAATGGATCCAAGCTTGTACTTGTTACAGAAAAGCCCACAAGGCTTGACGAATCCGCAGACATGGCCGTACAGGTTGGAAACGACCTTTCATTCCTCAGAGAAATGGCCAATGCCCTTGTTAAAAGGATAGGCTCGTCACCGAGAACAGAAGGCTTAGAGGCCTTCAAGGCTTCACTCGAGGATGCCTCTCCAAGAGACTTGGCTTTGGATATTGCGGAATTGTACTTCAAGGCAAAAAGACCTGTAATAGTCTTCGACGAAGCCAGAACAACGCGCCAAGCGGCAAGGCTGATAGCCGCAATGGCCGCATCAAGCGGGCACTTAGGAAAAGCAAGACAGGGAATACTTGCCCTTAAGCCTGCAAACAACTCGCAAGGTCTTGCAGACCAGGGAATAGGAGACGCAGCGGATATACTTGATGGAATCGCTTCAGGAAGCGTAAAAGGACTTCTTTCCTTCGGGGAAAGCCTGGAAGACATAAATGTTGAACCGTTGGAGTTCTTGATGCAAAGCGGCTTTGCCGCAGTGGATGCATCTGCAAAAGCCGATGTATTCCTACCTGCAAGCGCATCATTTGAGACTTCCGGCAGCTTTACAAACACCGAAAGACGGGTGCAGTTTTTCGAGCAGGCAGTGAGTCCCAAAGCCGGCCTTGAAAACTGGCAAATCGTTTCGGAAATGGCGTCAGCAATGGGAACTTCTCTCGATTTCGATGGAACTCTCGACATATTCGAAAGTCTTAGGCTTTCCACTCCAAATTACGTTTCCATAAACGAGAGGGGCTTCTGGTCCGACGGAAGGGGAGACTGCCTCTATCTCGATTCATTCGCAACAGAAAGCGGAAAAGCTCTTCTCTTGCCTTCAAAAGGCGGAAAGCTCTTCGAAGACTACAAGAGCAAATATGTTCTTGAAAAAGCCTTTGAGGAATATCTGGAAAAGGAAAAACTTAAATAATATCAACAGGCCACACTGTGGCATGA
>CAZXWC010000132.1:0-3635 GCA_964644525.1 uncultured Peptostreptococcaceae bacterium
ATCTTGGAGGATTTATAGGTCCTGCCGTCTACGGCAACATCCTGGCAAGCCAGGGTTGGGCCACAACCGGAATTTTCCTTATACCGCTGGGTATTCTGGCCCTAATATTCGGGGCTCAGGTAAAAATAAAATAGTCAAATACCCCCTTATCAGCGGGCGTAACTTTAGGGTTGCGTCCGCATCTTTTCCAATTCTTTGCATTGAAAAGGCATATGAAATATAATGGGTAACAGGAGACTTGAACTACAGAGGTGGAGAGCATATGAAAAAAAATGTTAAAATCAGCTTTCTTGAATATCTGGGTTTCGAAGAAAGCAAGGAATTGAATGACAAATGGCTGCAAACGACCAGGATGTTTGGCATAAAAAACTCGGATTTGAAAAAAGCAATGGATGAAATGCTGCCCAAATACTGGAAAATGGAAACCCCGGGCGTCAAGGACATGCTTAGAGCCTATATGCTTGAGTTGATGGACCTGACGCGCGTTGGAGAAGACAATTCCGAACCGGTAAAATCAGTATATGGAGTTGTGCCATCCATAGCAACAAGCTACTATGCATTGAGAAATGCCGCTGGTCAATCTTCATATGTGGGATATCCGTATCTTATAATATCAACGGTTTTCTCTTCTGTTCTCTTCAAGACAAATCCATTCATAGGACAGGCGGAAAACGATGCCGGAATAAGCTATGGATGCAAGCATTGCGGACTCAACAAGACTCGCATAGGACTAAACTGCAAATCTGTAATACGCAATCCTGATGTTGTTTGGAGCTGGGGGCATACATGTGACGAGGCTCCCAAAACAGACGAATTCATAAAATCCAACTGCAACAAGGATTGGAGATATATAGTTACTCGTTTGCCGCATGACACGCACTTTGGGGAAAAGGACGATGAAATTGCAGACAGGGTGGAATACGTTGCGGCTTCCATAAAAGACGGGATAGCTGAAATAGGAAAGATTATTGGAGTCAATGTAAAAGAAGAGCATATTTGGCAAGCCATAAAACAAGAAAGAGACTTCATGGAAAAAATAGACCGATTGAACAGTCTCGTATCCATGGTTGGAAAGGCTGACATAACAGGCAATGAGCTCTCCCTTGTTTCTCAACCCATCCACATACCCTTCAGTACAGGTCTTGAAAACATTGAATCGTCAGTTGACAAAATGATTGGTCATCTTGAATCTGTTTGCAAAAACGGGGAAGAGGGGGAAAAAAGGCCCAAGGTCGGTTGCTATTTTGTTCCATTCAGTGTTCCGTGGGTTGCAAAAATGTTTGAAGACAAGGGCGTGGATTTGGTTTTCAGCACAACACTTAGCATGACCGACAAGCAGATGGAAGATATGAACATAGATAATCCATATAAGCAGATTGCCATGGATTGGCTTAAGATGCCGCTTGCTGTAAACGGACTAAACGAAGCGGATATGATATGTCAAAAGATCCGAAGGTATAAACCGGATGCAATGGTCTTTGGACTTTTCAGCTTTGACAGATGGCTGGGAGCTCATCAAAAGCTTATGGTCAATATGGTTGAAAAAGAAACCGGAGTGCCCCACTTTTATATCGAAGGGGATATTTGGGATGAAAAAAACTTCAACAGTTCAAATCTGGAAACAAGGATAGACAGCTTGTGCGATTTTTTAAAGATGAATAAAATCATTTCGGAGATAGTAATAAAATAAATTGGGGAAAGAATTGTTATGGGTAGAAGCAGACTTATAAAAGATAAATGGCAGATTGTAGAAACGGCTTTCAATCTAATTGAAGCCGAGGGTCTGGATAATTTATCAGCAAGGAAACTTGCAAAGAATTTGGGGATATCAACAATGACTCTCTACAACTATGTGCCTAATATGGCTGCAATAGAAAAAGAAGTTGTTCTCATGGGTTTCAACAAACTCTATCGACGAATACTCGGCGAAGTCGAAAAAAGAAGGGGAGAGCTTGGGGAAAACGGTATTCGCTCCTTCTGCAGGATAAGCGCATGGGAAAAAATCGAATTTGCCGAAAATTACAGTGAAATATATACACTGATGTTCGATCCTAAAAGGTCGGGGCTTAAAAAAGACCTTGAGCTTATGCCTTTCTATAACTACTACAACAAAATTTCGATGGTTTTGAATGCTGACGACAAAAGAAGAGAGTCAATTTCAAAATCCATAAGTCTTTTTGATTATATAATAAACGGCATAATCATTGAACGCTCAAAAGAGAGGGAAAAGACTTGTAAGGAAGAAACAAACAAATTGATAGACTATGCATTGGAGTGTTTGTTTTAATTTAAAAAGAGTTTTGAATTTTGCCGCGATGGGATAACCCTCGCGGGTTTTTATTGCATGGTTTTAAAAAAGGATTCTTTCGGATATAATTGGATTATGCGGTGCATAATTACAAATGGGCGGGAGGAGAAAAGCAATGAGACAAATTTCAATAATACAAGGAAAGCTTTCAA
Organism: uncultured Peptostreptococcaceae bacterium; assembly: GCA_964644525.1. GTDB lineage: Bacteria > Bacillota > Clostridia > Peptostreptococcales > BM714 > BM714. The sequence continues at coordinate 2,461 of CAZXWC010000132.1, forward strand.
AGGAAAGCCTGCCGGAATTTCTTTCGGTTGAGGCGACGGCCCCGGCAAGAGAATTTCACAAAACGCTTTCAGAGTACAGCGAGACGCCTTTGGCAAACCTTAAAAACCTTGCAAAAGAGCTCGGCGTGAAGGGAATCTATGTCAAGGACGAGTCCAAACGTTTCGGGCTGAATGCATTCAAGGCTCTGGGCGCTTCATATGCCATATCAAAGATAGCGGAAAACGAGCAAGATCCTTCAAAAGCCGTATATGTTACGGCCACCGACGGAAACCACGGGCGTGGAGTCGCATGGGCCGCCAACAGGCTGGGCGCGAGGGCCGAGGTTTATATGCCGATAGGTTCAAAGGAATGCAGGGCCGAGGCCATTCGTGCAATCGGAGATTCCAAGGTAGAGATAACCGACATGAACTATGACGATGCGGTTCGCTTCGCATCGAACTACGCTAAAGAAAACGGATACCATTTCGTCCAGGACACCGGCAGTAGGGACTATGAGGAAATACCCAACTACATAACCCAGGGTTATTCCACAATGGCGTTCGAGGCTGCAAAACAGCTTGAAGGCTATGGAGTCGACAAGCCTACCCACATGTTGCTCCAGGCCGGAGTCGGCTCCATGGCCGGCGGAGTTCTCGGCTTTCTTGCCCACTACTATAAGAAAAATCCCCCAATTACTATAGTTGCCGAGCCCTGGCAAGTGGCCTGCATATACGAATCCATAAAGAGCGGAAACGATGGACCGACCAATGTAGGAGGCTTTCCCAAGACCATAATGGCAGGGCTAAACTGTGGAGAGCCCAATCCCTTCACATGGCCCGTACTCAGGGACTTCGCGTCCTTTGCCGCTAAATGCGGGGACGATGTCACGCGAATCGGAATGAGGAACCTTGCCCATCCGCTTGGAGACGATCCGGTTGTCGTTTCAGGTGAATCGGGAGCTGTCGGACTTGGACTTCTTTACATTCTTTGCACAAATCCGGAATACGGGGATTACAAAAGCATGCTTGGACTTGACAAAAGCAGTGAGATACTAATATTCAGCACAGAGGGAGACACAGACCCCGATGGCTACAAGGAAATTGTCAATGCGGAAGAGCTTTAAAAGCAAAAATAGCAGGGTTTGCGGATGTTTGAATGTGCCGCAAGCCCCCTTGCTTCAAGGAATCTTAAACCT
>CAZXWC010000133.1:0-3563 GCA_964644525.1 uncultured Peptostreptococcaceae bacterium
ATGCGCTGATTGAATTCAAGGGGACCATTCTTCTGGTTTCCCATGAACCCGATTTCTACAAAGACTGGATAACCGACATCTGGAATGTAGAAGATTGGACAAACAAAATAGTATAGCATTTTGATGCCTGCGCTTTTTATCATTTCCGGTGATTTCTAAGATAATTCTTCAAATACCTTGCGTCTTCAATTTCAAGATCCCTTTCTCCTGCGAGCGATTCCAGATGATGAGTGAATTCATGCTTCAAAGTATGAACAAGCTTTTCCAAAAGAGCTTCCTTGCCGAGCCTACCGTAGACTTTCATGAAGGAACCGTAATAAATTGATATGTACCTCCCCATATTGCCTCCTCTATGGTATTCCCCCAATATGAAAAGGTCGTTGTCAATCCCTGCCGGATTCATTTTCGTATCCGGCAAAAGCAAAATCCCTCCATTGAGTTCCTCAAAAAGTTGCTCTGGAAATTCAGCCGCAATGTCTTTCAGCATGATTTCCATTTCTTGCAAAGAAACCATTCTGATTCCTCCTCTTAAATATCCTTTAAACCCTGCAGAATTTTCAAATGTCTTGCCACTAAATCAAGATAACATATCAATATATTTTTTTCCCGAGCCTTATGTATTCTTCATACAATTCACCGGCTCCTCTGCTTTCAATCCTTTCAATCCCGACAATTTTTTCTTCGCCCCGCAGATGCCGGTATATTTTTTCATCTCTAAAACCTATTTTTTCGGCATCCTCAGCATTCAGTGCATGGAAAACTTGCTTTATGTTGGCCCATATTATTGCTGAAAGGCACATTGGGCACGGCTCCCCGGTAGCATAAATGACACATCCCGACAGATCGTATGTTCCAAGTTTTTCACTTGCCCTGCGAATTGCAAGAATTTCAGCATGGGCAGTGGGATCGTTGGAACTTGTAACCTCGTTGCATGCAGTGCTTATGACTTGTCCGTCTTTTACAATCACTGCTCCAAAAGGGCCTCCCTTGCCTTGTCTACTCCCTTGCATTGCTTCCCTCACAGCCAAATCCATGTATTTATTCAATTAAATCCAGCTCCTTCCGTAAAGCCAAAGCGCAAAAATGTCAAATACTGAAAACGAATTGGTCATGTTCATACCATCAAGCTAAAATCCCTCTGGATGTGCTGCAATCCTATAATCCAAATAACTCTTTATGCTTTCAATTCTTAAATGGTCACTGCTTTTCCTTCAGATAAATTGCATCCAGCGAAAGCCAGTAATTTATTCTGTCTTCTCTCGGGTTGACGGATATGTCTATGTTTCCGAAAACAAGCAGCACTTCAACTTCTTCGCTTTCAAGCCTCACACTCATGTCTTCAAATGGCGCTTCGTTGAAACTTCTTTCTCCGAGAGGATATTTTTCTGTTATTCTGTCAATATATTCATTCATGTCATGTTCAATGATAGTTTCATCATCCAATGTTATTTTCAAAGAAGGCACGTCCCCGTTGGGCTCAATAATCCAATAAATCCCATACACACCTCTGTCGCCATAAACACTTGTAGGTTCTTCGCCTTCTCCCTTGATTCTTTGTCTAATTGCCCACTCGTAGCCGTCTATCGCTACAGGTCCTTGGTCGAATGTAAGCGATATGCCCAAATATGTTCCGTCTCCCCTATAATAGTCATCCCGCTCCGGCCATACTTGATCGAATCCGAATCTTTCTTTGAATGTATTTTTATCTCCGAGCCGCCCTTCAAACCATTCCGGCAAATCGGCATCATCCGCATTTGAAAGAAAAACAACCGCGTCTGTTATTGATTGCCTTGCTTGCAGTTCAGGTTCTTCTTCGGCAGGAACAATCTCCCCTTCCTTAAACATACCTTGCTCCAAAAGCAACTTTTCAAGCCGGTTTGCTTGCGCATTTACAGGAAGGTCATTGTAGCCTGTTGCCGGCAAGACTGAAAAAATCACAATCAAGCATATTACAGCTACTATCGCCCTATGAGCCTTTTTCCCCATCAAAAGCAATATTATTGATGCCGCAACAGCCGCAATCCATGTCAACATGAAATAGTATTCCGTCGTTTTAATGCCAAAATCGCCTATTCTAACCATCAATGCCCATGCCTCAAAAGCAAGTATTACGAGCGCTGAGACAGGATAAGCCCTTCTATAGAATTTGGACAAACCCGATTTTCTATGAGTCACCATTATGTGAAGCCATATTCCAACAAAGGCATAAGAGGACGCTATGCTTGCAAGTTCTTCAAATGGAGGCCAATCTCCAATGAAAATTGTCCGGCCGGCCCATAGTATTAAAACAATTGTCATTGCAATCATGATTGGAACCATTATGAATTCAAACAACACCTCAATAAATCGAGGTTGCTTTTGCGCCACTTCCCTGTGTTCGTCTTTTTCCCCTTTTCTAAAATCCGGAAAATAACCAACAAAAATTGTAAATGCCAAAAAACCGGCAATTGTGGCTATGTACATGTATACTTTGCTGCTCATGTCGTTGTATAGCAGTGCCTGAATGGCTCCCGCCACGCCCGATGCTCCGCCCATTATCACAATCCCGTAAATAGCAGCTATGAAAAAGGCCTTGTGCGTCATGAAAAAGGAACGTGCAAAATCGGATTCTTGGCTTGTATTTCCTGCAAGAACAATAAAAGCCAACATGCTCACAACCATCGCAGCCGATACTCGCGCAGCTGCAATACCGGAAACTGTAACGGCTCGGCTTGTATATTGAGCGGTATCTTTTGCCCCAAAGAAATAAAGCGCCGAAATCGCCCCCGCAACAACTAAAACCCCAAGCAGATTTGCAAATTTAAAAGCCTTGTCAGTATTCCTAAGGCTCTTTGCCGCAGTGATGGAAGCCAAGCTGAATATTGCTCCGAGGGCAAACGCCCAATGAAGGCAATTAAAAAGGAAATTGTAAGCCTCCTGTTCGGGCCAATCCAATTGAATTCTTACCATTGTAACTATTGCAAATGCCATCGCACTGCCAATAGAAACCGGGAATGTCTCAAACGCCTCTTTCGATCTCTTTAAAATTCTTTTTATTGATTCTATTAAAATATTCATTGCCGCCGCCCCCTGTTCAATTAAAATCATTTCAGTTCAACTTAAGTTTCAGAATGTTGCTTCATTGTAAATCTTCCCGCATCAAACGCTGTTTACATGCAACACGTAAACAAGCTCAACCCTATGCCTTCATATACATATTAAAATACCCCGTTGGGCTTTATGCAATCAAAATACACATCTACACAGCGATTAAGCTTGCAACGGTGCCCTTTGCCATTTTTCCTTCATTGCCTTTATGCCAACTATTTTATCATACTGCAAGCTAAACATTCCAATTTCCCCTTTATTGACAATCGCCGCTTCAATGATAAGATTAAGTTACAAATTAATCTAGTTGCATGATTTATTTAAAAACATCAGTCTTATAGAGCGTTTTTGGTCAATATAGAAATTAATAGCGCTAATGATCAGTTCACCGAACTTCAAACCATGGATTAAACCACTTCTGAATAACAGCCATATCAGCCTTCCATAAATTAAAATGACTGCAATAATAAATCAAT
>CAZXWC010000134.1:0-3535 GCA_964644525.1 uncultured Peptostreptococcaceae bacterium
CGCCGACCTTTTAGTTGAAGACTATAAGATCAGGGAGTTTGTAAAGAAAAAACTGCGTACATCGGGAGTTGCAAAAATTGCCATTGCAAGAAAAGCAAACAATAAAGTCAACATAAATATTTTCACTTCCAAGCCTGGAATGGTAGTAGGAAGAGGCGGAGAGCTAATTGAAGCTTTGAAGAAGGAACTGGAAAAACTGACTGGCAAAACAGTATATATTGACATTTCGGAAGTTGCCAAGCCTGACAGAAACGCTCAATTGGTAGCCGAAAGTGTTGCTTTTTCGCTTGAAAGAAGAGTTTCCTTCAGGCGTGCAATGAAGCAGGCTATGGGTAGAGCGATGAAATCGGGAGCAAAAGGAATAAAGATTATGGTTTCAGGACGTTTAGGTGGAGCTGAAATCGCAAGAACTGAAAATTACAGTCAGGGAAATGTTCCTCTACAAACCTTAAGAGCCAATATTGAATACGGTTTTACTGAAGCCAACACAACTTACGGAAAAATCGGAGTAAAGGTATGGATCTATAAAGGCGAAATTCTTCAAGGAATGGCTAAAGATGAAGTAGTTGATAAAAAAAGCAAAAGACCGCCTCGCAAAAAAAGCAGAAGACCGAGGAAGAGCAATAATTAAAAGCAGCAATTGGGAAGGAGGAAAGCATCATGTTAATGCCTAAACGAGTCAAGCGACGTAAAGTTTTTAGAGGCAGAATGAAAGGAAAAGCCAACAAAGGCAACGATATTTCATATGGTGAATACGGTTTGATGGCCATGGAACCTGCATGGATAACTTCTAATCAGATAGAAGCGGCACGTATAGCAATGACCAGATACATGAAAAGGGGCGGAAAGGTTTGGATTAAGATTTTCCCGCATAAACCTGTTACACAAAAGCCTGCTGAAACCCGAATGGGAGCAGGTAAAGGTTCTCCCGAATATTGGGTAGCAGTTGTAAAGCCGGGAAGAATAATGTTTGAATTATCAGGTGTCAGTGAAGAAGTCGGAAGAGAGGCTTTGAGATTGGCCGCTCACAAATTGCCCATCAGATGCAAATTTGTAAGCAGGGAAAGTGCGGTTGAAAAAGGTGGTGAAGCTAATGAAAACTAAAAAATTGCGTGAAATGACATCGCAGGAATTAGACAATCAATTCAATGACTTGAAAAGTGAATTGTTTAATTTGAGATTTCAATTAGCCACTGGACAGTTGGATAATCCTGTGAAAATCAAGTTTGTGAAAAAAGATATTGCAAGAGTTAAAACAATACAAAGAGAAAGAGAATTGAACGTATAGAAAACGAAGGAAGGAGGTCTGCATCATGGAAAGAAACAGCAGAAAAGTACGGGTTGGAAAAGTTGTAAGCGACAAGATGGACAAGACCATAGTTGTTGCGGTTGAAGATTTCGTGCGGCACCCACTTTATAAAAAAGCGGTTAAAAAGACAAATAAATTCAAGGCTCATGACGAAAACAATGAGTGCAATATTGGCGACAAAGTAAGAATAATGGAAACAAAGCCACTGAGCAAAGATAAAAGATGGAGACTCGAAAAAATCATAGAGGAAGCGAAATAGACTTTCCGAGAGGAGGGAAACCGATGATACAACAAGAATCAAGTTTGACAGTTGCAGATAATTCGGGCGCAAAAGAAGTTTTGTGTATCCGCGTTTTAGGCGGATCAGGTAGAAGATATGCCGGCATTGGCGACGTTATCGTGTGTACCGTTAAAAGAGCAACACCAGGCGGCGTTGTCAAGAAAGGCGAGGTTGTTAAAGCTGTCGTTGTAAGAACTAAAAAAGGTCTCAAGAGAAACGATGGAGTAAAGTTACGATTTGACGAGAACGCGGCAGTCATTATCAAGGATGACCAATCTCCCGTTGGAACCCGTATCTTTGGGCCTGTTGCAAGAGAATTGAGAGACAAGAACTATATGAAAATTGTCTCACTTGCTCCGGAAGTGCTTTAACCTAGGAGGTGAAAGGAATGCATATCAAGAAAGACGACACTGTTGTTATTATTTCAGGAAAAGACAAGGGTAAGCAAGGCAAGGTTTTGCAGGCTTTTCCCAAAACAGATAAAGTTATAGTTGAAGGTGTCAACATGGTGACAAAGCATCAAAAGCCTTCCGCAAAAGTTCAGCAAGGCGGAAGAATTCACCAGGAAGCGCCTATCCATGCTTCTAATGTAATGCTTTACGATGTTAAGGCAAAGGCTCCCACAAGAGTGGGCAGCAAGAAACTCGAAGATGGTAAAAGAGTACGGATTTCAGTCAAAACTGGAGAAGTGATTGACTGATTGATGGGGAAAGGAGGTCGTAAACATGGCTAGATTGAAAGATAAATACAAGAATGAAGCAATGAAAGCCTTGAAGGAAAAATTTAAATACAAAAATGTTATGGAAATACCAAAACTTGAAAAAATCGTTGTGAACATGGGTGTCGGAGACGCTAAAGAAAACACCAAGGTGTTAAATGTAGCAGCTGACGAGTTGTCCATAATCACAGGGCAGAAACCGGTCATAACGAAAGCGAAGAAATCCGTGGCCAACTTCAAACTGCGTGAAGGGGTGCCCATTGGAACCAAAGTCGATCTTAGGGGAGATGTTATGTATGAGTTCTTTGACAGGCTCGTAAACGTAGCGCTTCCAAGGGTAAGAGACTTTAGAGGCCTTAAAGTGAGTTCTTTTGACGGAAGAGGAAATTATTCCATGGGAGTCAAAGAACAACTTATTTTCCCGGAAATCGAGTACGATAAGATTGACAAGGTTCGCGGAATGGATATCGTTTTTGTAACGACAGCTCAAACGGATGAAGAAGCTTTTGAACTTCTCAAACTGATGGGTATGCCATTCAGCAACTAAAGGAGGCGAAAAAATGGCGAAGAAATCTCTTAAAGTCAAGCAATCGAGAGAAGCGAAATACTCTACAAGAGAATATAATAGATGCAGAATATGCGGAAGACCGCATGCTTATCTGAGAAAATTCGGTATATGTCGTATATGTTTTAGGGAATTGGCCTACAAAGGCCAAATACCGGGAGTCAAAAAGGCTAGCTGGTAAGAAGGAAGGGAGGTAGAAACACATGGCAATGACTGATCCTATCGCTGATATGCTTACTAGAGTAAGAAATGCAAATTCAGCAAATCATAAAACTGTAGACATTCCTTCTTCTAATATAAAGAAAACCATTGCGGGTATTCTTTTAAATGAAGGATATGTTAGAGGCTACAATGTTATCGAGGACGGAAAACAGGGCGTACTCAGAGTACAACTCAAGTATGGTCCCAACAAGGAAAAAGTCATCACCGGCATCAAACGTATTTCAAAGCCGGGACTTAGAGTGTATACAAAAGGCGAAGAAATGCCAAAAGTGCTTGGTGGATTAGGAATAGCGATCATTTCTACATCTAAAGGCATCGTAACTGACAAAGATGCAAGAAAAATGGGTGTAGGCGGCGAAGTGGTCTGCTACGTTTGGTAGTATGAATTCATAGTATTGGAGGTGTAAGTATGTCTAGAATCGGCAAAATGCCTATAGAATT
>CAZXWC010000135.1:0-3449 GCA_964644525.1 uncultured Peptostreptococcaceae bacterium
AGAACCTTTACGCGGCGGCGGTGGCAAGAGCCGAGGTTGACTGGATTGTGGGCCTGAATGCAACGCGCGCCCTGACCTGCAAGTTCAACGCCCAGCTTTCATGCGGAAGGGTGCAGACACCCACGCTTGCCATGCTGGCTCAGAGAGAAGAGGAGATTAAGCATTTCAGCCCCAAGTCCTATTACGGCATTCAGGCCCGGTCAGGCAAGCTTATACTAACCTGGCAGGATGGGAAGAGCAAGGGGTCACGTAGCTTTGACGAGAAAAGAATTGACTCTTTGCTTGAGTCGCTGAAGGGAAAAAACTCTGTAATAAAATCCATAGACAAGAAACAAAGAAAAACACCTTCTCCAAAACTCTACAATCTTACTGAGCTTCAGAAGGATGCAGACAGGATATACAACTTTTCGGCAAAGGAAACGCTTTCTATCATGCAGAGTCTTTATGAAACCCACAAGCTGCTAACCTACCCGAGAACGGATTCCAGGTATCTTACTGCCGACATCGTCCCGACAATAAAAGAGCGACTAGACGGCTGCGCGGACGGTTCTTTCGCGGACATCGCCTCGGACCTCATGAGAAAGCCCATAAGGCCATCCAAGCTTTTTGTTGACGACAGCAAGGTAACAGACCACCACGCCATTATTCCCACGGAGGAAACCCTAAGGGTAAATGAGCTTTCAAACAGGGAATACAAGATATACGATTTAGTGGTTCGCAGGTTCTTCAGCGTGCTTTCACCGCTACATGAATACGAGCAGATAACCCTTCAGGCCGATGTAGGGGGAGAGATTTTCTCTGCAAAGGGAAAAAGGGTCATCCATCAGGGCTGGAAGGCAGTTGCCTCAGATTATGATGAAGGCGATGGCCCGGAGGAATACACAAACCGGATGTTCCCAAATCTGAAGATGGGGGACGCCCTTCATATCGACAGGTGGGCAAAGACCGAGGGAAAGACATCCCCTCCCGCAAGGTTTACGGAAGGAACGCTTTTGGCGGCCATGGAAAACCCTTCGAAATATGTTTCGGGCGGGAACAAGGATCTTGCAAAGGTGCTTGTCGATACCGGGGGAATAGGAACAGTAGCAACAAGGGCCGACATAATTGAAAAGATTCAGAAGTCCTTCCTGGTGGAGAAGCGTGGCAAGAACCTAATTATAACATCGAAGGGAATGCAGCTCCTGAATCTTGTCCCTAAAGATCTCAAGACTCCCGAGCTTACAGCCAAGTGGGAGAAAAAGCTTGATTCAATAGCAAAGGGCCATCTGGACAAGAAGGCTTTCATAGGCGACATGAAGCGCTATACCGACAAGATTGTCAAGGACATAAAGACAAGCGACGCTGTCTTCAAGCACGACAATGTCACCCATGAAAAATGCCCCGATTGTGGAAAAAATCTCCTTAATGTAAAGGGCAAGCGAGGAACAATGCTGGTGTGCCCTGACCGGGAATGCGGATACAGAAAAGGCCTTTCCATTGTTACAAACGCACGCTGCCCTGTCTGCCACAAGAAACTCAAACTAGTCGGAGAGGGTGAAGGAAAGACCTTCGTCTGCAAATGCGGACACAGGGAAAAGCTTTCTTCCTTCAACAAGCGCAAGGAAGGCGAAAAAAAGAAGGCATCCTACAAGGATGTGCAGGCCTACATGAAAAAGAAGAAGAAAGAGGAGCCCAAGGCGGAGGATTCACCATTTGCTGCCTTGGCAAAACTGAAATTCGACAAATAAATTTTTCGGCATGATTAATCATCGTGCCGATTTTTTTTAGGCTATGCATAGTCCGTCAAAATGTTGACTGCCAATTTAACCGATTATATAATGAATGAAATACACCACAAGGAAGTGTTTTTATGAAAGAGTTGCGGAAAGCATCGCGCTTCAAAAAAGGCTCCCAAGCCGGATTCCCGATTGTCATAGGCTATTTGCCGATTGCTCTGGCTTTCGGAATTCTATCCAAAACTTCGGGAATAACTCTGCTTGAGAGCGTCATGTTCTCTTCCATAGTTTTCGCCGGAGCAAGCCAGTTCATGGCTTTGACAATGATTGCCATGGGTGCCGGAACACTTGGTATAGTGCTCACTACATTTTTAGTCAATTTCAGGCATTTTCTGATGAGCGCCTCCATAGCGGGAAAAATCAAAAGCGAAAAAAGGTCCATGCTGCCCATTATTGCCTTCGGAATAACGGACGAAACCTTTTCGGTCGCCTCATTCAGCAAGGAAAACCTTACATCGTCTTTCATGATGGGGCTGGAGCTTGCAGCCTATCTGTCCTGGAACGCGGGAACTGCGGCGGGATACCTTTTGGGAAGCACTCTTCCAGAGTCCATGCAGGCAAGCATGGGAATAGCTCTTTATGCAATGTTTATCGCCCTGGTCACTCCCATGGCCAAGAAATCGCTAAAGATAGCGTCGCTTGTCATTTTGTCGGGAATAGTCAACAGCCTTGTCGGAAGATTTGAATCAGTCCCTCGGGGCTGGGGGATAATAATCGCGATAATTTTGGTTTCGTTTTTGGGAATGTTCATTTTCAACGATGAGGAGGCAAAGGAGCTATGAACAGGATATACTTGATAATCGCGGGAATGGCCGCGGCAACCTATGTTCCGAGGCTTCTTCCCTTCACTCTGCTTAAAAACAGGAGGCCGTCGAAGTATTTGGACAGATTTTTAAAGCTTATTCCCTATACGGCTCTTGGCGCTCTGATTTTCCCGGGAATTTTTTCAGCTGTCCCTGACATGCCCATTGCGGGAATCGCAGGCGGCGCTGCAGCTCTCGCGATTTGCTTTGTTCGCGGTGGAACCATCCTCCCAATATTCGGCGCAATAGCGGCAAGCTATATGATAATTGCATTTTAAAGCCATTCCGCACAAAAGCGGCATGGCTTTTGTTTTGTAGGGTTTGCGGCGGCAATGGGTATAAAATGAATGGCTGAATAACACATACTCAAATCAGCGAAAGAAAGGAGTTCCAGCATGGATAAAAAAATACAGGATGATTTCAAGAAGAAGATGGGCTTCACCCCTACGGGCATAATGGTTGCCGACAATTTCGGCGAGGAATTCAGCCGCCGCTTGGCTGAATTCCATGGCGATGTGTGGTCGGAGGAAGGCGCCATACCCCTCAAGTACCGCTACCTCATATCACTGGCTACCGCCGTTTTCACCAATGATGAGAAAAGGGCCCGGCTCGAAATTGTTAAAGCGATGAATCAAGGAGCAACAAGGGAAGAGATTCTGGAGGTCTTCAAACAGCAGGTGTGGATGAAGGGAGCTCCTGTATTGGTGCAGATAGCCCCATTGATTGAAATGATGGAGAAAAAACTTAGCATGCAAAAATAACCTCTTACGAGGTTATTTTATTGCGCTCAAAAACTCCATTCCGAGCCTCAAACCGAAAAACACAAGCATGGCCCCGCAAAGCACATTTATGGTCCTGAGCACTTTTTCAG
>CAZXWC010000136.1:0-3422 GCA_964644525.1 uncultured Peptostreptococcaceae bacterium
AGCCAAACAAGGTCTAATAATCTTCATATTCAACATTTTTAAGGTATAAACCCTGAGGAGGCGCCAAACGCCTGGTGCGGCAATTGTCTTTATCCTTAAGTATATGGGGTATTTCGTCCATATCCAATCTTCCGCTTCCAACGTCCAAAATGACTCCGACAATCCTCCTAACCATGTTGTAAAGGAAACCGTTTCCTTCCACTTCGATGACAAAGAAATCCTTTTCCCGGGAAATTTCAGCCTTGTAAATCGTCCTTACAGTCTTTTTTATGGGCGATCCGGATGACATGAAGGCTTTGAAATCATGCTCTCCTACAAATATACCAAGAGCCTCCCGCATTTTCTCTTCGTCGAGACTGCGATAATAATGATATGTGTAATTTCTATAAACTGGTCTGCAAACACTTCCGCTTTGTATTTTGTACAGATATGTTTTTCTTTTAGGGTCGTATCTGGCATGAAAATCCATTGGAACTTGCTCTGCAGATATAATTGCCAGGTCCGGCGGAAGATATGAATTTACAGCCCTCGGAAATCTGTCGAGAGATATGGGTGTCCCGGACTTGAAGTTTGCAACCTGTCCAAACGCGTGAACCTTGGAATCGGTTCTCCCCGAACCTATGACTTCCACTTCCTCCTTCAAAACCTTGGTCAACGTATCGTTGAGAACGCCCTCTACCGTTCTAAGTCCAATCTGTTTCTGCCAACCGCAAAAATCGGTGCCGTCATATTCTATGGTTAGTTTTATGTTTTTCACTTTTTCACCCGCTATCAATATCCATTCTTTCCACTAAATGATTCCAACCGTTTATATGCAATTATTAAAATATTACGCAAACCTCAAAAGAACAAGATATCCATAAAATGAAAACGTCAAAATCAGTCCGGCTATATCACCTTTGTTGAATTCAAGTTGTTTCATTCGGGTTCTGCTTTTTCCTCCCCTGTAGCATCTTGCCTCCATTGCTATTGCCAAATCATCCGCACGTCTGAATGCTCCTATAAAAAGGGGCACAAGCAATGGGATCAGGCTTTTTGCCCTCTTTACTATATTTCCACTTTCGAAGTCCGCTCCCCTGGCCATCTGGGCCTTCATTATCTTGTCCGTCTCCTCCAGAATTGTCGGTATGAATCTCAATGCTATGGTCATCATCATAGCCAACTCATGCGCAGGCACTCCAATTTTTCTGAACGGATTGAGAAGGCGCTCTATTCCGTCTGTTAGTTCTATTGGAGAAGTCGTCAATGTCAAAATGGATGTTCCTATTATAAGAAAAACAAGCCTCAGACTCATAAAAACCGCCTGATGCAAACCTTCTCTTGTTATTTCAAAAATTCCCATTTTATAAATAATCTCGCCACGCGTTAAAAACATGTTGATTGTAAATGTGAACAATATTATTAGAAATATGGGCTTGAGCCCTTTGAGTATATATTTCAACGGAATTTTTGAAGCTAATATTATCAAGGCAATAAATGCTGCCGCATAGGTATAATTCATCAGGGTATCTACCATAAACAGCACTATTACGAACCCGAAAACTGCCAGTATCTTGAGTCTCGGATCCCTTCGGTGAACCAATGATTCAACGGGATAGTATTGTCCTATAGTAATATTTCTAAGCATTGTTCCCTCTCCCTGCCAATCTTAAAATTTCTTCTTTGGCTTCTTCTACAGTCAAGACACCCTTTTTCACTTCTTTACAATGCCGGCTCAATTTGCCCATTAATGCCGTCATCTGTGGTACTCCCAATGCTATGCTTTCAAGCGCATCAACTTGGGAAAAAACTTCTTTTGGCGTCCCCGAAAAATCTATTTTCCCTTTATTGATTACAAGCACTTTTCCGCAAAGTCTGGCTATGTCCTCCATGCTGTGGGAAATCAATAGGACCGTTGTGTTGTACTTCTTATGAAGCAAGCTTATTTTCTCCAAAATTTCGCTTCTCCCTCTGGGATCAAGTCCTGCTGTCGGTTCGTCCAAAATCAGCACTTCCGGTTTCATCGCTATTATACCTGCGATTGCTACCCTCCTGCGCTGTCCGCCGCTCAATTCAAAAGGAGACCTGTCCTTTATTTCTTTATAATCCAAGCCTACCGTTTCAATTGCTTCCCTTACCCTTTCGTGCACTTCCTTTTCCGATAGACCCAGGTTGCCCGGTCCAAATGCCACATCCTTTTCAACTGTTTCTTCAAAGAGCTGGTACTCGGGATACTGAAATACAAGGCCCACCTTCTTGCGAACATCATTCATCTTGACATCCTTGCCTCTTATATCCAAGCCGTTGATCAGAATAGTACCCGAATCAGCCTTAAGCAGCCCGTTTAAGTGCTGTATCAAAGTCGATTTTCCTGAACCAGTATGTCCTATCAATCCTGCAAATTCACCAGCCTCTATTTCAAAACAAATGTTTTTTAGGGCTATGGTTTCAAAAGGACTTTTTGGATTGTATATGTGAGTCAAGTCTTTTACAATAATCGACATAATTCATCCACCATTTCTTCCATTGTCAATATGCCCTCTTTGAGGGTAAGACCTTCATTTTTAAGCGAATTTGCCAAAAGAGTCACTTGGGGCAAAGCAAGCCCGCATCGTAATATGGTTTCCGATTGGGAAAAAACCTCTTTCGGGGTACCTTGAAGAATAATTTTTCCGTCATCCATTACGATAACCCTGTCGGCATGAACCGCTTCTTCCATGAAATGTGTTATGTGGATTATCGTTATGTCCTCAGTCTTGTTGAGGCTTGTTATTGTTTCAATGACTTCCTTCCTACCAGCCGGGTCAAGCATGGCTGTAGGTTCATCAAGTATAATGCATTCCGGCTTCATGGCCAATATTCCTGCAATCGCTATTCTCTGTTTCTGCCCCCCGGACAAAAGATGGGGGGGTTTCCTTTTGTACTCACTCATTCCTACAACAGCCATTGCTCTGTCAACCCTTTGTCTTATTTCTTCCGGCTCAACACCCAAATTTTCCGGGCCAAAAGCCACATCTTCCTCCACAATCGTCGCTACTATCTGATTATCTGGATTTTGGAATACCATTCCAGCACTTCTCCTGATTTCCCAAAGATTATTTTCATCTTTTGTATCCATCCCATTGACCAACACTTTTCCATGGCATGGAACAAGTATCGCATTAAGCATTTTTGCCAATGTAGATTTTCCTGAACCGTTGTGGCCTATTACAACCACGAATTCACCGCGCCCGACTTGAAATTCAACATTGTCGACCGCCAGGAATTCTTCTTCCTCTGTTTTATATCTGTATGAAGCTTTTTTTACTTCGATTATGTTTTCCATATATTTCTGCCTCTGTTTCGTCTTGATTCTTTTGATTCCATATGCAATCAATTTCTTTTCAATAATAATAATGAAAAAGGGATTAAGTATGACTTAACCCCTTGGTTTCTCATCAGAC
>CAZXWC010000137.1:0-3328 GCA_964644525.1 uncultured Peptostreptococcaceae bacterium
GAAACTGAAACGATAAATGATTTTTTTGTTGGCGGAAAAAGATTGGGTCTGTTTGCGTGTGTTTCTACATTTGTAGCCACTTGGTTTAGTGCGGCGTCCATGCAAGGACTTCCGGGTTTGATTTATACATATGGTTATGCTTTTGTCTTTTATTCTGTCATCCCTTGGTTTGTTGGAGCGGGTTTTCTTATTTTGTTGGCCCCAAAACTTAGAGCAAGCGGAGCAATGACAATACCTGAATATTTAAATTTACGTTATAAAAGCAAAACAATCCAAGTATTTGGAGGTTTAATTGTCTTGCTTAATTTTATTTTATACATAGTTATTCAGATTAGAGGATTTGGGATTGTCATCTCTGAATTTTTAGAGATACCATATACACTTGCAATTTTGATTGTATATATTTTTGTTCTATACACTACCTTTGGAGGATTATTTTCGATTGCGAGAAGTGACGGTTTTAATATGTTTATAGTATGCATGGGGGTTTTGATTGCAGTTGTAATGATACTCGAGCGCGTGGGTGGATTTGAGCTTTTGTTTGAAAAGGCGAAAATGATTGAAGGCTTTGCCATTGAGGGGTATTCCTATTATACCCCTCAAGGTTCGCTGTTACATCCACTGGCAGGCGGGAATATGCCTCTTTTAAGCTTGGTATCGGCATTTTTCGGCTGGGGTTTGGGGATCTCGACAAATCCTCAGTACACTGCACGGATAATTGCGGCGAAGGATGATAAGACGGCGGTGAATATGATTAAGACCGCTATTGTTCTTCTTATAATTATTTATGCATGTATCATTATCATTGGATTGGGTAGCAGGGCAATTATGCCCAGGGTAGAAGGTGTCGAATCCATAGATGCAATATTCCCATTTATTTTTAATTCATTGTTGCCTTCGCAAATCAGCGGTCTTGTATTTTTATCGATTATGGCGGCTGCAATATCTACAGCGAATTCACAACTGCTTGTGGCGGCAAGCAGCTTTGTTTATGATGTCTTGGAAATTTTGTCAATAGAAGAACATTCAGCCGAGGTGCTGTTGGGTATAAGCCGAGTTGTTGTTTTTGCGGCAGGAAGCATTTCTCTTGTTTTGGCATTGTCTCCTCCTGAGAGCCTTCTTGTGTATGGAGGGTACATTTGGGGGATGTTCTCGGTTTCTTTTTTAATCCCCTTATATGGAGGAGCTTTTTGGTCAAGGGCAACTAAGAAGGGCGCTATTTGCAGCATGGTTTCGGGGCTCTCGGTTATGCTTGTGTTAATTTTTTGCAACTATGAATCGCAAAGCATTTTTGATTTGAATCCCGCCATGCCGGGTGTTATTGTTTCAGCCTGTGTCTTTTATGCAGTAAGCAGATTGGAAGGGGCTGGAATCTTATGAAGCTTAACATAGAAAATAAAATTCTGATTCCATTTGTAATTCTTTTCTTTATTTCTATGACGGTGTTATTGGCAACTTCCTTTAGAAATGACTATAATTTCATAATTGACAATCAGTTCAGATATATGGATGAAAGAATGAATGAGCTGGAAAGAAGTTTTGATTACAGTATTGAAGGCAATAATAATGCAATTTTGATAGAACAAGAAGTTATTAAGGAAATGCAGGCCGTAGATGTTGGAGATCTGATTATTCTTAAAAACGAAAATGTCCTGTTGAATAGTTCCGAGTACTCTGTTGCAGATAAAAAATGGGATTTGCAGGATGAGTCGACCGCTGATATTCATTATGTTGATGATCAATATATCATGACCAGTCGTTATTATGAACCACTCGAATGGACATTGCTATTACTTGAAGATAAAAAGCAATTGCTCTCTTTTTTTTATGAGTCATACAAATACAATTTTCTTACGGGCATTATTTTCTTGACCTTATCATTGCAGATGACCATTCTTATTGCAGGGAATATTACAAAACCCGTTCAAAAGCTCGTTAAGTTTTGTGAATTGGTTGGAAAGGGAGAATACGAGAAAAAAATTGTATTCAAGCGGAAAGATGAAATCGGACAATTGGGATTGGCTTTCAATCAGATGATTGACCAGTTGAATGCGTCAATTAATGAATTGATTAGCGTGAAAAACTACAACCAAGACATATTGATCAATATTGAAAAGGGGATTGTAATTTTTGATTTCAATGGAGACATTCTTTCCAAGAATCCTTTCGCCAATCAAATCATAGAAGAATTCGATGGTTATTTATATGAAAGCCAGGATTTGATTTCCATTATTGAACAAATAGTTTTTTTGACTCATGTTGAGCAAACAAGCAAAAATAAACTTTTTGAATTTGTTAGAAGCAGTGATGGGGATATAAAAGTTCTGGATTTTTATTTGTCGATAATGTGGGGACAAAAGGGCAATGTCAGGGGATACATATGCAGCTTTAATGATATTACAGAAAGAAGAAAACTTGAGAGTAGAATTCAAAGATTGGATCGCTTGGCTACAGCCGGCAGACTTGCTTCTGGGGTAGCCCATGAAATCAGAAATCCTCTTACGGGAATGCGCACATCCATACAAGTATTGAAAAAACGCTTAAAGAATGTGCTTTCCGGAAACAATGAAATCATGCTTAACCGCCTTATAAAGGAAATTGATAGAATGAATAAATTGGTATCCGACTTGTTGGATTATTCGACTAGGGGTGACAACCAGCCGGCAGAGGTCAATGTTTATCAAAGCGTTGCTGACATTTTGGCGCTTTTGGACGATGAGATGGAGAGCAAGGGAATCGTTGCATCGATTGAATTAAAAGACAAGGGCATGAATTTTTTTATTGACCCTGCACATTTTAATCAAATATTATTGAACTTGATTAAAAACGCCATGGATGCAGTGAGTCCCTTTGCGGGGGTCATAAGAATTGAAGGAAGGTATACAGATGAAACAAGGATCAAAGCTGAATTGACAATAAGCGATAATGGTTCGGGTATTCCATTAAACCTGATTGAAAAAGTTTTTGATCCTTTTTTTACAACAAAAGCAGATGGAACAGGCCTTGGTTTGTTTGTAGTCCACGAACTTGTTCAACAAAATGACGGAGAAATTGATGTTTACGGAGTCAAAAACGAAGGCACGCAAATGATTCTGCGTTTCAAGACGGGAGGAGACGGATATGAACAATAGAGTCATGGTTATAGACGATGAGGAATCCATACGATTTTCACTTGGCGAGGGACTTTTGGATGCGGGATACAAAGTTAAAACGGCTGAATCTTTAAGACAGGCCGGACATATAATTGAGGACTTCAGGCCTCATATAGTATTGCTGGATATGCGCCTTAAAGACGGCAACGGACTCGAATACATAAAACACATAAAAG
>CAZXWC010000138.1:0-3270 GCA_964644525.1 uncultured Peptostreptococcaceae bacterium
CAAATCCATGGGGTGTGATGTCAATGATCGACCTTTATGTTGGATTTGCATTGTTTTCAATATGGATTGTTTTTCGTGAAAAATCTTTTGTAAGCAGCTTTACATGGGTGCTGTTGATGATGGTTCTCGGGTTTTTTACGGCTTGCATATATTTGCTGAATGCTTTTTACAAGAGCAATGGAGATTGGCTTGCATTTTTCCTTGGTGCAAAAAAAGATGAGGTGATTTCAAAAATCAAGGCATAAGCAACTTATGTTCGAAAGGATGTCGGCAAGATGAACAAGAGAGAGGAAATCATTGAAGAACTCAAAACAGTATTATCCGGAAAAACATTGGATGCATTGATTCCGCCAATTGTATTTGTTATTGTAAATGGTTTGTATGGAATTAATTGGGCATCGATTTTGGCCATATGCTCTGCGGTTCTGATTGGAATAGCAAGACTTGCATTGAGACAAACATGGAAGTATGCTTTTGGAGGTTTGGTCGGAGTTAGCGTTGCGGCGGGATTTTCATATGTTGCAGGAAATGCGGCAAATTATTATATCCCCAAAATAATTGGAAGTGTCAGTTTTATCATTGCTGCAGGAATAAGTCTGATAATAAAAAAGCCGCTTGCGGCCTGGGTGAGCCATTTGTCCAGAGGCTGGGACTTGAATTGGTTTTGGAGACCTGATGTTAGACCGGCTTATGCAGAGGTGACAGCATTTTGGACATTGTTTTTTTCCCTTAGACTTTTTATTCAGTTAGTCCTTTTTCTAAGGCAAGATGTTTCTGGTTTGTTTTTAATCAATACCATATTGAGTATGCCGGCTAATATGATTGTTCTTGTCGCGAGCTACATATATGGAATATGGCGTTTGCATTCCCTTGGAGGACCGGGGGTGGAAGAGTTTGAAAAAAATGCTGAACCACCATGGAAAGGCCAGACAAGAGGCTTTTGATTAATTTTTTACAAAATGGCAAATATATGATTCCAATAATATAGTGAAAAAGTTTTCAAATATTTTTTTATTCAATCGTTAAAAATGCAAAAAAAAAGCACCTATTGACTTGGGATTTAAGAAAAAGTTTCAGGTCAAAGGGTGCCGGCAGGTTTTAAATTCAGTATGTCTCTACAAAAAGCTCGAAATGGTCTATGGGATGATCGCAAGCTGGACATTTATTTGGTGCTGATTTTCCATTGTGGATGTAACCGCAGTTGTTGCACTTCCATTCAACAGGGTTCTCTCTTGTGAACACAGTTCCCTTTTCTATGTTTTCTAGAAGCTTCAGAAACCTTTTTTCATGCCTTTCTTCTACTTCTGCAATCTCTTTGAATACTACTGATATTTCCTTGAAGCCTTCCTCAGCGGCAATTCTTGCGAACTCGGGATACATTTCCGAATGTTCTTCATGTTCTCCACTTGCGGCGGCTTTCAAATTGGATTTTGTGTCGTTTAAACTTACAGGGAAATCGGAGTTTATTTTAATGGATTCACCCTCCAATTCATTTTTTAGGAATTTGTAGAAGCGTTTTGCATGTTCTTTTTCATTTCTGGCAGTTTCTTCAAAGATGTTTTTTATTTGGACATAACCGTCTTTTTTCGCCTGTGACGCATAGTATGAATATCTCATATTTGCTTGGGACTCACCGGCAAAAGAAGCCATTAGATTTACAGCAGTTCTGCTTCCTTTCAAATTTTTCATCGTATCCTCCTTAAGGTTGGTGTTATTGGATTTAAATGTATTTCTTCTTTTAATATATTAACATATTTATTAAGGATATTTTTAAAATAAAAGAATAAATCGCTTATTTAGAAGCGTTTTTCATGGGATTAAGTCAACCATTTTTTTTAATTGGGACTGCTTTATAAAGATAAAATCCCAAAAATGAAAATATTTGAACTCCTGTGGGGCGTGTGTTATAGTTCATTGACAGGTAAAATACAACCAAACTATGGGCGAAGGGTTAAAGATATGAATTATAACAAGCAATCAAAAATAATTCTACAGATAAGCAGGATTTTATTGATCCTTGTACTTGTTGCATATGGAGATGCTTTGTTGTTTATAGTTGCTTCACAGCTTGTTTTTTGGATAATGATTTTGCGTGCGTCAAGAATCCAATCAAAAAAGAGGTTCAAATTCTATCTTATATTTTTGTACATGCTTTTGGTGATAGCGCAAACAATATTCTTTACGCGGTATATGCATGAAATTTCTAGCTTTACCCTGGCCGACATACTCAACAATGCTTTGGGAATTTTTGTGGTGTCGCTGCCTTATTTGATGGAATACATAGTTACTGTTCAAAAGTATACCGAATTCTATCTCCCTTCAGCAAAAGACTTTAATACCTTAAGCTTTGCCCAGCTTCATGATGTCAACGAGATAATCAAAGAAAGGCTTGATGACGTGGGGCAATTGCGCAAGACGCTGACGCCCGAAAGACTCTTTGCCATTGCAGGAGAGTTTCCAAGACACAGCTCCATACAATATTTGAATGGGGGTTCACTTACGGATGCCTACTTTACTGAAGCGGAAGATAGTCTTTCAGACCCCCACATATATATAGTGGTTTCAAACACCGGGAGTGCGGCAAGCGAGGTAATCTCGGCATTTACCAGGAAACAATACAATCATGCTTCGCTTTCCTTCGATATGGACTTAAAAACAATCATAAGCTACAATGGCGGTGAAAAAATTTATCCTCCAGGATTGAACAGGGAGATGATAGAGTTTTTCAATAAAAAGGATGACGCATCGCTAATAGTATATGAATTGGATGTGACAAGAGAGAAAAAGATTAAGCTGATTGATAAATTAAAGGAAATCAACAAGAATGGCAGCGCATACAATATGCTTGGGCTGGTAATCAAGAAATCCTTGAGACCCAACATAATGTTTTGTTCGCAGTTCGTTTACAACATGCTTAAGCATGTAGGACTTGAATACTTCGATAAAGCGGACGGAAGAGTCAAACCTACAGATTTGGTGGAGCTTGACTACCATAGAAAACTGAAATTTTGCTATGAGATTTACCTGAACAATAATGTCGAAGGTCTGGAACTGAAAAAAGCGTAAGATGGGATTTGCTTTCAACAACAAGAAACATGTAGCAGCTGTAAAACACAATAAAAATGATTATCAAGTCTGGTTCTGGGTGTAGAAAATACTGTACAGGTCGTGGCAAAATATTCTCAAGGAATGATATTCCAGGAGATTGCTTAATTGAAAATCCAATAATGTTTTTGCTGAATCGGCCATGCGGGTCGATTTTTGTTTTTT
>CAZXWC010000139.1:0-3211 GCA_964644525.1 uncultured Peptostreptococcaceae bacterium
TTGCCTATTCTCCTCAGGTCGCCATCGGCGACTAAAACATATTGATCATCGATCATATCGACAACTATGAAAACCCTTCCTTTGTCTCTACCGGCCTTTGATCTTACAAATTGCCCTGTCGTCAATTCCTTCGTATTCAGCAATTCAGACACCTCTTTTACAATTGAGTCAGTATAATCGGTTCTTCCTCGGTTATGGCAATGGTATTTTCGTAATGCGCCGATAATTTTCCGTCCGCCGTTACAACTGTCCATTCATCACCGAGGGTCTGCACCCTGAAAGTTCCTTCATTTACCATGGGCTCTATTGCGATAACCATCCCGGCAACAATTCTCGGACCTTTTCCGGGATGACCGTAATTTGGAACCTGCGGGTCTTCATGCAAAGCAGTACCAATTCCATGGCCCACATAGTCCCTCACTACGGAAAAACCATTTTCCTCGACATATTTTTGTACTGCATGAGAAATATCAGAAAGTCTGTATCCCTGCCTGCAATACTTCAAACCTTCGAAAAAACTTTGGCGCGTCACAGCTATAAGCCGGTCGGCTTCTTCACTTATTTCACCGACAGGGAAAGTTCTTGCCCCGTCACCATAATATCCTTTTATCTTTGAACCCACATCAACACTTATTATATCACCGTTTTCAAGAACTCTTTCATCCGGAATTCCGTGTACAACCTGCTCGTTCACAGAAGCGCATATGGAAGATGGAAATCCACCATAGCCCTTGAATGCAGGGATTGCTCCCATCTCGGTGATTTTCTTTTCAGCTATGCGGTCAAGCTCTTTTGTTGTTATGCCGGGCTTTATAACCTCTTCCATGAGCTTATGGACTTGGGCAACAATTTTACCGGCTTCTTTCATATATTCGATTTCCTGCTTTGTCTTTATTGTAACCATCAGGCTTTGCCTTTTAATGCTTTTTCGATATCAGCAGTAACTTTATCTATTTCCTGCTTACCGTCTACGTTGATCAATATGCCTTTTTGAGAATAATATTCAATCAAAGGCTGAGTCTGCTCAAGGTACACCTTTATGCGCTTTGATACAGTCTCTTCATTGTCATCGCTTCTTTGATACAAGTCTCCTCCGCAAAGGTCGCAAATCTCTTTTTGGGCAGGTGGATTGAATTCGACATGATAAGTTGCTCCGCAGCCCCGGCATATCCTTCTTCCGACAGCCCTTCCAACCAATATATCCTTGTCAACTTCAATATTCACCACATTGTCCATTGAAACATTCATTCTTGCCAAAACATCATCAAGTTCTTTTGCCTGGTTGAGAGTTCTAGGAAATCCGTCAAGAAGAAATCCGCCTTCGCAGTCTTTCTCTTTAAGTCTGTCTTCAACTATTTCAACTACCAGTTTATCCGGTACCAAAAGTCCCTTGTCCATAAAGCTTTTTGCTTTTACTCCAAGATCCGTACCTTCTTTTAGGTTTTTTCTGAAGATATCTCCTGTAGAAATATGGGGGATACCAAAAGCCTTGACGATACCGACTGCCTGAGTTCCTTTTCCGGCCCCAGGAGGTCCTAAAAGTATCAATCTCATATTAACCCCTCCAATACGATGTTATTTAAGAAAACCTTGGTAATGTCTCATAACCATCTGTGCTTCAATTTGTTTCATGGTTTCAAGCGAAACCCCTACCGCAATCAAAAGCGCTGTGCCTCCAAACCTGAAATCTATACTTGTAAAGTTCAGGATCAATGTCGGTAAAACGGCTATCATGGCCAGGAAAAACGCTCCTGCCAAGGTTATTTTATTTAATGATTTTTGCAAATATTCGGTTGTTTTCTTTCCGGGTCTTATGCCCGGTATGAATCCACCGTTTTTCTTCATGTTGTCTGCCACTTCAACAGGGTTGAAAGTAATAGCCGTGTAGAAGTATGTGAAAAATATGATTAGAAGCGCATACAACAGATTGTAGAAATATATTCCGGGGCTTCCTGTCGGTGAAAGGTATTTTGCAACAAAATTTGCAAAACCTCCATCCGGGAAGAAATATGTCAGCGTCATTGGAAACTGCAACAGCGAAATTGCGAATATTACCGGGATAACCCCTGCCTGATTCACTTTAAGCGGTATATGAGTGCTTTGTCCGCCGTACATTTTTCTGCCTACAACGCGTTTTGCATACTGGACCGGTATTTTTCTTGTTCCCTGTTGGATAGCGATTACACCTGCTATTACGAACAGTGCCAACACAGCAAAAATCAGCAATGGTAAGACCGACATTTCACCGGCAGAAACCTTTTGAAAGGTTTGGCTTATTCCAAGAGGAACTCTTGAAATTATTCCCGCGAATATGATAAGCGATATTCCATTTCCTATTCCGCTTTCAGTGATTTGCTCACCGAGCCACATAAGGAAAGCGGTTCCGGCTGTAAGTGTTATTATAACAGTTGCCACAGCCCAGAAATCAGTCGAGATAAGAGCTCTTCTAAAGAGCCCTATGCTGATTCCAGTCGCCTGGATTACAGCCAATACAACTGTTCCGTAACGTGTGAATTGAGCAATTTTCTTTCTGCCCTCTTCCCCTTCCTTAGCTAAAGCTTCAAGCTTGGGAATGGCGATGGTCAGAAGTTGCATTATGATTGACGACGTGATATATGGTGTGATGCTTAGTGCGAAAATGGTGAAATTCTTGAAAGCTCCACCCGACATGAAGTTAAAGAAATTAAGGAGTCCTCCGTCCGATGCAAAAAATTGATTCAATATTTCTCTGTCAATTCCAGGCACCGGGATGGATGTCCCCAATCTGAAAATGGCAAACATCATCAGCGTAAACAAGATTCTCTTTTTTAAATCCGGAATCTTCCAGGCATTCCTTAAGGTATGAAGCATTAAATCACCTCTGCCTTTCCACCGGCTGCTTCAATTTTTTCTTGAGCAGACTTTGTAAATTGATTTGCTTTGACTGTCAGTTTCTTTTCAATTTCGCCATTTCCAAGAATCTTTACGCCATCATTCAATTTCTTAATCAATCCGCTTTCCATAAGGACCGCTGGAGTTATTTCTGTGTCTTCCTCAAATTTATTTAAATCTTCAACATTTACTATAGACAAATTTTTCTTGAAATGATTGGTGAATCCCCTTTTAGGAATCCTCCTGTAAAGAGGCATTTGTCCTCCCTCAAAACCGAGTCTTGTACCTCCGCCCGATCTGGAGTTTTGCCCATCGGCACCTCTTCCGGCAGTTTCTCCCT
>CAZXWC010000140.1:0-3160 GCA_964644525.1 uncultured Peptostreptococcaceae bacterium
CTGCGTAATTGATACTTTTGGTAAAAAATAGTGGTCCCTTCATTTGGCGAATGCATAATTCATGCATAAAGCAGGGAAATTATGTAATTAAATGGAAAAATAGAGAGATGTTCGTCAATAAATAAAGGATTTATAAAAGTTTTGTAGAAATATAGGCAATAATTGGTATGTTTTCTGAAACGCATAATTTTTCAAAGGAGGTGTAGAAATGGCTTATAGAATCGACAAGGAAAACTGCATAGCGTGCGGCGCCTGTGAAGATGTTTGCCCGGTCAGCTGCATAAGCGAGGTTGATGACGGCAAACGTTTGATTGACGAGGACGCTTGCATAAGCTGCGGAGCTTGCGCGGATGCTTGTCCGGTTGAATGCATTTCTGAAGTTTAAAAACATCAGACGGAAAAATATTTTTGAAAGCTAACCCGGGAGAGATTGAATCGCCGAGTTGCCAAAGGAGTGATGACAGTGGGGTTTGGTAAAAGAAGTTGTTGCATTATTGTGTTTTTGCTTGCAGCTGCTTTATCGACAGGGTGCAATGGGGGCAGCTATGCGATAAAAAGCGGAAGCATAAATATTTACAACGATTTAATGGATGGAGAGTATAAATCTTTCTCGGGGTATTTTTACAAGGAGCTTGAGCTTGAAAAAGGAGAAATAATAAGATTTTGCCTGGAAGAAAAGACATCCTGCGGAGATTTGTCGTTCGGACTCGAAGACGAGGATGGAAACCGGATTGCGGAAATAAAAGACGGATTTATATTGGAAGTGCCTGAAACTGGCTCATATAGGATTTTTGCGCAAGGGGAAAAACACGGCGGCGAATTTTGTCTGGGATGGATTGCAGAACCTGACGGAAATCCATACGAAGCCATTGAAATGGATAGTGTGGAGGATTTTATTTACCAAAAGCTTAAAGGATCAATGACATCGGCCGAAGAGATAGAGGTAATACATCAATTGCAGTTTGTCGACTGGCCGGAATTTTCGGATTTGGGTCAAGAGCCTGTTGTTGATTTGCTGGATTGGCTCCGCGGACTTGAGGATGAAAAGAAACTGCGACGCCTTCCATACATTTTTTTGGTAAATGGACTCGATGGCGCTTATGCGGAATACTATGAGGTCATAGTAGGAGAATTGTTCGTAAAGGATCCGGAGAACTTTGTATTGAGCCTAAAGTGCATTGAAGAAACCGATATGGAACGGACAATGATGTTTTTAAACAACTACTTGAAATACTCGGATGGAAATGGCTACTCGGATGTCATGGAAAAACTGGGTGAAGAAGATCCGGAAGCAAGGGAGATAATGGAAAAATTTCTTGATTATTAACGGCTTAGCCGGGAAAGGATTGCCATGAAAACAATTACCATGTATACAAGCGACATGTGACCTCATTGCCGCGCCGCCAAGAAGTTTCTTGGAGAAAAAGGTTACAAATATATTGAAAAAGACGTTCAGAAAAACATGGAAGCACAGCAGGAACTACGGGACATGTACATACGCGGAGTGCCGGCTTTCATTATAGGGAATGAAATAATTGAGGGTTTTGATGCTCGGAGGATAGAAGCGGCTTTGGATTATAAGGTTCAAAAATGCCCGCATTGCGGACAAAGGAGCCGGATTCCAAAGGGCAAAGGGAAATTACGCATAGAATGTCCCAAATGCGGCAAAAAATTCGAAACAAGCACATAGAAAAGAATATGGCTTAAATCTTAAGCCTTCTTATGGAAATATGAGCTGCCGGTATCTTTGAGTAAATGGAAAATCAAAGGGTATCATAATATATGGAGAGTTGTTATTATACGATTTTCAATTTGTTTGCGGCTTAGGCTGCGAAAGGAGCTTATATGAAAACTATAACAATGTACTCAAGCGATGTGTGTCCCCGCTGCAAAGAGGCGAAGAAGTTTCTTGAGGAAAAAGGCTACAGATTTGTAGAAAGAGATGTCAGAACCGACAAAGCGGTTCGTCAGGAACTGAGGGACATGTATGCCAGCGGTTTTCCGACATTTGTAATCGGAAACAAAATAATCGAAGGTTTCGATTCAAAGAGCATCCAAGCAGCAATGGAGGAATAGGCCAATCGATTTGAACGGGTTTTGCATTGACAGAGACGAGTCATGAGACGTTTTATAGGAATATGGGAGGTTTTTATGGCCTTAAAGTTCGAAATCAAAGAAGAAATCGGCATTTTATCGGAGTCGGCAAGCGGATGGAAGAAGGAACTGAATCTGGTAAGCTGGAATGACCGAAAGCCAAAATACGATATAAGGGATTGGGATCCCGATCATGAAAAAATGGGAAAGGGAATAACCCTCACCAGAGAAGAAGCTCTTGCTTTGAGGGATATGCTTAACAAAACCGAACTTTGATGTTATGATTGTTAAAAAGATCAAGAGGAATAATTCATATGGTGCTAAATCAAAACAAAGTGGCCGTTGCCATGAGCGGAGGTATTGACAGCTCAGTGACGGCTTTTTTATTAAAAAGAATAGGCTACGAGGTTGTTGGGGTCACGATGCATCTTTATGATGAAATAGGCGATGACGGATTGCCAAGACCCCAAAAGGAAATTTTTGAGGCGCGAAAGGCGGCGGAAAGCTTGGGGATTCCGCATCATGTTGCGGATTTCAGACCTGTTTTCGATTGGGTTGTCAAGCGTCCCTTTGCAAAGGCTTATTCGGAGGGCAGGACACCAAATCCATGCATGGAATGCAACAGGCAGATCAAATACGGCAAACTGTTGGAATACGCGATGGAAATTGGTGCATATTATTTGGCCACCGGACATTACGCGTCAGTTGAATTCGACGAGGAATTGGGCAGACACAGGCTTTACTGCGCAAAAGCTGAAAACAAAGACCAGTCATACTTATTGAACAGTTTGAGTCAAGGCCAGCTTTCACATCTTTTGCTTCCGCTTGGGGATGTATTGTCAAAAGAACAAGTAAGGGAAACTGCATTGGAGATGGGTTTTTCTTTTGCCGACAGAAAAGACAGCAAGGATATTTGTTTTGTTCCGGGCAAAAAATACATCGATTTTGTGGAGGCGAGTTTTCCAAACGCGGCAATAACGGGAGAATTTGTGGATTCGTATGGAAATGTGCTTGGATTGCATAAAGGCATATCGCGTTACACAATCGGTCAAAGGAAGGGGCTTGG
>CAZXWC010000141.1:0-3138 GCA_964644525.1 uncultured Peptostreptococcaceae bacterium
CGCACGCGCTGTCTGTAATTATTTTTATGCCCATTCATATTCCCTCCCTTGGAAATCAAATCTGTCCTTTTATACTGCATGGACATTTGAATACCCTCTGTATTATAAAATATATAGTACTTTACATCAAGTTATTGACAGAGTTATTGCAAATAACTTACATTTCTTTCTATCTTACAAAAATTCTAGAAAATACAGAGAATGACCATTAATGCTGGCATAGATGGCAATTGTCCCGGGGAACAAGGAATATCCAGCTGTGCAACCCACTTAAACATAGCGATTGCCGGCTGTATTCAATCTGATTCATTTTGACGCAACAAAAGCGGCAATGCCTGAGCATATGCCATTGCCGCTTAAATTTCTGTTTATATAAGGACCTACTCAAACATTACTTCCAGCAATTCATCAAGTGTTATTTTGCCGAAATACTCTCCCAACGAAAACTGTTCAAGCCTTGTTCTCACAGAATCGATTTCGAATTTCTGACCTGAAAGGCTTTCCTCCACCTCGTCAACCGGACGTATTCCCAAATAGTCTCCAAAGAAACGAATTGACTCTATTACGCCCTCCTTTACCTCTGCGGCGAATTCAATCTTTCCACCCGGGAAGCGCTTCTCATTGACAATGTCAAACTTAGGAGACACGCCATAATTCCAATCCCAAGTCGAGAATCTTTGATCTCTCATTTTTTTTATTTCAGCCTTTTCATCATCTGTCAGCAAAATTTCTTCAGACCTGCCATCTTCCGAAAGATACTGATGGATAAGCTCCCAAAAGTCCTTTATGTCAATTTCGCGATCCAGATGCTCTTTTATGTTTGTAACCCTGCTTCTTACCGATTTTATTCCCTTCGATGTTATCTTGTCCATTTTTACGTTCAGCGAATCTACAAGGTCATGTATGTTTACGTCGAAAAGAAGTGTCCCGTGCTGCATAAGCTTCTTTCTGTACATCCTCTGCGCATTACCAGATATTTTTTTTCCGTCTATTGTTATGTCATTTCTTCCCGAAAGATCTGCATTTATACCCAAAGTTTTTAAAGCTTCGATTATGGGCATGGCATATTTCTTGAAATCAACTGTCGCAGCGTCCTCAATGTTTGCTACAAAAGTGAAATTGAGATTTCCGTAATCATGGTATACGGCTCCTCCACCCGAAATTCTTCTAGCTACATGTATGCTGTTTTCATCCACAAATTTGGGGTTGATTTCCTCGAAAGTGTTCTGATTCTTGCCCACGATTATCGAAGGTGCATTTTGCCATAAAAGGAAATAATCCTCGTCCATATCGACATTCTTGAGACAGTACTCCTCCAACGCCAAATTGTAGTAGGGGTCTGTAGAACTATTTAAAATGTATTTCATGGTTTTCCTCCTAACTTGTGATTATATATCATATTAACACAAACCTTGTAAATATCATAATAATTTTTTTATATGGCTTATTAAACTTTTTAAAGGGCTTGTGGAACTCGCATGATTAAGGAAGCGACTGGAGAAGAAGGTGAAAAAAAAGAGAATTCTTATACAATACAGGCTAATTAAAAACCGCTATTTCAAGGCACTTTTAAAAATTATGAAAGTATCGGAAACAATCAAGACCATAATTGTTTCTTTATTATTGTTTTTATGTCTTGCTTTTTTCTTTCCACTTTCAGCTTTTTTCTTTCCACTTTCAGCTTTCTACTTTCCACTTTTAGCTTTCTACTTTCCACTTTTAGCTTTCTACTTTCCACTTTTAGCTTTTTTCTTTCCACTTTTTTACATGGCAATGCAGAAATAGTGGCTTCTCGTTAGCCTGAAGGGCCCGACAAAGTCGGGCCCTTCTATAGGCAAAGAGAAAGAGTTATTAATCAACAAGTCAAACAGATT
The DNA here is from genome assembly GCA_964644525.1 of uncultured Peptostreptococcaceae bacterium. Taxonomy (GTDB): domain Bacteria; phylum Bacillota; class Clostridia; order Peptostreptococcales; family BM714; genus BM714. The sequence goes on from CAZXWC010000141.1 coordinate 1,875, forward strand.
ATCCTTGAGCTGCCTTGTCTGAACAAGAATACTCCGAAGACATTGAGATGAGTGTTTTAAAACTATTTTTTCTTCTTATTTGGTACGTGAATTGCATTTCCGTGAACCGCATGGGCGGCTTCATGAAGAGACTCTCCCACTGTTGGGTGGGCATGGATTGTCGTCGTTATCTCATCTATTGTAGCCTCCAGCCTAACTGCAAGGGCGCCTTCAACAATAAGCTCTGTGGCTCTTGGCCCTGCCATATGGAGCCCTAAGACTTCTCCTGTCTTGCTGTCTGTTACATATTTTGCTATTCCGTCGACTTCTCCCATTATTATGGATTTTCCGTTCCCGTTTAGGGGAAAGACTCCAGTTGAGACTTTATATCCTTTTTCTGTAGCTTCTTTTTCTGTCATACCGACTCCGGCGAGTTCGGGTTTTGTATATACGCAGTAGGGAGTTGTCGCAAAGTCAATTCCCGCATTTTTATTCATTATGTGGTCTGCAGCAACCATTCCTTCGGATGATGCGGTGTGGGCGAGGAGGACTCCGCCGTTGCAGTCGCCTATGGCGTATATGTTCTTTACGCTTGTGCGCATCTGCTTGTCGACTTTGATGAATCCCCTGTCCATTTTGGCTCCAAGCTCTTCTAGACCCAAGCCTTTTGTAACCGGCCTTCTGCCTATTGAGAGAAGCACTTTCTCGGCACTTACTGTGAATGGCCCGTTCGGACCCTCTGCGTCAACTTCCGTCATGTCTCCGACTTGTCTTATTGCCAGAACTTTTGAATTTGTATTTATATTTATGCCGGATCTTTCGAATCTTCCCCTGAGGACATTAACTACTGTCTGGTCCATGTTGGGTATAAGATTGGGAAGCATTTCAATTATTGATATTTCTGTTCCCAAGTCCGAGTATACATTTGCGAATTCGCAGCCTATTACTCCGCCCCCTATTATTGCAAGACTTTTAGGCCTTTCGGCAAGTGCAAGCGCTTCATTGCTTGTTATTACTCCAGGCGATTCGACTCCCGGTATTGGAGCTATTACGGGCGCTGATCCTGTTGCCACGATTGCTTTATCGAATTCCACTATTTGTTTTTTACCGTCTGATGATTTGACTACAAGTTCGTTTTCGCTTGTAAATGACGCTTGACCCATTATGACTTTTATGCCATGGGACTTAAAAAGCGTTTTCACTCCGTTTACAAGCTGTGTTACCACAAGTTCTTTTCTCTTTTGCAGTCCCTCCCAGTCGCAGGATATACCCTCTACTTTGAGCC
>CAZXWC010000142.1:0-3127 GCA_964644525.1 uncultured Peptostreptococcaceae bacterium
TTTGGATGCCTGTCTTACATAATTAATCAACTCTTTTTTATTCTTCATTTTAGATATTATCTTAAACCCGTCACTAAAAATTTCTTGGGCTCCATAACCCAAAATTCGCTCAAATGCTTTGTTGAAAAAAGTTATTTCCATATCCGCGTTCCATATCACAATAGGTACATTTGAATATTTTAACAACTTGGTAAAATATTCGTTTGATTCCCTGCGGCCTTGCTCCGCATTAACCCTTCTTGAAATATCACGGGCGGAAGAATACACCTTGTCACCTGTTTTATGACAATGCCATTCAAGCCAAATGTATTTGCCGTCCTTCTTCAAGTATCGTGTCTCAAGGTTTAAAATAAGGCCTGTTTTCTTCATTTTTTCGACCGCTTCGTATACTTTGCTCTTGTCATCATCATGAATGAAATGCATAATGTTTCTTCTAAATATTTCTTTAGCTTCAAACCCCAAAGAAGATGTCCATTCCGAATTGATTTTAATAAAATTACCTTCAATGTCTGTTATGCATAGCATATCGAGTGTCTTGTTGAAAAAATTGTCCAATTCTTCATTTTTTTCTTTCAACATTTTCTTTTGCTTTAATAATTGAACTTTTTCATACGCACTTTGTATAACTATTGGAAGTTTAAACAAATAGCCAGGATTCTTTATTATATAATCCACCGCTCCCAACAAAAATACTTGAGCTGCAATTTCCTCGTTTCCCTGTCCGGTTACTATTATAACCGGCAATTCATAATCGCTTGTTTCAACAATAGCTTTTATTGTTTCACTTACATCAATTCCCGGCATCCTATAGTCCAATAATACTACATCAAATCCGTCAAGAAGGGCTTTCGATCTGATTATTTTTGCGAAACCAGGTCCCGCAAAATTAAAATATTCAATTTTAATATTTGGAACATATCTATTGAAATGACGCTTTGTCAAAACAATATCTTCTTCCGTGTGCTCAATATACATTGCCTTTATTTTTGATATTTGTTTTTCTTTGAGAGAATAGTGGGCAATCGCTTTTTCCATAGCCTCATAAACTCCAGTGTAATATTCTGCTTTCTTTGGCACATATCCATCCGCTCCGGCCTTAAGAGAATTCACGGCAGCATCTTCATCGCCAACTCCAGTCATTATTATAACCGGAGTTGGAATGTCGTGCCTCCTTATATGCGACAATAGGTCAAGGCCATTTCCATCAGGCAATTTCATATCAATTATTACCAAATCTATGGCTTCCATATTATTGATTATATTCTTTGCCTTTTCTATGGTCGGCACCGTTTCCAAGACAACATCCTTTCTTGTCCTCATAAATTCTCTTCGAAGCAAGTCGATATCATTTAAATTATCTTCAACGTAAAGCACTATCATGAAAATCACCTTCCCCTTGCAATAGTAAATCAGATATGCCAAATACTACTGTTTGTAGGGCTTATTGATTACATTCCAATAAATTTCAATATTTTTAGCCATATCGATAAATTTGTCAAAGTCAACAGGTTTAACAATATATGAATTTGCCCCAAAATCATACGCTAGTTTTACATCCCTTTCCTCAGATGATGATGTCAATACGACTATTGGAATTTTGGAAAAGTATTTGTTCCCCCTCATACATTTAAGCACTTCTATGCCGCTTATCTTTGGCAACTTCAAGTCCAGCAAAACCAAAACAGGATAAGGATTGCTTTCATCCCATGAATTCACCATTGTTACAGCCTCCTCGCCGTCCCTAGCGACTTCAATGGGATTCAAAAGCCTTCTTCCCTTAAAGGCCCTCAATGTCAAATCGAGGTCGATAGGATTGTCTTCCACCAATATTATCGGCCTATTAAGCAAATCTGTACTCATCCGCTTATTCCTCCTTTAAAAGCTCAAAATAGAATGTCGACCCACTTCCCGGAATGCTTTCAGCCCATACTTTGCCTTTCATTCTGTCAGCCATTTTTTTTACTATTGCCAACCCTATGCCTGTTCCCGGATAGTCCTCAGCTCTATGCAACCTTTCAAATACAGTAAAAATATTGTCATGATATTTCATGTCAAAGCCAATTCCGTTATCCTTTACTACTATCAGAACAGATTCGGCTTTTTCTTCAATACAAACTTCAATAACCGGATTTTTCTCTTGCGATGAGTATTTTATTGCATTTTCAATAAGATTCTTTATTACCATGGATATCCCTTCAAGGCTGGTTCTTAAATAAACATTTTGATTTTCAGTTTTTATTACTCCTCCACCTTCCAGAAATTCTTCTGCCAATTCATCAACTGTTTCCTTTACCACCTTGCTTAAATCTATACTTGCATATTGAAAAGGCCTTCTTTCAATTCTTGAAAGAACTAGCAAATCCTCTATTAGCTGATTCATTTTTGCAACAGATTCACGAATTGTTTTTAAAAAATATTTTCCTTCCCCTTTCAATTGATCTTCAAATTCTTCCATCAAAATTTTACTATAGCCGTCTATTCCCCTTAAAGGAGCCTTCAAATCATGAGATACGGAATAAGTGAATGTATCTAACTCTCTATTGGCTTGCAAAAGCTCGTTGGTCCTTTTCTCCACTTTCTTCTCCAATTGCGAATTTAGCCTTTTGATTTCAAATTCAGCTTTTTTCCTCTCTGTAATGTCGGAAAATACCGCTTGAAATGCTTCCATTTCTTTATATATGAAAGGCATGGCCGTAACTTCAACAGGCATTTCCGATCCATCCATTCTTATGTACTTTGTTTCAACCGGATATACCCCTTTTTTGCCTGATAACATAATGCTTAATCTTTCTTTTGCTTTTGCAATTTCAACAGGATGAAGTATTTCCCAAATAGTTTTACCTAAAATATTTTCAGCTTTTTCAGCTCTCAACATTGAAATTCCGGACGGATTTATATAAGCTATCTTTTCGTCAATATAGACAGCAATTCCGACCGGCGCGGATTCAAGCAGGTTTCGATACTTTCTTTCTCCCTCTATTATTTTTCTCTCATTTTCCTTTCTAGATGTTATATCTTGAAAAGATCCATGTATTCGCACCACTTGACCATCTACAAGAGTTGGAATACCTATGTTAGCGTAAAATTACTGTAGGAAAAAAGACAAAAAAATAAAATGAGAGTTGCT
>CAZXWC010000143.1:0-3045 GCA_964644525.1 uncultured Peptostreptococcaceae bacterium
CTGTCCGCGAAGCGCTGAGGACTCTTGGAGTGCAAGGGCTTGTCGAATTCAAAATGAACAAGGGGGCTTTTGTATCAAACCTTTCGGTTGACGAGGTGAAGGAAATTTTTGAAATCAGGACTATGCTTGAAAGCGGTGCAATAGAAATCGCAGCCCAGAACATTTCCGGTGAAGATATAGAAAAAGCGGAAGCCATACTTGACGGCATGGACAATGAAACCGATGGAAAGGCATTGAGCCGACTTAATTGGAAGTTCCATTCAATAATCTATGAGGCATCAAATAGAAAAAAATTAATTCAGATGATAGCCCCTCTCCATGCAAACGTGGAAAGGTACATGATGCTTTATCTTGTCGATATGAAATACCATTTGACATCTCAAAGCGAACACAGATTGATTTTGGAGGCATGCAAAAATAAAAACGGGAAACTTGCAAGCGATATTTTGAAGGCCCATTTGGGTCTTGCAAGCGAACATCTTACAGAGTATTTGAAAAGAAGATAAGGAGGGATAACATGTTGACCAAAAGAATGGAAAGACAGAAAAGTCTGTACGTTGACACAAAGCCCGGAATCTGTGTGGAAAGGGCAAAGGCGTTTACAAGGTCTCACAAGAAAACCGAAGGAAAGGCTCTTATAATAAGGAGAGCTTTGGCATTTGAAGAAGTATGCAGAACCTTGCCGGTAGAAATTTTTCCTGACGAGCTTATCGTCGGGACGCCGGGACGTTTCAAGCGTTCTGGATTTATCTGCCCTGAATTTTCATGGAAATGGGTGGATGACGAAATGGATTCATTCTTAAGCAGAAAACAGGATCCTTATTCGATTGGAGATGAAGAAAAACGGATATTGAGGGATGATATATTTCCATATTGGAAAGGCCATTCTCTCGAGGAAACATTTTTGGCCCGCCTACCCAAAGAAACTGCAAAGCTGGCAGTGGATACAGGAATAATCGACAATGACAACAAATGGAGAAGTGCAGTAGGAGAAATAACTCCGGACTATCAAGACATATTGTTTCTAAAAGGTTTCGGGGCTATAAAAGAGGAAGCAATAGAAAAATTATCGAATCTGTCCCCTCTTGACTCGGAGAGCCAGGAAAAGATGGAGTTTTATGAAGCTGCAGCAATTTCAGCCGGAGCAATCATAACCCTGGCTAATCGATATGCGGACAAGGCGGAGTCATTGGCGGAAATGGAAAATGATGAAAAACGAAGAAAAGAGCTTTTGAATATAGCGGAAATCTGCAGAAATGTTCCGGAAAATCCGCCTGGAACATTTGCGGAGGCCATTCAGACGGTTTGGTTTGTACAGCTCGGAGAAATTTTGTCAGAGAACTCGCTGGCGTTGAATTTGGGGCGTTTCGATCAATACATGAATCCATATTATGAAAAAGACATAGCGGAAAAAAGAATAACTGAGGATGAAGTACTTGAACTTATAGAATCCCTATGGCTCAAGCTTTCTGAATGGGTATGGGCAATATCCAAGAATACCGCCCAGTATTATGCAGGCTACAACGCTTTTCAGAATCTTACCATAGGAGGCCGGAAAAGGAACGGAAGGGACGAAACAAACGGGGTTTCCTATCTTTGCCTAAAGGCGACTAAAGAAATAAAAACCCATCAGCCGGGCTTGAGCGTAAGGATTCACCCAGATTCTCCGCAGAAATTTTTGATGGCCGTATGCGACTTGATAAAAGAAGGAACCGGATTTCCAGCTGTTCACAATGACAGGGTTGGTTCCGAAATGCTTATGGCCGCAGGACTTTCTCCCGAGGATGCGCGGGACTGGAGCAATTGTGGTTGCGTTGTTCCTCATTTCAGAAAAATAGGGGAATGGACGGCGGCTGTGAATATAAACCTGGCGGCGCCTCTTGAATATGCAATGAATGAAGGTAAAAGCAGAATAACTGGTGAAAAAATGGGTTTGCAACCTGAAAAGCCCATGGATTGCTTCGATTCGGTCAAAACCGAATATTTCAGGCAGCTTGCCAACCTGGTAAGGCATTCGGTAGTATCTACCGTGACAGCCCAGAGGATACACGCCGAATCGGTTCCGAGGCCATTCATATCACTTTTGGTTGATGGATGCATGGACAAGGGCGTGGACCTCAGCAAGGGAGGGGCTTTTTACAATGTGGGTCCTGTACTGACCGGAATTGGAGTCGCAGACGCGGCAAATGGGCTTGCGGCAATAAGAGAAATGGTTTTCGAAAAGAAGATTGCAACTTTGAAGGAATTAAATGAAGTTCTTGATTCGGATTGGGAAGACAGAGAAGATTTGAGAGGGCAGGCGATTGATTGCCCCAAGTATGGAAATGACGACGATGTTGTAGATGATTTGGCAATTGAGATCACGGACTTTTACAACAGTGAAATAAAGAAATATAAAGATTTCTTTGGATCGGCATTCAATTCGGCTTTTATGGGGATATCAAATTATGTCCCAACCGGAAGCGTGATTGGTGCAACTCCCGAGGGCAGAAAATCGGGCTCGCCGCTAACGGAAGGTGTTTCTCCGCATGCGGGAACGGATGTCACGAGTCCGACGGCTGCCATGCGTTCGGCGGCGAAGATAAATCACGATGTCCATTCGGGAGGAACCCTGCTGAATATCAAGTTGGCCCCGGACATGGTCAAGGACAAGCGAGGCCTTGCGAATCTGGCATCGCTGATTCGAGGATATTTTTCTTTGGGAGCCTTTCATGTGCAGTTCAATGTAATAGATGTCGAGAAGCTCAAGGAAGCTCAGATCCACCCCGAAATGCACAAGGACCTTCTGGTCAGGGTTGCGGGATACAGCACCCAGTTCGTGAATCTTTCACGGGAAATGCAGGACGCAATAATCGAAAGGACTACCTATGAAGGATTCTAATGGCATCGTAACCGAAATACAGCGATGGTCTTTGAACGACGGCGATGGAATACGGACGACGGTTTTCCTTAAGGGATGTCCCCTCAGATGCGCATGGTGCCACAATCCCGAAACACATTCAATGAATCCGGAATTGACATACAATAGGAAGGCCTGCAGGATGT
>CAZXWC010000144.1:0-3025 GCA_964644525.1 uncultured Peptostreptococcaceae bacterium
AGACCGGCTGTTATATCGCCTACAGATGTCCCGACCCGGGTTGGGGCTCCGCCTGCCTGGCCTGTAATGCTCATTATCCCTCCCATTGCCTGCACAATCATATCGTATGCCGGGCGGGATGAATATGGACCGGAGTGACCGAACCCGGACATTGCCGCATAGATTACCCTGGGATTAACAGCATTTATTTTATTGTAGCCGAGTCCCAGCTTTTCCATGGTTCCCGGTTTGAAGTTTTCTGTAACAACATCGACTTGCTTTATCAAATCGAAAAATACTTGTTTGCCTTCGGCAGATTTCAAATCAACCGCAATGCTTTTTTTGCCTCGATTTATACTGACGAAATAGGCGCTTTCTCCGTTGACATAAGGACCGAAGCCCCTGGAATCGTCTCCGATTCCAGGTCTTTCTATTTTAATGACTTCGGCTCCAAGGTTTTTTAATACCATTGTGCAATAAGGTCCGGCCAAAACCCTTGTCAAATCAAGAATCTTTATTCCGTCCAAAGGTTTGTTATTCATTTTAAAACCCCTTTTCTTCTTGTTCTAAACCGGCAGGAACAAAACGCCGAGAATGAAGATGCCGCCGCTTAGAATCATTATGCTTGTCGAATATCCGATAAGGTCCCTGGCTTTAAGCCCGGTGATGCCTAATAGTGCAATGGCCCAGAAAGGTTGGAACATGTTGGTCCAAGTATTTCCGTATGCTACGCAAAGCGCTGTTTTTGTTATAGATGCATCCATAAGTTTGGCCGATTGAACAGCAATAGGTCCTTGAACGGCCCATTGTCCGCCTCCGCTGGGGACAAAGAGGTTTACCAATGACGATGATAAGAATGACCACATGGGGAATGTGAAGGGTGTGCTCATATTTACCAAGCCCTGAGCGAAAGTGTCAACAAGACCCGAATAGCGAATCATTCCCATTATTCCTGCATAGAGCGGGAATTGGAAGATAATGCCGCTTACGCCCGTAGTGGCATTTTTGACGGCTTTTACGTAATTGCTGATGTTTCCGTGTAAAAAAATTCCGGCGAAAAGAAATACAGAGTTTACAATGTCAAGGTTAAGGCTGAAGCCATTTGTTGCGAAATAATAAATGATATATACCCAACCTAAAAGCCCCAGGCAGTATGCGATAAATCTGCTGTGGTTCATTCTATCGCCCACGCTTGGATTTTCAGGGAGCCCGTCAACAGGAGCTTCTTCAGCGTTTAGAACAGCCATTGTATCTTCATCCAGCTTTTGGTATTCTTCTCCCTCTTTAGGATGAAGCATGACTGCGAAAAGAGGAGGCAGAATTAGGAGCGCAAGTGAAATAACAATGTTCATAGGATTGAAAACATATTCCGACATGGGAATAAGTCCCATTTCAGACTCCAAAAAGTGTCCGGGAGATGCAATCAAAAGTCCTATTGAAGCAGAAAACCCACCATGCCAAGTCATTTGACCTACATATGCGCCTGCTCCGATGAGGCCGTATTCAAATGGAACATTTTTGATTCGGAGACTTCTGGCAATTTCCTTTGCGAGAAGGGCACTGATTATGAGTGTTAATCCCCAATGTACGAAGGAGACTGCGACAGATATAAAGGTTACATACCAAACGGCCTGCTTGCTTGTTTTGGGAACCGAGGCAAGCTTTTTAATTACATTTTTGGCAGCTGGAGCATTGGCTACAGCAGAAGCGGTTATAACCATAAGAGCCATTTGCATACTGAATGTAAGAAGGCTCCAAAAGCCCTTGTACCAGTGCTGAGTCATTTGCATTGGAGTTTGCTTGGTTATCACCATGCCTAAAATAAAGGCCATGAATGTTAAAACAACAGCGAATATGCTCGGATCCGGGATATACTTGAAGGACCATTTTGTCAAACGATTGCCTAGTTTTCTAATCATTTAAAGAAACCACCTTTCATAAATTGAATTATAAATCCTATGTTTCAGCTAAACGACAATACCTTCCCTCCTTTTTTTATTTTGAATATAAAAAGACAGAGCTATAGAATTTTTATGTTCTATAACTCTGTCTCTCAATCTCTCTATGTGGTATTTCTTTTTATATATGTTTTTCGTTCTCTCGTTTTTCTCTCGGGCGCTCTAAATTGCTCTAATTTGACTTGATAAAGTTTTCTTATATGTGCATGAGACCTAAACCGACCCGGCTATGGTTTGTAATCGAGTGCATTGCCGAGTACCCGTACATTCCTACCGCCAGCCAATGGTCCTTACGAACTATGCTGACCTTTACAGCAACATTTAATGAAGAGACTTCCTTGAAAAGGAATCCTTTCTTTGCTTCCTCCGTAGCATGTAGAAGTGCGTGTACCTCGTTAGAATTCTTTACAATTATTTTATTGTTCAAAGTCGCGCCTATTACCGCCTTGTAAAGCTTTTTGTTGAATTCGAGCCTTTCTCCGCCTACTTCGGTTATACAAAATCTGTAGTCCATATTTGCAAGCGTTTGCCTTATCTTGGCTTCCTGTTCCCTGCTTGTTGCCATTGCAATAAGCACTGCCAAACGACCGATGTCAAGATCGTTTAAAGGGTATTCCAGTTTCAATATATCCATTTTTCAAACAATCCTCTCTGCGGCCGAATCAAAGGATTTACTAAAACCTTTGCCCGAGCTGTTAAAAAAATATCTGTACAACAATATTATCAGAAGAATTAAAAAATTACAATACAAAAAACAAATAAGTCGAAATAAGTCGAAATAATGTCTTGTTTATTAGGATTACAGGCAATTATGAAGGAAACCATATTAAAAATTGCAGAACAGCAAAGCTGTGTATGCTTTGAGCAAAAGGAATGGATAGATATGGTCAATAGGGAAAAAACCTTGCAAGCAAATGGTTTGCTTCTTAAAAAGCGCAAAAGCAAAACAAGTTTTTATGCAATAATAAATGGCGCATAGTAATGAAGGAGTTTTCATATTGGCTTTCAAAACAAAAATATGCTAAAAACACACAACAATTTTTATTGCCATTTTGCATCAAGTATGCTATTGTTTACGGTATAATAAT
>CAZXWC010000145.1:0-3022 GCA_964644525.1 uncultured Peptostreptococcaceae bacterium
CAAGACAATAGGCTTTGCTTCAAAATAAGTTCTTGCAGTAAGGCTGCTTTTATTTTATAATAAAAATTGTCTTTATATTGATTACTATTGTGTTTTATACACAAACACGGAGGTCTGGATGAACAAGCTCATAGTACAAAAATACGGTGGCACGTCTGTAGGTTCAATTGAAAGGATCAAGCGCGTAGCCAAAAAAATAATTGAGACAAAAGAAGAATTCGGGCAAGTGGTTGCTGTTGTTTCGGCAATGGGCGACAGTACGGACCGTTTGGTTTCTATGGCCAAGTCCATAACCGGCAAACCGTCCGAACGTGAAATGGACATGTTGCTTTCGACAGGGGAAATGGTTTCAATTTCTCTTTTGTCTATGGCCATAGAGGCCGAGGGATACCAGGCCGTTTCACTCACAGGTCCCCAGTCGGGAATAATAACGGACCTGCACCACAAAAACGCCCGCATTCTAGACATAGATACAAAACGGATAAAAAACGAAATCAAAAGCGGCCGAATAGTTGTGGCCGCGGGTTTTCAGGGTATCACCGAAAAGCGTGACATATCGACTTTGGGCAGGGGCGGGTCAGATACGACAGCCGTTGCCTTGGCGGCGGCCCTTAAAGCGGAAAAATGCGAAATCTATACGGATGTAGACGGAATATACACAAGCGATCCCCGAAAGGTGAAAAACGCAAAAAAACTCGATGTCATATCTTATGACGAAATGCTGGAGCTGGCCTTTCTAGGAGCCCAGGTATTGCATCCCCGCTCGGTGGAATTGGCAAGAAAGTTCAATATTCCCCTAGAAGTAAAGTCCAGCTTTGAGGACAAACCCGGAACAAGAATTGTGGAGGTGGAGCAAGTGGAAAAAGTTGTTGTAAGAGGCGTTACACTGGATGAGGAAATAGCGAAAATTACAATAATGGAGGTTCCCGACCGTCCCGGAATAGCTTTCAGGCTCTTCTCGGAACTTGCGGGGGAAAGCATTCCCATAGACATGATTATTCAAAACATAAGCAGGGATAGTGTAAACGATGTTTCCTTCACTGTAAAAAGAAGCCACCTCGACAAGGCTCTCTCTATAAGCCGAAAGGTAGCAGGTGAAATTAAAGCAAAGGATATCTCTTTCGATGATGCCGTATGCAAGCTTTCAATAGTTGGTACCGGAATAGCAAACAGTGTAGACGCAGCGTCCAATCTCTTTGAGTCCCTTTTCGAACTCGGAGTCAACATACAGATGATAAGCACATCCGACATCAAGATTTCCTGCATAATAGACAAGGCGTCCGGAAAAGAAGTCTTGTCCCACATACACGACCGTTTCATACTCAACGACATCGAAATTGGTGAAAAGGATTGAAATAAGCAATTTTGATGCATTTTTTGGCTTTTTGTGAACATGTTCACAAGCTTATATGTTATACTATTTTTGTTAAGTACAATTGTCTTTTTTTATCATCATTTTTGAATTTTAATGAAAGTTCTTTCATGTTAGAGAAAAATATTTCGCCGTTTTTTACCGGCCAAAAGATAATCTCAGTATTTTGATTTAATAATGTCTTAGAATCACTATGTTGCAAGAATTTATCAAAGCCCATAAACTTGGCATAACACTTGCTTTAATTATGCATGGATTCCCAATAATATGCCAAATGCAAATGGACACGCAACAACTGGATGAAGGACTCGGGAGAGCGCCGCATGCGGCCGCCGAAGGGACAAGTCAATGTTTGCCGACATTGATGAAATTCTCAGGCAAAAGAACCGGTTCCGGACAGAACTCTGGAAGAATCATTCCAAATGATTCATTCTCAATCAAGCTGACAGAGAAGCAATGGCAGAGTATTTGTGCTATTGCTGTTTTTTTTAAAAAAATCATTCTAAGGGGGACATTATATGAAACAAAGCGAGTTTGATTTTTCAAGAATCGATCCGGTTCTCGAAAAATATGCGCACGTGAAGGGAAGTCTCATTACCATACTTCAGAAAGCTCAGGAAACTTACGGTTACCTGTCTGAAGAAGTCATTCTTTACATTGCAAAAAAAACCAAGCTGAAACCTGCAAAGATTTACGGAGTGGTGACATTCTACACCCAATTCAGGCTCAAGCCGGTAGGAAAGTACCTTATCATGCTTTGCCAGGGAACGGCATGCCACGTAAACGGATCCGAAAGAATTGAATCGGCAATATGCCAGAAGCTTGGCATCAAAGACGGAGAGACTACAGAAGACGGCCTCTTCACTCTCAACAATGTAGCCTGTCTAGGATGCTGCAGCCTTTCACCGGTAATGATGATAAACGGTGAAACATACGCCAAGCTTTCGCCCAAGAAAGCCGAGAACATTCTTGACAAGCTAAAGGAAGAAGCTCTGCTTGAAGGGGAGGTGCGCTAGATGAAGATAGTTATAGGAGAAGGAAGTTGCGGTTTGGCGGCCGGAGCCGGTAAGGTCCATAAAAAAATAAGCGAAGTCCTTTCAGCAAACGGTCTGAAAGCCGATGTTGAAATCACCGGTTGCTGCGGAATGTGTTATCTTGAGCCTATTGTTGATATCTACGACGACTACGGGGAAAAGACTACATATGTCAAGGTTACGCCTAAAATGGTCGACGACCTCATACTGAAAAAAATCAGAGACAAGCAGGAAGTAAAAACATGCCAAATAACACAGGACGACCTCAATATACTCGGAAACCAAAAACGCATAGTTCTTAGGAATTGCGGAGTAATCAATCCCGAAAAAATTGATGACTATCTTGAGGCCGGCGGCTACGAAGCCATAAAGAAATGCATTTCGAAGCTTTCGCCCGAAGACGTTATAGACATTATAAAAAAATCCGGTCTCAGGGGCCGAGGAGGAGCTGGCTTCCCCACCTGGTTCAAGTGGAATGCAGCAAGAGCCTCTAAAAGCACTCCCAAGTACATCGTCTGCAACGCCGACGAAGGCGATCCGGGAGCATTCATGGACCGAAGCGTTCTTGAAGGCGACCCCCACAACCTTATTGAGGGAATGATGATAGGCGCCTATG
>CAZXWC010000146.1:0-2940 GCA_964644525.1 uncultured Peptostreptococcaceae bacterium
AATAATAATGAAAAAGGGATTAAGTATGACTTAACCCCTTGGTTTCTCATCAGACGACTATACCAGTTCCAAAAGAACCATGGGTGAAGCGTCTCCTCTTCTTTGTCCAATTTTAATTATTCTTGTGTAACCGCCGTTTCTTTCGCTGTATTTAGGTGCGATTTCATCAAACATATTCTTGACAACGGTTTCATCAAGCATATAAGCGATAGCCTGGCGTCTTGCATGCAAGTCGCCTCTTTTGGCCAGCGTAATCATTTTTTCCGCTATTTTTCTGGCTTCCTTGGCTTTTGCCTCGGTTGTCTCGATACGACCGTTCTTTATCAGGCTTGTCACGATGTTTCTAAGCATGAGATTCCTGTGGTCGGTCGTACGACCCAGCCTTCTGTATCCAGCCATAAAGATCCCTCCTTTATCGAAGTCTATTCATCATCCTGCTTGAGGACCAGTTCCAATTCAATCAGTTTCCCTCTAACTTCTTCCAAGGATTTCTTTCCAAGATTTCTTACTTTCATCATCTCATCCTCGGTTTTCTGTATAAGATCCTCCACTGTATTGATTCCTGCACGCTTCAAACAGTTGTAGGAACGAACTGAAAGATCAAGTTCTTCAATGGTCATCTCAAGTACTTTTTCCTTCTTGTCTTCTTCTTTTTCAACCATTATTTCAACATCACCGATACTCTCAGTCAAGCAAATAAAAAGATTCAAATGTTCGTTCATTATCTTTGAACCCAATGAAACTGCTTCGTCGGGACTTATGCTTCCATCTGTCCATACTTCGAGCGTCAATTTGTCAAAATCGGTAACATGGCCAACCCTTGTATCTTCAACTTTGTAATTGACTTTTTTTACAGGAGTATAAATCGAGTCCACAGGAATTACGCCAATCGGCATCTCTTCGTCTTTGTTGCCTTCAGCCGACACATATCCTCTTCCTCTTGCGATTCCCAATACCATGTTCATTTCTGCATCTTCGTCTATTGTCGCGATATACATGTCAGGATTCAGAATTTCGACGTCAGCATCAGCAATGATGTCCCCCGCCGTTATTATTCCAGGTCCCTTCTTCTCAATCCTTACTTCCTTTACCAATTCCTCAGAATGAATTTTTGCGGACAATTCTTTTAGATTGAGTATTATATCTACAACATCCTCACTTACTCCTGCAACTGTTGAAAATTCATGCAGTACGCTGTCAATTTTAATCCACTTGACAGCCACGCCAGGCAAAGACGAAAGGAGAATTCTTCTAAGACTGTTTCCTATGGTTATTCCGTAGCCTCTTTCCAGAGGTTCTACGACGATTTTTCCATACGTGCCTTCATCAGACATTTCGACACATTCAATTCTCGGTTTTTCAATTTCTATCATTCTATGCCCTCCCTCTTAGCATATTGTCATTTCGAGGGTTACCGGAGTCTAATTATTTGGAATACAATTCTACGATTAAATGTTCCTCAATCGGTATATCGATATCTTCTCTAACGGGTAACGCTACGACTTTACCTTCCATTTTTTCAGAATCAACAGAAAGCCAACTCGGTATATTTACCGATTTTTCTGCTATTTCCTTGAATTTTGCGGAAGATTTGCTTTTTTCTTTAACTGCTATAGTGTCTCCAATTTCAACTACCATCGAGGGTATTGTAGCTTTCTTGCCGTTGATTGTAAAATGTCCGTGTGTAACGAGTTGACGGGCTTCTTTTCTTGAAGCGGCCATTCCCATTCTGAATACGGCATTGTCCAATCTGGTTTCCAGTATTTTCAGGAAATTTTCACCCGTTATGCCTGATTGCTTTTCTGCTTTGTCAAAGTGTCGCTTGAATTGATTCTCCAAAAGCCCATAATACCTTTTGACCTTTTGTTTTTCTCTTAATTGAATCCCATAGTTGGAAGGCTTTCTTCTTCTTCCTTCTCCATGCTGCCCAGGCGCTTTTGCGCGTCTGTTCATAGCACATTTATCGGTATAGCATCTTTCGCCTTTGAGAAAAAGTTTCTGTCCTTCTCTTCGGCAAAGTCTGCATGACGGTCCTGTGTATCTTGCCATTATTCTTTCACCTCCTAGTCTAGCTTAAACTCTTCTTCGTTTGGGCGGTCTGCAACCATTGTGCGGAACCGGTGTGACATCTTTGATTGAACTTATTTCCAATCCAGTGGCTTGAAGCGATCTGATTGCGGCTTCCCTGCCTGCTCCAGGACCCTTAACATAAACTTCAACATGTTTAAGCCCATGCTCCATAGCACCTTTTGCGGCTTGTTCAGCCGTCGTTTGAGCTGCATAAGGAGTGGATTTTCTGGAACCCTTGAATCCGAGTCCTCCGGCGCTTGCCCATGCAATAACATTGCCGGACATGTCACTGAGTGTCACGATTGTATTGTTGAATGTAGACTGAATATGTGCCTGTCCACGTTCTATATGCTTCTTCTCACGTTTCTTTCTACGTGCTTTGCGGACTTTCTTCGCCATGTTTCAAAACCCTCCTTTGCTATTTCTTTTTACGCCCTACCATTCTCTTTGGACCTTTTCTCGTCCTTGCATTGGTTTTAGTCTTTTGTCCTCTTACCGGAAGACCTCTTCTATGACGTATTCCTCTATAACAGCCGATTTCCTTGAGTCTCTTTATATTCAAAGAAACTTCCCGTCTCAGATCTCCTTCGACTTGATGCTCATCGACAATGATTTGTCTTAACTTACTGACTTCCTCTTCTGTCAAATCCTTGACTCTGGTTTCTTTATTGATTCCAGCTTTTCCAAGTATTTCTATGGAGCTTGATCTTCCTATTCCGAATATATAAGTCAATCCGATTTCGACTCTTTTGTCTCTTGGTAAGTCAACACCTGCGATTCTCGCCATTTAACCGTACACCTCCTGTTTGAATCCATTTGTTGTTGTTTTCAATTCATTAGTGCAGCCGCGCTTTTATTTGAATTGACAAT
>CAZXWC010000147.1:0-2879 GCA_964644525.1 uncultured Peptostreptococcaceae bacterium
ATACTAAATTAGAGATTCCCATTCCTCATACATTTTTTTTAGGTTTTTTTCAAGAATTTCATAGTTCTGTGACAGATTTTGCATTTTTTCAAAGTTTTTAGCGACTTCATCAGTGCACATCATTTTTTCAAGCCGGGCTTTTTCTTTTTCGGTGTCGGCTATTTCTGATTCGATTCTTTGAAGACGCTTTTTTTCATCGCGGACCAGTTTTTCTTCTTCTTTGCGGCGTTTGCGTTCCTCTTTTATTTGAGTTTTGGTTTTTGTTTCGACTGTAGTTTCAGCATTAAGTTCTTCGAGCAAAAGCTTTTTCTCTATAAAATCGTCATAGTTTCCTAGATAAGTTTCCATTTTGTCTTCCGACATATCGAATATCCGGTCGCAAACGCTGTTGAGGAAGTACCTGTCATGGGAAATTGTCAAAAATGTTCCTTCATATGAGGCCAGGGCGTTTTCAAGGGCTTCTTTTGAAGGTATATCCAAATGGTTTGTGGGCTCGTCAAGTAGAAGCATGTTGGATTTCGACTGCATCAGTTTAAGCAGGGAAACCCGACTTTTTTCGCCTCCGCTAAGGCTGCCGATCTTTTTAAACACGTCGTCTCCATAAAAAAGAAAAGTCCCCAGAAGCGTCCTGATTTCTGTATTTGTCAAATGCGGGTTTTGCGATGCTATTTCATCGAATATGTCGTTGCTTTCGCATAGTCCTTTTAGTTCCTGGTCGTAGTATCCGAAATGCACATTGTGCCCGGTCTTGACTTCTCCTGTGTCGGCTTGTATTTGACCAAGAAGTATTTTGAAAAGAGTGGTCTTGCCTATTCCGTTTGGGCCGATTATTCCGATTTTGTCGTTTCTGTATATGTCGAATTCTATATTCTTGAAGATTGTTCGACCCGAAAAACTTTTGGAGAGGTTTTTTGCAAACAGTACATCATTTCCGCTTTTTATTTGAGTTTGGAATCTTATTTTGGCCTTGTCCCGCATTGACTCGGGTTTTTCTATTCTTTCAATCTTTTGGAGTTTCTTTTCTCTGCTGGCGGCTCTTTTGGCTAACTTTTCAGTGCCTCTTTGCTTGAAACGGCGCACTATTTCCTGCTGTTTTTCTATTTCCTTTTGTGTTTCCAAATATTTTTTCAGTTGCACTTCCTGCTGGCTCTTTTTGAATTTAACAAAGTCTGAATACTTGCCCTTGTGAGAAATCAAGCCCTTGTTTTCTATTTCGAATATGCGGTTGGATACTTGGTCTATGAAATAGCGGTCATGTGAAATCAGCAAAACACTGTTGTCGTAATTTTTCAAGTAGCTTTCAAGCCAGTTTATAGCATTAATGTCCAAATGGTTTGTAGGTTCATCGAGCAGGAGTATCTCCGGCTTTCCCAGAAGAAGCTTTGCTATGTTGAGTCTGGACTTTTGTCCCCCGCTCAAGTCATTTACAGATTTTTTAAAATCTTCTTCTTCAAAACCCAATCCGTTCAAAACGCCTCGTATTTCGCTTCTGTATCCGTATCCGTTCATAGATTCAAAAGTTTCGCGGAGATGAGAGTACTGGTTTAGAATTTTCTCGTAGGATGGATCTTGCCGGTCATTAAATGAAGATATGGAGTGCTCAAGCTCGTGGAGCTTGCTTTCCATCTCTACAAGGTGCTTGAATACTTCGGTGCAAGCGGATTCTATTGTTAATGAATTGGCGAATACTGGCGTTTGTTCCAAATACCCCAAGCTGGTTCCCTTGGGTATAAAAAGAGTTCCGCTGTCTACTGGAAGACGGCCGGAAATCATTTTGAAGAGTGTGCTCTTTCCGCAACCGTTTTTGCCTATAAGGCCTATCTTGTCGCCTTTGTCGACGGTAAAGCTTATATTCTCCAATATGGATTCCACACCAAAACTTTTATTCAAATTGTTTGCTGTAACAGTAATCATATTTCAATTCCTTTACTTTTGTGTACTATTGCTTTTTTGTAGACAATAAATTGATAAAAATTTGACATATATTTTATGAAATGCTATACTTTCCATGTTGAATTACTATTTTAATTATAGGGGTTTTTAATATGGAAAAAAAGGATAAAGTTTCGATGGCGGCCATAAGAAGGTTGCCCAAATACTATAGATATCTGAAAGACCTTATCGACAAGGATGTTGAGAAAATCTCATCCAAAGAACTCGGAAATATAATGGGTTTTACTGCCTCCCAAATCAGGCAGGACCTAAACAACTTCGGTGGTTTCGGCCAGCAGGGTTATGGATACAATGTGAGGGAGCTGCATGGCGAAGTTGGGAAAATACTTGGTCTTTACAAGAACTACGAAGTAGTTATAATAGGGGCGGGTAATCTCGGACAGGCACTTTCAAACTATACGAATTTTGAAAAAACTGGATTCAACTGCAAGGCCATGTTCGATGTCAATCCCCGTTTGATTGGAATGGCAATAAGAGACATAGTTGTCTATGATTTTGACGACATCGAAGATTATCTTGAAAACAACGATGTTGACATAGCCTTCGTTTGCACTAACAAGGAAAGCGCTCAGGATGTAGCTTCGAAAATTGCCAATACCGGCAAAATCAGCGCCATATGGAATTTTGCGCCTACGGATATAGTGACCCCGGAGGGGATTGTAGTGGAGAATGTTCATCTGATAGACAGTCTTCTTACTGTAACTTACAGAATAAAGGACTGAAAGTCTATATAATAAACTATATATAAAAAAGAAACCAAGGAAATTTTCCTTGGTTTTTCTTTTTTATCGACTATTCCGGTTGGGGAGCATCTACAGGGCAAACGTTGGCGCAAGCGCCGCAGTCAATGCACGAATCGGCGTCGATTACGTATTTGTCGTCTCCTGCACTAATAGCGTCTACAGGACATTCCGCTTCGCAAGCAC
>CAZXWC010000148.1:0-2835 GCA_964644525.1 uncultured Peptostreptococcaceae bacterium
TATTCCTTATGCAACAGTCACCGCCTGAGTGATTCATGAATGTGCATGATTGTATTATACCGGGCTCCATTGATGTAAAATGATAAATAAACGGGAGGGCAAACAGTTTGGAATTTATAATAAAAAGATTTGAAGAATTCAATTTGAAGGATTTCTATGAAATAATAAAAATCCGCGAGCAAGTGTTCATTGTCGAGCAGGATTGCGTCTACCAGGAATGCGACGGAAAAGACGAGAATGCCTTTCACCTCACATGTATGGAAGATGGAAAGTTAATGGCTTATCTCCGGATTTTGGAAAAAGGGGTTTCCTATGACGAGATAGCCATAGGGCGTGTACTCGTCAAGAAAGAATACCGAGGCCGCGGTCTGGGGAAAAAGCTGCTTGAAAAGGCAATTGAATTCATAGAAAATGAGCTGAAAGAAAACGAAATAAGAATTTCGGCGCAAAATCATCTGACCTCCTTTTATGGAAGTTTCGGCTTTGAAACCGTGTCAGACATGTATCTTGAAGACAAGATACCGCATGTCGAAATGTTTTATAAAAATAGTATTCAATAATCGAGTTTTAAAAAAACCACAGGTGAAAGTCTCCCGTGGCAAAACGGTCGCACTCAAGCATTACATTTGTGCCAAACCCGAGATTGAGACTGCGCTGTAAATAAGAATCAAACCCATTGCATAGTTGAAAGGTTTGTAGTGCCTGTTTAAGAACTTCTTACATGCGGATCCGAAAAGAGCCCATACTAGCCAGGACAGGATAAAAATCGTTGTTATAAGCAATGTGAACGGCAGATAATATGAACTATCAAAGTAAGGCACTATGAAATTTGATGTTGCGGTCACCGCAAATATCAAAAGCTTGGGGTTTAAAAACTGCATTATGAATCCGAAATGAAATCTGAGCGGGTCGCCCGATTCGCCGACCTCCGGCGGTTTCGACCTGATTATCCTAATGGCAAGATAGGTCATGTATGCCGCGCCTGCAATTCCCATGAACGGCTTTACCATGGGTAATGCATCAAAAAGCGCAGCATTGAAATATGTGCTGGCTGCAAAGATAATCATTACTCCAATCGCTCCGCCCATCATATAGTACAATGTTCTTTTGAAGCCGTATGTTCCCGCATTAGTCATGACGAGAATGTTGTTTGGTCCCGGTGTAAAAGTCACCGCAACCATGTATCCGATGAATGCTGCAAGGTTAAACATTATTTCCTCCTAGCGCGCAGATGCCTTTTCCCTCAAACAGCCATTCCACTAACAATTAAGCTTTTGCCAACAAGTATCAGCAAAATGTATATGGTGAAACTGTTTTTTTATATTTTTCGATTATACCACACTCGCTACGGCAAAGCATGCTTTAACCCGCAAAAATTATTGCCAGTAAATTCCACAAGGTTTCTTATGCAAACATTTGGAGATTCAGCCCGATTGCTTTATTATGGAGATATATTTAAAAGTCAAAGCCTGCAGGAGAGTATAATGGTTGAGTTGAATTTATATTTAAAGGTTGCGCTGTCACTATTGATGATTGCAATCACATTTTTCCTTTATTTTTTAAGCAAGAAGAATCTGTCCAGAAACATATTGGGCATTTTGGGATTGTTTCTGTCCTCCGTGTATATCTTTTGGAGAATTTTTTACACCTTGCCCGATATCAGGACCTTCGACTTCATTTTTGCTTTCATGCTTATCTTCTTTGAAACCATTGCATTGGGTCAGAATTTCGTTTTGCGAATGCTTTTTTCAAGACATGAATCTGTACTTGTAGAAAGAACGCATCCCTTTATTGAAAAACCCTTAGTCGATATAATCATCTCTACATATAATGAGCCAGAAGACATATTGAAGAGGACCATAGTCGGTTGCCTTAATATCGATTATCCCGAGGACAAGCTGAAAATCTACATGGGCGACGACGGCAATCGGGAATCTGTGAGGAATCTTTGCAGACAATATGGCATCAACTACATTGTAAGAGACAACAACGAACACGCAAAAGCCGGCAATATAAACAATGTATTGACGAAAGCATCGGGAGAATTAATTCTTTTGCTGGATGCCGACATGATCCCGAAAGAAAATATAGTAAATGCAATGCTTGATTACTTTGAAGACGAGTCTACGGGATTTGTCCAATCCCCGCAAGTATTCTACAACATGGATCCATTTCAGTATAATTTGGGAATGGGTTCAAACATTCCCAACGAGCAAGACTTCTTCATGAGAACAATGCAAGAAAAAAGGGCTCATTTCAATGCAGTACTTCATGTCGGCACGAATGCCCTTTTCAGAAGAGCCGCAATAGACAGGATTGGAGGCATTCCGACAGGTTCGATTACAGAAGACATGGCCACCGGAATGCTTATTCAAAACGAAGGTTATAAGAGCTTTTTTGTAAAAGAAACACTGGCGCTCGGGCTGACATCCGAAAATTTCCAGGATCTTATGAAGCAGAGGGACAGATGGTGCAGAGGCAACACTCAGGTCATTAAAAAATACAATCCCTTAACCATGAAGAATCTCACATTTGCCCAGAAGCTTATCTACCTGGACGGCTTTGTCTATTGGATGTTCGGACTTCAAAAGATGGTCTATATCGTTTCACCTTTGCTTTTCTTAATATTCAGGGTAACTATCTTCACCGCAAACGGATGGGACCTGATTTTGATTTTTCTTCCGCATTTCATAAGCACATCGCTTTATTTCAAGTCGATTGCAGGCAAGGAAAGAAATACCGTTTGGAGCCATATCTATGATGCCGCCATGGCCCCCAAGCTGGCCCTTTCATTCGCAGGCGAGTTTTTATTGAACAGGCAGTTGAAGTTCAACG
>CAZXWC010000149.1:0-2786 GCA_964644525.1 uncultured Peptostreptococcaceae bacterium
AATCGAAGGTTCTTTTATTTATTGAAAATGTGCCCGCCTCGTATGCCGAAAGGTCAAGCAAATCCTTTATAAGGGAAGCCATCTTGTCCGACTCGTCGGAAATTATTTCCGCATACTCTTCCATTGCCTCTGGACTTTTGGCTATATTGTGGCGAAGTCCATCGGCATATGCCTGAATCATGCTTATGGGATTCTTCAGTTCGTGGGACACGCTGGAGACAAACCTCCTCCGCATCTTCTCGAGCCTTCTCTCCCGCTCGATGTCCTCTGTAAGCTTGGCGTTGGCATCCCTCAGCCCATTCAGGGCTCCGTCAAGCTCATCGGATATGTGATTTATGCTTCCTGCCAGATCCCCCAATTCGTCGTCACCCTTATAATCGACTTTTTCATTGAAATCCTGCTTTGCTATGGCTTTTGCCGTTTTTGTCATCTTGACCACCGGCTTGGTTATTCTTCCCGAAACAATGAAAATTGCCGCGGAACCAAGAATCAACGTCAACAGTCCGGAAATCATTATGAAGCGGCGCGCGATCATAGTGTTTTGGTCAATGAGAGCAAGAGGCTTTTCTATTACGATATAGCTGCCCTTTTCAATTTTGCCTATGAAATATATGGATTTGCGGGGAGATTCAAGGTTTCGGGACTCGACAAATATAGTGTCCTTATCGGCTATTCCCTCAAGGCCCCTTATGTGGCTTGCTATTAAAGGTATAATCTTGAACTGCTTGTTTGACCGCTTTTCGAAGGATGATGTGCCTTTTATGCTTCCGTCTTCTATTACAGTTATTGTGACGCCATTGTCCCTGGAAAGGTCCATTATGGCATTTTCAAGGTTAAGTCCCTCTTCTATCTGCATTCTATACTCTTCATAAACTCCAACCATTCTGTTCTTTGTGTTGCTTACATAGATGTCGTCAAGGTAAAAATTGTTCACCATTAGGAAAGCGGCTTGAAAGGCTACAATAAGAAGCACGAAGGTTATGAATATCTTAAAGCGTATGGATTTCTTCATTTTGCCACCTCTAACTTGTATCCTATGCCGCGAACAGTTTTTATGCATTTTCCGGCTTTGCCGATTTTGGCCCTTAGATTCTTTATATGCGTGTCGACAGTTCTCGGATCGCCGTAAAAATCGTATCCCCACACGGCATCGAGTATCGTGTCCCTCTCAATGGCGATGTTCCTGTTGTCCATAAGATATATGAGAAGATCGAATTCTTTGGGGCTTAAATCGATTTCTTTTTTGCCTAATCTCGCAGAATGCATTTCGGGATATACAGTTAAATCAAAAACTTTATACTTGGCCTCTTGATTTTTACCTGCCCGCCTGAGCGCCGATCTTACCCTTGCCATAAAACGCTCATATCCGAAAGGCTTTGGTATATAGTCGTCGGCTCCCAAATCAAGCCCTTTTATTTCATCATGGCTTTCACCAAGCGCGGTCAGAAAGATTACAGGAATATCCGATTCTTCGCGAATCTCTTTACATACTTCCCATCCGTTTTTCTCAGGCATCATTACATCGAGTATTACCAGATCTATATCATCATTCATGTAAAAGGCTTCAACAGCTTTTCTTCCATTTTCCGCCCTTAAAACCTCATAACCTGCATTCTCGAGATAGTCCCCGATTATTTTCCTTATTCGCATTTCATCGTCCGCAACTAGTATTTTAATTGCCATGGCTCCTCCAGCTTGCTATTTGTCTTTATTCATATATTCTTTAAAAAAAGCATAATCCCTTCAAGCTGAAGGGATTATGCCTTTTGCTGTTTACTTTAAAGTTCCTCTGCATCCATCAGTGGAGTGAATCTTTCAGAAGTTCTGCTTTCGAAAGGCCTTCCGTTTTTTTCACCTCTGTCCATATTGGGGTTGAAGCCCTTTCTTCCATCCCTGAAATCCCTTCGACCATTTTTTGGCATAAGGTCCCTTATTGCATCGGCTTGATCATCTGATATCAATCCCTCATCAACCATTTCTTCAAAGGGTCCCTGGAAATCCTCTCTGTGCTCTTGCATGTATTCCCTTCGCTCCGCCATATTCATCTCGGAAAATTCTTCCCGCAACTCTTCTCTTTCTTCTTTGCAGCCCTCCATGAATTCGAGAACTTCGTCCATTTCATCCTCTGTGAGAATTTCCTCATCGGTTATGCTTTGGATAAAAGCTTCTCTTCTTTCATTCCTCAGGACTTCAATTCCGGCCAGTATTTCCTCTTTGGTCTCTTCTTCTATGACACCCTCGTCAACAAGAAATTCCAAAGGATCTTGTCCCTCTTCGGGATGCACGCGTTCTTCCAGTGAAAGCTCTCTCTGCTCCTCAATGAAACTTTCTATGGCTTTTGCATTATTTTCATTAATTGTACCATTCTCCACCATTTCATCAAGCAGTCTGTCACCAAGCGCAAGCCTTACCCCGGGAGATTTTATGGCTCCCCTTTCAGTTCCCATCCTGCCTCTCTTTTCGGTTGCTTGCCTGTAATACCCCTTCTGGTTTTCGCTTGCATCTGTTTCAGTTGTTTCTGTCGCAAAAGCCGTCACTCCCATAGCAAGCAACATTGATGCCGCCAATACCACGCTTATAACCTTCTTGTTTGCCTTGTTTTTCATTTCAATTCCCCTTTCGTTATTTTATGTATCTCTTTTGTCTAAATACATATTACCCGGGGAATGTGACGGTTTTGTGATGGAAAATTCAAAAGTTGATTTTAGTTGAAATCGATAGCCTTCGCAGAGCATTTTCCCATCACGGTTCTCAGCCTGAAAATATCATCATCCTCAAGAGTGCCA
>CAZXWC010000150.1:0-2750 GCA_964644525.1 uncultured Peptostreptococcaceae bacterium
GCGTCAAAACTGGGTGTCTGCAAAATAAACATAGACACCGACCTTCGCCTCGCCATGACAGCAGCAATCCGAAAAGCATTCGTTGAAAACCCTGATGTTTTCGATCCAAGAAAGTACTTGGGCAAGGGAAGGACAGCAATAGAGGAAATGGTTGCTCACAAAATCAAAGATGTTTTGGGCTGCAGCGGCAAAGCATAAAATAATGATTTGAATTTTGCCGATCGATTATCAAATATAAATGAGTCTGCCATATGGCAGACTCATTTCAAACTGCAGAAAAACATCAATTTTTGCGTTGCCCCTCAAACCACAGGGCACAGGCAAAACCGTTTGTCAGCGTATGTTTCAATACGCCCAATCACCGGTTTTTATCGGCAACTTGGAATAGAAGGTTTTCCATATCCTTTAAGATTGATGCCTTTTCTTTAACCTCTTTGTTTTTAATGCAAATCGTTTATTGTTTTCAGCAAAATTCTTTTTGTTATTCCGGGATCAGCTTTTCCGGACGTCTTCCTCATTATTTGTCCAATCAAGGATTGCAGAGCCTTTTCTTTTCCGGAAAGGTAGTCTTCAACAACCTTTGGCATTTCACCCGCTATTTCAATTGCAAGGCTGGAAAGGTAATCTTCATCCTTTATCAAGCTCAAATCGTCTCTTTCGATTATGAAATCGGGGGAAAGATTTTCCTTCCACATTTTTTCAATAACTTTTTTTGCCAAAGTATTGTTTATTGTCCCCAAAAAAATCAAATCGGCAAGACGTGCGAAATCGTCACTAATGAAAGGTATGCGGGCATCCTCGCCATCTTTTGACAAAAGCCTTAATATATCTGTCATAAGAATGTTTGAGCTATCTTTGGAGACTTGACTTTTTTTGCCGTCATATCAAAATAGTCCGAAAGATATTTGCTTGATACCAATTGTTCCGCATCATATACCGTCAATTTATATTCCTTTATATATTTAGCTTTTCTTTCGTCGGGAAGTTCGGGAAGAGATTCTCCGAGTTTTTCAACAAAAGGATCTCCTATTATTATAGGCATCAAATCGGGATCAGGAAAATATCTGTAATCATGAGCGTCTTCCTTTGTTCTCATTGAAACCGACTTCCCCGCCGACTGTTCCCATCTTCTTGTTTCCTGAACTACGATTCCCTTCAACGCCATCGGTTTATTATTTATGAGATTTTAAACTATGTTTAATTTATTATCAACCTTTTTATTTATTATTCAAAAATAAAAATCCATGGCCGGACAGGGGAGATATCGTCCGGCCATGGCAGTATTGCCTTTTTTAAGTACTTCTATTCTGCAGTCATATCGACTATTATGTCCTTGATTTTTATTTCGTTTTCAAGCATTCCATTTTCTATAAGAAATTCTTGTGTCTTGATCAGATCTTCTATATCACTCTCGCTTATTTGCGGGCTGAAATCATACCACTCAAACATTGTTTTTACTGCCTCAACGTCTATGTTTGTCTCCTTGGCAGTCATTGCATAGGTATCGTCAGGATTGCCCTCCATATATTCAAGACTTTTTCTATGTACGTCCATATATGTCTGAACAATTCCGGGATATTTATCAATCATTTCCCCGCTTGTAGCTATGACTATTGTAGCGTCCAAGAGGCCTTCTCCTGTCTCAATTACCCTGTTTCCAGCTTCAAGGGCAATCGTAACCGCAGGTCCCGCAACTAAAGCGGCATCCGCATTTCCAGAAGAAAGAGCCGCCATTCCGTCACCTATTCCCATATTTATAAATTCTACATCATCCATCTTCATGCCGTTCTCCACCAATGAACCCAAAAGCAATTGGTGCAGAATCGTACCTTTCGGTCCAACTATTTTTTTGCCTTGCAAGTCTTTTATTCCAGCTATTGAATCATCTTTTGCCATAATTGTAAAAGCCTTTGGTGCCCTGCTGTAAATGCCGATTATTTTAACATCCACACCATTTGCCGCAGCAAGAATTGCGGAAGTTCCTCCCAGTGCATTGCAAAAGTCAAGTGAACCCGATGCAAGAGCCTGTGTCATTTTTGATCCTTGTGTTATTTCGGGGAATTCCACTTCCATTCCTTTTTCACCAAAAGCATCTTCAAACATCATTTTATTCTTTTCAACTATTGACGGCACATTAAGCGGCAATTTCACATAGGAAATATTGACCTTTTCTTTTGCCGGAACTTCGGCTGCTTCACCCGCACCGCTTGCGCAACCCGATAGAACAGCTATTACCACAAGCAGAACCACCATAAACAATGATAATTTTTTCATAAAATCCTCCTTTTCCCCTGACAATTTCAATTTATACCGATTTTCATTCAGATTTTTTTATGTTTATCCTCCTTTTCTGATTTATTTTTTTATTGCGCCACAGCCAATTTATTTTTGGAATCCATGATGGTATTCATGGCTTTTTCCCTTAGTCTTGAAAACTTAGGCGAGTAAATGTCCCTTGGATAACTTTCACCTATATAAATATCTTCAAGTATTTTTCCATCATCAATAATAATTAGTCGTTGTCCCAGGTAAAGAGCCTCTTCAATATCATGGGTGACAAATACTATTGTCTTATTGCATGTATTAAAAATATGGATTAACTCGTCTTGAAGAATTTTCCTGTTGTATGCGTCCAGGGCTCCCAAAGGCTCGTCCATAAGTATTACATCCGGCTCGTAACAAAGTGTTCTTCCCAGAGCAGCCCTTTGCGCCATACCTCCGGATATTTGGCTCGGATATGCATCTTTGAA
>CAZXWC010000151.1:0-2736 GCA_964644525.1 uncultured Peptostreptococcaceae bacterium
TTATTTTACGGATTCGGCTCCCTTTAATAATGCTTTTTCATTAAGTGGAACCAAGTGAGCTTTAGATGGTCCGAAAACCTTTTTGAATGCCTCTATAACCGTTTCGCTCTTTACAGTTTTTGTGACTTCAAGATACGCCCCAAGCATTACCATGTTGGCGGCTTTGCCTGTTCCCAAAGAAACGGCTATTTCATTTGCCGGAACATAATATACGTCTATGTCGTCTCTTTCGGCTTTTCTTTCAATCAATGAACTGTTTATAAAAAGCTTTCCGCCCGGAAGCAATTCTTCTTCGAATTTGATCAATGAAGGAAGGTTCATAGCTATTACTGTAGTTGCGTCTTTTTCAATAATAGGAGAACCTATCAATGTATCCGACACCATTACTGCACAGTTCGCCGTTCCTCCACGCATTTCAGGCCCGTATGAAGGAAGCCATGAAACTTGCTTGTCTTCAATCATTCCAGCATAGGTCAAAAGCTTACCCATTGACATTACGCCTTGTCCGCCAAATCCTGCGCAAACAACCTTTTCGTTCAACATGTTACTTCACCTCCCAAGGATTTCTCAAGTTGCCCATTGGATAATAGGGCATCATATTCTCCCGGAGCCATGTGATTGCGTCAACAGGAGTCATACCCCAGTTTGTGGGACAAGTTGAAAGAACCTCGACTATTGCATAGCCTTTACCCTCGAGTTGACATTCAAAAGCTTTCTTTATGGCTTTTTTGGCTTTCCTGACATTTGCCGGCGTATCCACAGCAACCCTCTCTACAAAGGCTGCGCCATTTATAGTTGCAAGCATTTCGGAAACTTTAAGCGGTTGTCCGCAAAGTGATTCGTCTCTTCCGTAGGGTGCGGTAGTAGCCTTTTGACCTACCAGAGTGGTAGGGGCCATTTGTCCGCCTGTCATTCCGTATATTGCATTATTTACAAAAATTGTGGTTATTTTTTCTCCCCTGTGAGCCGCATGAACAACTTCAGCCGCTCCTATGGAAGCCAAATCACCATCTCCCTGATAAGTAAAAACAACCTTGTCTGGAAGCGCTCTCTTTATTCCAGTAGCAACTGCAGGAGCACGTCCATGTGCGGCCTCATTCATGTCACAATTGAAATAATCATAAGCCAAAACCGAACAACCCACCGGAGCAACTCCAATGGCATCTCCCAAAACGCCAAGCTCTACTAATACTTCAGCTGTGATTCTATGAATAATCCCATGGGTACAACCGGGGCAGTAATGAAATTCCTTCTCTGTAAGTCCTTTAGTCTTATCGAAAACAACAGCCATTATTTTACACCCCCTAGCAATTCTTTTGCAGATTCAACTATAGCCTGTGGTGTTGGCACCATTCCACCGCTTCTTCCATAGAATCCTATCGGCAATCTGCCTTCATTTGCAATCTTGACATCATCAATCATTTGTCCTCCCTGACTCATCTCAACACTCATGAGGACCTTGGCCGTAGCGGGGATTTCTGCGAATGCCTTGTTTGGGAAAGGCCAAAGCGTTACAGGTCTTATTAGACCGGCTTTTATGCCTTCTTTTTCAAGAAGATCGATGGCATTCTTTGTGATTCTTGAGACAGTACCGTAAGCAACAAAAACTATTTCAGCATCCTCAAGTTTATATGATTCATATATAACTTCTCTTTCTTCCATTTCCTTATATTTTGCTTCAATTTTTTTATTCAATTCTTCAAGCTCAGGAGCCTGGAGTCTTAGAGAATTAACTATGTTTGGTTTTCTTGCTTCCTTAGTTCCTGTAGTTGCCCAGTCTTTTTCGGGCAATTCCATTTTTTCGCTTTCCTTAAACTCAATAGGCTCCATCATTTGGCCTATCATTCCATCCCCAAGAACCAATACAGGATTTCTGTAGTAGTCCGCGACATCAAAAGCTTTCATTGTATAATCAACCAATTCCTGAACATTTGCAGGAGCGTAAACAAGAGTTCTGTAGTCTCCATTTCCTCCACCTCTTGTTGCTTGGAAGTAATCCGACTGTGATGATTGTATGCTTCCCAATCCTGGGCCGCCCCTCATCATATTGACTATAACACATGGAAGCTCTGCTCCCGCTATATATGAAATGCCTTCCTGTTTCAAAGCAATTCCCGGAGACGATGAAGATGTCATGACTCTAACACCTGCGCCTGCGGCACCATAAACCATGTTGATCGCCGCCACTTCACTTTCAGCCTGTACAAAACTTCCTCCAATTTTGGGAAGCTCTTTTGACATGTATTCAGGTACTTCATTCTGTGGTGTTATAGGATATCCGAAAAAGTATTTGCAGCCCGCTTTGATTGCGGCGGCTCCTACTGCTTCATTTCCTTTCATTAAAACTTTAGCCATAAGTTTTTATCCCTCCTTTTATTATTCTCTTTCTACTGAAATTATTACATCAGGACACATGGTCGCGCAATTGGCACATCCTATGCACTTGTCCATTTCATCCACAGTCGCCGGATGATATCCTTTGACGTTGATCCTGCTTGTATCGAGTTTTATTATTCCAACAGGACAAGCAGTAACACAGATTCCACAACCTTTGCATCTTGCTTCATCGAATGTGACTTTTCCTTTTGCTTTTGCCATTCTTTCACCCCTCCTCAAATTATATGGTTTGTCGAGTCCCGAAAAATTACATCCAAATTTCTCTCATGTACAATTTGATCGGGAATATTTCCCCATCCATTTTTTCTGGAAGCAGTCGGGCAACGTTTTCCAGCGTAC
>CAZXWC010000152.1:0-2504 GCA_964644525.1 uncultured Peptostreptococcaceae bacterium
ATAATTGCCAACCAGTGGCTTGTTTCCGGAGAATACGACAAGGAATCCGGGCTTGAAAGAACCATCGAGTGCATCAATGCAATAGAGGGAGGAATCGAAGCCATCGCCTTCCACGACAAAATGAAAGGCTGCTACAAAGATTTGGCAAGGGCGCTGGGAGAAAAATATCAGATTCCAATCTACAAGCATCAAAGGCTGCGAAAACCGCATGGTCTTGATTTCAAGTAAACAAAAAGCCGGGCTTAAAAGCCCGGCTTTCACTTTAGTTTAAAGTATTTCTTATTGTTTTATCTACAGCTTCTTTACATATTGGGACTTTAAGTACATACCCCCGAATCCCGGAATTTTGCAGTCTATGTCATGGCCTCCGTCGGCATCCTCTACAAGACGTATATTCTTGACCTTTGTTCCCATCTTCAGATTGGAAGAACTTCCCTTTACTTTCAAATCCTTTATTACCGTAACTGAATCTCCGTCTGTCAGTATGTTTCCGTTTACGTCCCTCACAACTCTCTCATCTTCGCTTTTATCAGCATCCAGTTCCGCGCTCCATTCGTGGGCGCATTCCGGACACACAAAAAGAACCCCGTCTTTGTAGGTGTATTCAGAATTGCATTTCGGGCAATTTGGTATATCGTTCATTGTTTTTCCTCCGCTCTTGTTTTATTGAAAGAACTTTTCTTGTTCTCATCTGCATTTTTTTATACTATCACAGTCTCCACGATTCGACAAATCGCCCGCACCCACCTTGGTGTGCAAGCCCGGACCAGCTTATTTTTGACAGCCGCCAACATCTTGGGTCTACATGTCTTTTACCGAAAGGCCCATCATTTCCGCAAACATAACCGCCTGCTCCGGCGAAACGACGGCGCCTTTCATATCCTCCATCCGGATACCTATTCCTTCAATGGCGCATGTGCTTATGTCTATTCCGCAAAGGCTTGTGCCGGACATCTGGCAGTGCCTCATGCTTGTGTCTTCGTATCTGACGTCAACCATCTCCGAACCCTGAAAATCCGAAGAATCCAGAATAGAGTCCCTCGCTTCAAACCTTTTGCAAAATGAAAACCTCAGATTCGAGTATTTGCAATTGCATTTGTCCATTGCCGTGTTATGGATGGCCGCCCCGCTGAGCTTTAATCCAACCATCTTGCAATTATCGAATTCCACCCTATGTATTATGGCGCCTCCCAATTCCATGTTTGAAAGGTCGCAATTTTCAAATCTGACATCCTCAAATTCCACTCTTGCAAAAGCCGTTCTTTTGAAATCCACATTTCTGAACAGAACCTGCTTGAAGCTTACTTTCTCCGCATTTTCCCCTTCTATGGAGCAATTTTCAAAGAGCTTGCAGCAAAAAATATCCTCGTCCCGAAATGATTCCGCAATGCCATTTGACAAAGCCAAGCAATCGGGAATCCTTGGCTTTTGTATTACAAATTCTTTCTTTTCCTTTTTCATGCCTTCTCCTTGTTTTGTACAATAAAATCCAAGTCTTCGCTTGTCAAATGATTCAATTCATATGCCTTTCAATAATTCCCGATGCAAAAATCATTGCAAAGCCCGAAATGAAAAGAATTGCTCCGGTCCATAATTGGAAGGGTCCGCCTCCCAATGAGGCAAATGGCTCCGGTCCGTTTATTATCCATATATATCTCTCATTGTCGCCGTGTATGAACCAATAAAGAAAAAGGGGGCTTGCCAATAAAACCGCTCCCAGCCCCCTGATCAAATCAATCAAGGCCTTTTGAACCTTTTTCATCTGTCTACCCGCCTCTCAATCGCAATTATAATTGTTTTGCAAAGCTTTTTGATATTTGACCGACGACAAGCCGCCAAGCTAGAGTATTGACGCTTGTCCTTTAATTCCGCTCGCCCGAATACGAACTGGCATTTGCCTACAAAATCTCTTTATTGAAATGTCCTCTTGTGTCCGTTTCCTGATTAAAGACAGCTTTGTCGGCCGTGCCCTTTAATTTGCCCAAGGCCTCATTGATGGTTTTAGCAACCTGGTCTGCTGATTCAACCGTGAAATTCAGTCTGAAAGCCTCGATTCCCCCGATACTTGGCATCTCATCCAAAAGATTGAGCGTCTTCCCGTTAAGAATAGTCGTTGTACAGTCATCATGAGCAATGATGGGGAAGCTTCCGTGACTGTCTTTCAGCTCATAGATCTTGCTTCTGCAAACGCCGCATTGATCCATTTTTTTCAGCGGACAATATCTTGAAAACATCAAAGGAGCCTTTCCGTATACAATCATTTCCAGCGCGGGATAGCCGTCGTTTTCTTCATGATAAGCGTAGATCAAATCTTCAATTTGTCTCTTGTTCAATTCATAAGACAAAGTGACCCGCGCCGCCCCAAGTCTGTATAATTCATGGCAGGCATCCGAATTTACAACATTCAGAGAATAGTCCGTGACAAAAGGATTGGTTTTTCTGTAGTGACGAATTCCTCCATATCCTCCGATAAGAAGCCGCCCCTCTTTTTCCTTGTAATCGTT
>CAZXWC010000153.1:0-2330 GCA_964644525.1 uncultured Peptostreptococcaceae bacterium
GGCCTGTAACTACCATTATTGCCGATGTGAGGTAAACAGCAGGTTTTCTTTCCATGCCTCTTGAGTCTATAAGGTAGGCTACAACAACTTCCATGAGTGATACCGAAGATGTAAGTGCCGCAACAGTAAGGGCAATAAAGAATATTGCTGAGAATACTGTTCCGATTCCGCCCATTGCCGCAAATATCTGTGGAACTACTACAAAAACAAGTCCCGGTCCCGCAGCAGGCTCCATGTTAAATGCGAAGAGAGCGGGGAATATAGCAAGCCCTGCGAGGAGCGCAACACCTGTGTCCATTAGTGTTACCATAAGTGCGTTGCTTGGGAGATTTTCTTTTTTGTTGAGATAAGAACCATAAGTTATCATACAGCCCATACCTAGACTGAGCGAGAAGAAAGCCTGTCCCAAAGCAGCAAGGAATGTAGCTCCGGTCACTTTCGAGAAATCAGGTTTGAACAAAAACTCGAGTCCGGCGCCTGCGCCTGGAAGTGTCATACTTCTCATTGCGATAAGTATAAGAAGAACGAAAAGGGTAGGCATTAGAACCTTGCCGGCTTTTTCGATTCCGCCTGCGATTCCTTTTGCTACGATCAATGTGTTCATAGCCAGGAAGATCAGGAACCAGATAATAGGTTGGGTCGGACTTGTTATGAATCCGCCGAATACGTCACCTATGGCGCCCGGTGCAGCCAAAAGTCCGCTGAAGGATTTGAAGATATAGGCAATAGCCCAACCTCCGACTACTGGGTAGAATCCCATAATGAAGAATCCACTCAATACTCCGAGCACACCTGCGAAAGTCCATTTGTTGCTCACGCTTTTGTATGCGCCTACTGCAGATTGCTGGGTTCTTCTACCGACTGCAAATTCAGCTACCATTACACTGAGTCCTACAATCAACACGAAAAATAAATAAATAATGATAAATGCGCCACCACCGTTTTCACCGGTCATGTACGGGAATCTCCAAATATTTCCAAGGCCGACTGCCGAACCTGCCGCCGCCATTAGAAATCCAATTCTGGACCCCCAATTTTCTCTTTGCTTAGTTTCCACTAAATAATCCCTCCTTTAAAATATTGGATGAAAAAAAACAAATAAATATATAATTAGGTCAAGACCCCCATAACTGCATAATCTTGACAAATTATCATAAAATGTTGATTGAAAGCCATTAACTTACTCTATTCTACGTACTAAAGCCTGATTCCTTCCCTTTGTTATAATTTTTCGAAAATTAGCATCAAAAAAATTTATCCAGATCACTTTACTGCATTTATTTGATTTTAGATATAAAAGTAATGCAAACCCGAAACATTTACTATTTAAACTTAGCATAATAATGCATTTTTTTCAACATGTAAAAATATTTAATCGGTCAAATGCCCTCCATTCAAGACCGTTTGTTTGTAACTCGCAAGCTTAAAGAAGCTTTTCAGCTTGTTATATATATAACTATATTCTGCCGCCGCTATGCATGGTTATGTATATTTATTCGTTTTTCAGTTTTTGTATACATTATTAACAATATTTTTTTCAGTCATCTCCTCTGTAGATAAGATATAATTCATTATTTATTAATATTTTTATTATTAATAAATGCATAACTATTTACATTTTTCCCACCATCATTAACAATACATGCAAAAAAAAATAACCTTGCCTTAATATTTGAATAAATATTAAAACCGGTCATATAATAATTGATTAATTTTTTAAAGTATTTTTTATAGGCTTGCATTTCTTTTAATGTATTTCAATAACAAAGGTATAAGAATCAATTGAATGACTATTCCCGGAATACCGGTCAAAACAGCTCCCTGTAGATATATTGCAGGATTGATTGTCACTCCGAAAAGAGCAACCAAAACATATACAGTTATACCGGCCGCCAGCCGACCCAATACCATTGCCAAAACAAGAGCTGCAAAAGGCATTCTCCTATTGCTCCCCGCAATAAGAGCTGTAACAAATCCATATACGCTCAGCTCAACGGACATTATAATCGCGATTGGAAACAATACCGGCATTCCCGAAACCAGTGTGTTTAGAAAAGGCGCCAGCAAACCTACAACGAATGCCATCCCGGGTGAAATAAAAAATCCCGAAAGAAGAATCGGCAAATGCATCGGCAAAAATATCCTGCCATCTATTCCGCTCATATGAAAAATGGACGGCAATATTACTGAAACCGCCAAAAAGAGTGCCGCGTAAGTCATTTGCCTTGTTTTTTTCAAACTGTCTCTCCTCTCAAAAAAGCCGCAAATCATTGTTAACAGATTTCATTTTACACTATAGCACTTTGCTTTGCAATATTTTACTCAAACCA
>CAZXWC010000154.1:0-2322 GCA_964644525.1 uncultured Peptostreptococcaceae bacterium
AATTAAAGAAAAAGGGGATGTCTGCTTTTTGTTTTTTGATGCATTTAATCTTTTTCTGCCCACTGCCAGCTGCCCGCTGCCCTTATCTATTACAAAGCTGCAACATAGGGTTACAATCGATTCATAAATAATTATTTTAGCTTTTGCAGTGGTAAGATATGTATAACAAATATTTCAAGGAGGAAAAAACATGTTAAATTTTATTGGACAACTAAACCCCGTTGCCATAACAATCGTAGTGGCAATAATAGGCATATTGATCTTTGCATTCATTTCATCGATTACAGTAAAGAGGAAGTATAAGGCTCTGGCAAAGGACTTTGGGATAAACAAGTCTTTTGACAACCCCAAGTTTGACAATGTGGTATTGAATCATATTGTTGAAGATTTCAAGTCTGCGGCGACAAAGAACCCGGATACAATAAACACGCAGGCTATAATAGAGAAGAACTTCAATTTTGAGCTCAAGAAGCTTCAACTGGGAGAGCGTTTTGTGAAGAAATCAGTTTCACTTATGATAATATTGGGACTTTTGGGAACATTCTACGGACTGACCCTTTCAATTGGAAAACTAGTGGAGCTTTTGACATTGAACGGAGGAGGAGAAGCCCTTGAAAATGTCGATTCAATAGTAAACGGACTGATTAATTCAGTAAAGGGCATGTCTGTTGCATTTGTGACTTCTCTGTTCGGTATCGTATCTTCGGTCATAATAACCGTTGCAAATGTATTCAATTCGGTTGAAGACGAACGAATGGAGCTCATGGTTGAAATAGAGGAATATCTCGACAATGGTTTGGGAAAGGTTTTAATAAAGAGACCGCAAACGGAAATGATGGAGGCCAACGAACGCATGCAGAGCGCAATCGACGGTTTTGGAGACAAAATAGAAAAGAGCTTCAGGGACTTGGCAGGCGAAGTTGGTTACAGGATTCTTACAGCTACTGACGGGATAGGTCAATCAGCAGAAACTCTTTATGCGGCAGTGGACAAGTTTGAGAATTCTTTGAACGACTTTTCTGAAAACACGAGGGATTTTTCAGAATTCAACTATCACCTTAAAAACAACATACAAAGGATGAGCCTCAGTTTCTCGGACTTTTCGGATGACATCAAGAAGAATACAGATGTTCTAAAGGAGACAGTTGACACCTTCAGTGTGGCAGGCGGTCAATAGAAGGGAGGCGGGTAAATCGTGCAATCTATAAGGAAAAGAAATTTTAAAAAGAGTAATGAAGAAGACAATTTTTGGCCGGCTTTCACTGATATGATTTCGACCATCGCCTTGATTATTTTCTTCTTGATGCTTTTGGCTTTCATACAAAACATCATTACAGGTAAGAATCTCGAGTATGCAAAGAAGCAACTCATAGATACCCAGGACAGGCTTGAGGAATCCAACATTCAAATCAGCAGAGCAGAGAAGAAGCTCAGGCTTTTAAGGGATGACCTGGACGATGTGCTTGCGGAAGTTGAAGAGGGGGAAATAGCTCTCAAGCTTTCAGAGCAGCAAATAGAAGATCAAAGAGAGATAATTGCCGACAGCAATAGAGAATTGGGCGATTTGAGGTCAAAGCTTCAAGGCATAGCAGTGCTTAGGCTTGATGTTTTAAGCAAAGTTAAAAGCTCAATTGAAGAAGAGCTGGGAGTGACAAATCAGGACGGACAGGAACTTGTTTCAATTGCAGACAACGGCAACATAGTTATAAATGAAGGGCTGGTATTCGACTACAACAAGTACGACATCAAGCCCCAAGGCAGGCAGGTTTTGACAATGCTTTCAGAGGCATTTGAAAATGTGCTTGACGATTCGCAAACAAGAGTCAACATAGACGCAATAAGCATACAGGGACATACTGACAACCTGGGTTCTTCAGAATACAACAGGGACCTTTCATCGAAGAGGGCGTCAGCAGTATTGAATTACATGATGGATGTCAATCCGGTTCTTGAAAATCAATACGGAGAATATTTTGCCGCAAGCGGCTATTCGGAATTCAGGCCCATAGCGTCAGGCACCAGCGACGCGGCAAGGGCAAAGAACAGAAGGATAGAAATTTCGGTAATACTCAGAGATGCAAACATACAAAATGTAATAGAGGACTATCTTGAGGATTCGATAAAGCCGTTTGAAGAAGAAATAGAAATGTAAATAAAAAGCCAACCCCGAGGAAACGCCCTTGGGGTTGGCTTTTTAAGTGGAAAGAAGAAACAGCCTGCAGCATGCAGTGTGCAGTTTGCAGTTCTCGGAAAAAAATCAAAAACGGAAAAACAATAAAAAAACGGGCATCTCCGCATTCTTGAAAATGAACCGGGGATGCC
>CAZXWC010000155.1:0-2216 GCA_964644525.1 uncultured Peptostreptococcaceae bacterium
AGCGGTCCGTCGTCTCTTATTGAACCTGCAAGAACCAGGGGAACATTGTTTTCAATACAGGTTTTTATGACTCCGTCCCTTACATTACCCTCTTTTATAAAATTTTCTATAGAACCAGATCGCCTTACTTCGTTTATAAGGTCGAGATGGTTGTAGTGGCCGTTTGCAACAGATTCTTGGGTATATATATTCTGGCCCAGTGCGGTTTCAAGAAATCCGCCTTCAAGATCGTGCGTTGCCAATGCGTTTCCCGCCAGCAAAGCGTGGACAAAGCCCTTCTCTATAAGAGAAGATAAAGCCTTTCTGGAATCAAAGTCGAATACGACCGCAGGACCAAGCACCCATACAATATGCCCATTGTCCCTGTCGTGTCTCAGTCTTTCGTAAAGCCGGTCATAATCTTTTGAAAAAGCGGTTTCCCTCGATCGGCCACCCCGGAAAGTGAAGTTGTCTGTATTCATGCTTTTCGCTTTGAAGCCATTTTTGTGGAGATAAATCCCTTCGCTTGCGTCTTCAGTCCGACCTACTACAATTTCATCGCCGAGCTTAAGATTTCTGAATTCGACAATTTTTATATTCTTACTTTTGTCAATCAAGGGAACGCAGTCCATACGGCTTCCTGAGGGCAATATCCATTCTCCGTCTACCTTGAAATATTCAGGATAAATAGAAGTGGAATGAAAATTCTCAGGGGCAACTCCGTCTTTTTCAACTTTCAGAGTTGTGCAGTTTGGAGCATTCTTTAAAAAAGCCTGATTGAAATCGGGATGCGTGTATTTTGGAAATGTGCAAGGCATAAGCATAATCCTCCTTATTTTAATGATTGTATATATAAAAAACATCACAATCTTATTCTAATACGCATGATTTTTTAAATCAAGCATTGAAATTTACTAGGACCTAAACGGTCCAGAAATTAACAAATCTTTTGTTATAAGCTATGGCAGAGTGTTATACTTTTAATGATATTAGTTTAGAATTATAACATTGAGAGAGGAAGACAATATGAAAAAAAGAGAAACATTGGAACTTACAATAGAAAAAATGCTTTTCCCCAACATAGGGATAGCTTTCCACGAGGAAATTGAAGTGCGTGTGAAAAATGCTCTGCCAGGGCAGAAGATACTAGCAAAGGTCGGAAAAATCAAAGAAAGCCATGCGGAAGCGAGGCTTCTTGAGGTAGTTGCGCATAGGGATGACGAGATTGCCGCCGAGTGCATGCACGACGATTTTTGCGGTGGCTGCGCAAGGCAGAATATTCCATACCGGAGCCAGCTTGAAGAAAAGGAGATGGCGGTAATGAACCTGTTCGAAGATAACGGGCTTAAAGACATCCCCTACAGCGGCATGACTGAAAGCCCCAAAATATACAGATACAGAAACAAAATGGAATATACATTCGGAGACATGGAAAAGGGCGGGGAGACAACCCTTGGAATGCACAGGAAAGGCAGATACATGGATGTCTTGACCATAAGCCATTGCCTCTTGACTCATTCGGACTTCAGCAAAATAATGAATGAGACTTTGTCCTTCTGCAAGGCCCGGGGGCTTTCCCACTACAACAACAAGACACATACTGGACTTCTCAGAAACCTTATCGTGAGAAAGGGTGAAAAAACCGGAGAAATAATGGTTAATATAGTAACAAGTACCCAGGAACATTTCCCCGAGAACGAGTACAGCAAGGCGGTTATGGCATTGGAACTCGAAGGGGATGTAAAGGGTGTTTTGAGGACGGTAAATGATGATGTAGGAAACGCCGTAAGATGTGGCGAATTGAGAATCATCTCTGGAAGGGACTGGATAATTGAAGAAGTGGGAGGGCTGAAATTCAAGATTTCGCCGTTCTCCTTCTTCCAAACCAATACATCGGGCGCAGAACTGTTATATGAAAAAGGTTTCTCCATGCTCGGCGATTTGTCTGACAAAGTTGTTTACGACCTCTACTCGGGAACCGGAACAATAGGGCAGATTCTTGCCCC
This sequence comes from uncultured Peptostreptococcaceae bacterium, assembly GCA_964644525.1. Classification (GTDB taxonomy): domain Bacteria; phylum Bacillota; class Clostridia; order Peptostreptococcales; family BM714; genus BM714. Next base: position 1,986 of record CAZXWC010000155.1, read on the forward strand.
TGAGGCAAAGTCTGTTTATGGGGTCGAAATAGTGGAAGAGGCGGTCGTAAAGGCAAACGAGAATGCCGCTCTCAACAATCTTTCAAACTGCCATTTCTACGCAGGGGACGTGCGCGACGGACTGAAAATCATTCCCAAAAGGCCCGACATAATAGTCCTTGACCCTCCAAGGGAGGGCATCATGGAGAAAGCCCTTATGGACATAATCGCCTATGACGTTGAAGAGATACT
>CAZXWC010000156.1:0-2202 GCA_964644525.1 uncultured Peptostreptococcaceae bacterium
GCTGTATGTAGTCCTTTATGGACTTGAATATTCCGTCGTAAAGCGAGGAGCTCAAGAGGATCTTTCTCAGGGCCTTGTTTCCAAATATGCTTTTTATACGCAGCAAGCTGCTTTTGTAAAAGCCCGACAAACTTATATGGCTTTCATTTCGCTCGTCCAGATAAGATGGATATGTGCTTATTAGGAAAAAGTCAAGCAGGTATGGCAGAACACTGAAAATAAATATCCACCTCATGGCCGGAACGTTAAGAATGAGAGCGACAGAAAGAAAAGCCGAAACCGCCGAACCCAGGAGCGAGTATGACCTTGTCCTCCCGTAGACATAAGTCTTGTGGCTAAACCAGCCTTTTCGCTCCAGATAGGAATATATCATGGCCTTGTGGGTTCCGGACCTGAAAGCCTCCCCCAGGCCGAAGAGGGCCATAGCCAGAGCTAAAACAACAAAGCCTCCTCCTGCAAAAAAGAGCCCGAAGGATATTATGTAAAATATGAAGCAGGCCATGAGCTCTTTCTTTTTTCCGTATGTGTCAGCTATTATGCCCGAAGGAAGTTCGAATATGTAAGTTACGGCCTCCCTCAGCGAATACAGGACCCCTATGGAAAAAAGGTTCAGTTCCTGCGAAAGGAAAAATACTACGAGATAGGGCTCGAAGAACTTGAGGTTCTTGAGGAATCCGTACAGGCAGAATTTCCATATCATCTTGTCTTCTTTCATTTCATTTGCTGTGCTTGAGTCTATCTTCATAGAAAATATTCCTTTCAATTTTTTTACCCTGCATTTCCATTCCTAATTATTATACCCCGCCAGGAACTTTATATAATCAAAAAAAGATTTGACAAAAAATAAGCAGGCGGTATAATCATATTAGGATATGCTAATATGATTATAAGGGAGGCATTAAATGTCGGAAACCTATTTTAAAAAATCCGCCGGAATCTTCAAGGCTCTTGCCCACCCAACTCGAATCAAGATACTTGAAATTCTGAAAAACGGCGAACTGTGTGTGTGCAAAATTTACGAGGCCCTGGATTTGGAGCAGTCCAATGTATCGCAGCATTTGAAAGTGCTGAGAGACAAGGACGTGCTCAAGACCCGCAGGAATGGACCCATGATAATGTACCGCATAAGCCGGCCGGAAGTTATTTCCATGCTGAATGAATCCGAAAAATTCATTAAGGGAAGTCTTGCCGACACATTCGAGGAACTGAAAGGAGTACGCTGATTTGTTGGAAAAATTTTCGAATTACATTGTGGAAAATCTATTTAAGCTCGATTTGTCCACCCGCACAGGAGACAGTGTCAACTTTTTCATTTATGATTCGCTGAAAATAATCATTCTTCTTACCGTGATGATTTTCACCATTTCATTTATAAGAAGTTATTTCCCTCCTGAAAAGGTTAAAAACATACTGTCCAAGTTCAATGGCTTCGTTGCCCATTTCATGGCATCGGTGCTGGGAGTCCTCTCCCCCTTCTGATCTTGCTCTACTGTCCCTATTTTCATAGGGTTTGTGGAATCGGGAATTCCACTTGGAGTAACATTTACATTTTTGGTCACATCTCCAATTGTCAACGAAATCGCTCTAGGTTTTCTTTTCATAACCTTCGGACCCAAAATTGCTCTTCTTTATACGGGCGCCGGGATGGCGATAGGAATTGTTTCGGGGATTATAATTAAAAAACTTCATCTTGAGCATCTGGTAATGGAATACGTTTATCAGATCCACTCAAAAAAAGCAAGTGTAGCAGAAATGACGCTAAGGGACCGCCTGTCTTTTTCGCTTGAAGCTGTAAAGGACATTGTCAAAAGAGTTTGGATATATATACTGATCGGAATAGGCTTGGGCGCCCTGATACACGGCTACGCACCCCAGGAATTTCTGGTTCGCTACGCCGGGCCAAGCAATCCCTTCGCCGTATTCATGAGTGTTGTTCTTGGTATACCTCTTTACTCAAACGCAGTTGGAACCATACCCGTTGTGGAAGCCCTCATAAACAAGGGGGTAGGGGTTGGGACCGCCTTGGCATTTATGATGTCCGTAGTGGCACTTTCCCTGCCAGAGATGATTCTTCTAAAGCAGGTCATAAAGCCCAAGCTGATAGCCATATTCGTGGGAATCACAGGCACATCCATTGTTTTGGTGGGGTATTTGTTCAACTGGATATTGTAAGGAAAAGCAAGAACAGGTGTCAGGTATCAG
>CAZXWC010000157.1:0-2176 GCA_964644525.1 uncultured Peptostreptococcaceae bacterium
TCTTTTCTCTTTTGCAGTCCCTCCCAGTCGCAGGATATACCCTCTACTTTGAGCCCGAGCGACTGAGATTCTTTTTCCATTGTGGCAAAGAGCTCTGCTGTGTGCAAGAGCACCTTTGTCGGTATGCATCCTTCGTTGAGGCATGTTCCGCCTATATACCTCTTTTCTATTACTGTAACTTCCGCCCCGAGTTGGGCAAGGCGCACTGCCGCCACGTATCCGCCCGGGCCTCCCCCTACTACTACCGTTTTCATGCTCATATCACAAGCACTGCCGGGTTCTCAAGATGCTCTTTCAGGTCTTTTAAGAATATTGCTGCAACTGCGCCGTCTACTACTCTGTGGTCTGCAGTGAGGCAAAGTTTCATGAGCGGCTTGACTTCAATTTCCATGGCATCGTTTACTACCGGTGTATTCTTGATGCCGCAGATTCCCAGAATGGCGGTTTCCGGCTGATTTATTATGGGCGAGAAGGATTCCACTTCGTACATACCCATGTTGGATACTGTGAATGTCCCTCCCTGAAGAGCGTCTGATCCAAGCTGGTTTGTTCTACCCTTTTCTGCAAGATCCTTGATTTCTGCGGATATGTCTCCTAAGGATTTGATGTTTGAGTACTTAACTACAGGAACCAAAAGTCCAGTGTCTGTTGCAACTGCAACTCCCATGTTAACGTAATTTCTTTCGATTATGTTGTTTCCCTCTATGCTGCAGTTTAGGGCTTTATGCTTGAGAAGCACCCTGCTCAGCACTTTAACAATAAGATCTGTGTATGTGATTTTTGCAAAAGGCTTTAAGTCTTTTTTCATTGCCATGAGTTTTGTCATGTCTATTGATATGTCATATGTTACTGCCGGAGCCGTGTTCCAGCTCTCTGTCATTCTTTTTGCCACGACTTTTCTCATTCTGCTCATTGCCTGTACATCGTCAGATGGCTCTGCAAGATCTTCTATTCTGCTGTTGCGATAATACTTCTGAACGTCGTCTTTCATGATTCGTCCGTCTTTTTGTATGCTTGCTATATTTACTCCCATTTCTTTTGCGGCTATTTTTGCCATTGGAGACGCTTTTACATTTCCTGCTGCAAGCACGTCTTTTTCTACCACCCTGCCGTCAGGACCGCTTCCCTCAATCATTTCAAGGTCCACGCCTTTTTCCTTGGCAGTTTTCTTTGCAAGCGGCGAAGCAAGCACGTATTCTCCAGGAGCCCTTGTCGCTGCCGGAGCTTCTGTTTCGACTTCAACCTCTTTCTCTGCCGGTGCGCTACTTGATGGAGCAGCTCCGACATCAGCCATGAGCGCAGAGTAGTCTTCTCCTGCCTCTCCAACTATGGCTATGGGCGCCTGTACCAATGCGTCTTCATCCTGAGTCACTATTATTTTGAGGAGTGTCGTGTCGAACTCCGCCTCTATTTCATTCGATATTTTATCTGTGGCGACTTCAAAGAATCTTTCGCCTTTCTTTACTTCCTGCCCCTCTTCCACAAACCACTCTACAATAGTGCCTTCTTCCATTGTAAGGCCCATTTTGGGCAATCTAATCAGTTCTGCCATTTTAATCCCCCCTTTTACGCCTCTTCAGGCGTAAAGAAATAGAATCCACTATTTTCGTCATATTTTCTCGCTAAATTAATGTCTTTGATTTCATTAAGGACCAAATCCATTGTCGCCAAAACGATATTTCCATCGTCTACAACATGGCCCCCGTAAACTTTCATATCTTTGTCGCTCATAACGGCATGAAGATGCACCAGGTATTCTCCATTTTCACCTTTTGCAACTATACCCTGCGCATTGAGAAATTCTATCGGACCGTCAAGATCAACAGGATCGCTGTATACCATTTTAAAATATGTCGAATCATCAGGAATAGCATAGACGAACCTTGCTTTTTTCAAGCTTCCTATACAAGTTGGAATATATGCTGCTTCCAACTTGTTTTCCTTGCATATGGCTATAATCTCTTCTACTAGATTGCTGTCCGGCATTATGCGGGCAGCTACTGTTTTTTCGCTTGTTGCAACAGCTGATTTATGCATAGCATCCTCCAATCAAAAGAACCTTGGTCTTTCCGCTGTTAGGGTCTTCTATATATAAATTAACCCAATACCCGTATTTCTTTTAACTAGAACATTCCCTTAACGCCATCGATTATGTCTTCCATCTTTGGCCTGTATG
>CAZXWC010000158.1:0-2174 GCA_964644525.1 uncultured Peptostreptococcaceae bacterium
AGTGCTCAACTGGGCGTGCGGGTTCAAATCCCGCCATCCGCACCAAGTAAAAAAATCCAACTCAGGTTGGATTTTTTATTGCCCGGAGTATTCAGAAAATATTGAAATATCCAACTGTTTAGTATATAATATAAAATATAATTTACTTAAGGGGGTACAAAATGGGCTTGGAGTTTGAAAAACAGATAAATAGCGTAAAGGATTTATATGAAAGGCTTAGTGAAAGGGAAAAGGAATACTTGAAAGAAGCGCTTCAGATAATACTAACAAAATTTGATGAAAGGACTTAAGAGTATGCAATGTCATACTCTTTTTATTTTGCATGTCAATGTATTACATTTATGATATAATTATTAGATGTAAAAATGACTGTAGGGAGGAATTGTTATGTTGACACAAGCACCTAGGGGTACTAAGGACGTAATGCCTTTTGATGCCTATAAATGGCAATATGTAGAAAGGAAATTTGCTGAAATATGCAGCCGTTTCGGATATGATGAAATAAGGACTCCGGGATTTGAGCATACCGTTCTGTTTAAAAGAGGGGTTGGAGAAGGGACAGATATAGTACAAAAAGAAATGTATACATTCAAGGACAATGGTAAAAGGGACCTTACTCTTAAGCCGGAAGGAACCTCTCCCGTTGTAAGGTCTTTCATAGAAAACAAATTGTATGCAATGACCCAGCCGACAAAATTGTATTATAATACGCCATGCTACAGGTACGAAAGGCCTCAAGCGGGAAGACTCAGAGCTTTTCATCAATTCGGAATAGAGGTATTTGGCGCAAAAGATGCATCTACGGATGCTGAAATAATCCATCTGGGGATGACTTTTTTCAAAGAAGTCGGGCTTAAAAATCTTGAATTAAGAATAAATAGCATAGGTTGTCCAAAGTGCAGAAAGAAATATATTGAAGTGTTGAAGGAATATTATGCTCCCAAGTTGGGAGAATTGTGTAGCACATGCAATGATCGCTACGAAAGAAATCCAGTCAGGATAATTGATTGCAAGAGCCCGATATGCCAGGAAATAAGCGCAGGGGCTCCTTCTATTCTTGAGTATTTGTGCGATGAATGCTCAGAGCATTTTGAAGAGCTGAAAAAGAATTTGGACCTAATGAAAACCGATTATATAATCGATACGAACATAGTGAGAGGCCTCGATTATTATTCAAAGACGGCTTTTGAAATAATAAGCCGCGATATCGGAGCGCAGGGAACAGTATGCGGTGGCGGCAGATACGACGGATTAGTTGAAGAAATAGGCGGACCTCCTACTCCGGGTGTTGGTTTCGGACTCGGAGTCGAAAGACTTATACTTACATTGGAGAGCAACAATATAGAAATTCCGAAGCCTGAAGGCCTGGATGTATTTATTGCCGCTATGGGCAAGAAGGCTGTAGAAAAGGCAATAGAGATAACTTCGGAACTGAGAACAATGGGGTTGAAGGTTGATTTTGACCATATAAAAAGAAGCCTTAAGGCGCAGTTCAAATATTCCGACAAGAAGAATTCTTTGTATACACTGGTGATTGGCGACAATGAATTGCAAAAGAATGCCGTTACTTTGAAAAACATGAGAACTGGAGTGCAAAATGAAATAGCGATAAGCACTATAGCTGAAGAGATAGCGAATAAATTTAACGAGGGGATGTAGAGTATGGCTGAACTGTTGAAAGGCATGAAAAGAACGCATATGTGCGGATCGCTGCGCAAGGAGAATGAAGGTGAAAGCGTAACGCTGATGGGTTGGGTTCAAAAGAGAAGAAATCTTGGAGCATTGATATTTATCGACATTAGGGATGTTACAGGCATTTCGCAGGTTGTTTTCGATGAAGCAGTATCGAAGGCGGCCTTTGAAAAGGCGAGCAAAATAAGAGGGGAATTTGTTGTTGCAGTTTCGGGAATAGTCCATATAAGGGAATCGATCAATGAAAACATGGACACGGGCGACATAGAAATATATGCTGAGGAGATAAAGATATTGTCAGAAGCTGAAATTCCGCCTATACACATAAATGATGAAGATGATGCAGGAGAACGGCTAAGGCTGAAGTACCGTTATCTTGATTTGAGAAAAGCAAAGATGCAGAAAAACTTGATCATGAGAAATAAAATCACAAAATCAGCCAGAGACTTTCTTAATGGGGAAGCATTTACAGAGGTTGAAAC
>CAZXWC010000159.1:0-2124 GCA_964644525.1 uncultured Peptostreptococcaceae bacterium
TAATCGACTAAAGAAAAGGGATTGCTCCCTTTCCCTCGTCTAAGAACCGTACGTGAGAGTTTCCCGCTCATACGGCTCAAGCATTTCTTCACCTTTTCAGGCGGCAACGAGAACATGCAGTTTCATTTTCCTTGTATGGAAATACTTCTTGTCCAAGAAAGGGTTTTTAGATATCTGCAAATTCGGATGCCTGACAATATTTATTCTCCTTAGGTTAATGAGAGTGCAATCATCAGTCGTAAATAGCCAACGTTTCCCATTCTTGTCATGCCAATACTTATTAAGTCGCCACCATTTACTTTTGTTTGGGTGGCGATGTTTCGCCCAGTGTAGTAGCAAGTAATATAGCGTGTTGTTAACATAAGAAAACGCTTGACTTGATACTACGTGTTTGTGATAGTTAGTCCAACCTCGGATCACTTGATTCAACCTACGTATCAGGTTAGATTGTGTACTGGCTTTCCCTTCTTTGAGTATGATTGTAGAAAATTTTCTTATCAGGCTTTTTATGGAGCTTTTAGAAGGTTTAACGATGAGTTTTCCTTTGAATTTTCTAAAGGTCCAACCAAGGAAGTCGAATCCTTCATCAATATGCGTGATTATAGTTTTTTCCTCAGATAGCATTAACCCTCGAGATTCAAGAAATTGACTAACTACGACTTTAAGGTCTTCAGCAATCTCCCTTGTATCAGCGGTGATAACAAAGTCATCAGCATAACGGATTAAGTTCACTTTCGTTTTAGCACGATAGTGATTTTCGATGTTACCCTTGGAGTTTCGATGATATTTGTCTTGAATTACTTTCTCAAGACCATCCAGTGTCATATTTGCATAAAGACTAGAGATTGCTCCACCTTGTGGAGAACCTATCTTCGTAGGAAATAGCTTCTCTTCATATATGAAACCTGATTTTAAAAATTGTTTCATGATTCTTTTGTCCATTGGTATGTTTGCCAGTAGCCATCCGTGATTGATGTTATCAAAGCAACCCTTGATGTCCCCTTCAAGTACCCATGTTGGTGAGCATTTCCTGGCAAGTACGTTAAATATTTGTTCGCATGCATCTTTTGCGCTTCTTCCACGGCGAAAACCAAAGGAGATGTTATCTGCAATGGTTTCAGCTATTGGTTCAAGCGCTAGTGCATATAGTGTTTGCATTGCCCTGTCTTGCATGGTTGGGATTCCTAAAGGACGTTTTTTGTTTTTACCTTTCTTTGCAATGTATACTCGCTTTAAAGGTTTTGCTTTGTATTGTTTGTCAGTCAGAGCAAGTACAGCCTTCATTTTTGATGCGGACGTTGACAATATTCTTTTGTCTACACCAGATGTGTTTTTGCCTTTATTGGTTGTGACTTTTCTCACAGCGTGGGCTTTAGCTGAAAAAGAATGGGTTAGTAAATATTGTAGTCTTTTGGCTTTGTTTTTATCCGCGTTCACTGTTGCCTTAGCGATTCGAGTTTGTAGCCTATTAACATCATATTCGACCTTTTGCCAGTCAATAGTTTCCCATTGATTGGCAAGGGTTTTAGCGTCTTTTAGCCTCTCGGTTTTATCCGTCGTTGAGTTACTAAAATTCATAAGTTTACAATCCTTTCCTGCTAAGAAATACCATGGGATAAGTCTGCACCTTTTCAGGTCAGGGCAAAGTTTGAACCCTTATCTGTTTTTATTACAAAATCAGCATTTGCTTTTTATCCTTTTCTTCTGCCCTCTATGTCATTTCTTCACCTTGCGGATTGATACCTTATTCAAAGGAACATATAGGGTTTACCAAGTTCCACTCAATATATAATTATGAATGCCTTAGGAGCCACCTTTAAACCGGGAGTTCTTTATCCATTCGCATTGGTTTAACATAGCGCCTTTGCTTGACTCCTTACCTTTTGGTCAAAGCGTTTCAGCCTATTTCGCTTTTTCCAGCGTAACGATTCTTACAGTGATTCACTTTACGTTCTCCATAGCATTCTTACTCTAGCAGTTGTTCCAGTTTTAGGCTTCTCGAACTTCCACATTCTCTTGTGAGCTTTCTAACCCAAACGTTACCATTCACGCTAGTCACAATAGAGTTACCCCGAATGGATAGGGTAGTCTTTCGACAATATATTAAGCGACTTCTTGTCGCAC
>CAZXWC010000160.1:0-2102 GCA_964644525.1 uncultured Peptostreptococcaceae bacterium
AATGTTCTTGAGGTGATTTTTTGAAAACTGTAAACATATACACGGACGGAGCATGTTCGGGAAACCAAAGCGACGAAAATTTAGGCGGATGGGGTGCCGTTTTGGAATACGGCCAACATACAAAGAGAATTTTCGGAGCCGAAAAAAACACTACAAACAACCGCATGGAAATGATGGCCTTGATAGAGGCCCTGCAAGCCATGAAAGAAAAAGATCTTATGCTGAACATTTTTTCCGACAGCGCATATCTTATAAACTGTTTCACAAAAAAATGGTATTTGAACTGGAAAAGAAACGGCTGGATGACAAGCAGCAAAAAACCCGTCGAAAACAAGGATTTGTGGATACGTCTTTTGGGTCTTATAGAAGAATACCCCTTCATACGTTTTCACCGCATAAAGGGTCATTTGAATCCTACCAAAAAAGACATGTTAGACAAGTGGTATGAAAAATTCAAATCATGGAACGGAAACGATTTCACATATGAAAGCTATCTCCATGTGGTTGAAATGAACAACGAGGCTGACGCTTTGGCAAACAAGGGCGTGGACAGCATAAGGGAATGACCCCTTGGTTCGGTTTTCACACAAGATATTACCGGCGCTCAAAGGCGCCGGTTTTTTTCATTCCCGCTATCATATATTTCGATGCCAAACCGACAAAAATTCCGGTTCCCACCGCCGCCACAATGAGCAGGGGAAGATAGAATATTATTTTTATGTTCTGTATTATGAGAGCCGCCATAAGCAATTGTCCTATGTTGTGCGAAACCGCTCCCATTACGCTTATGCCAATTATGCTTACCCTTGGCCTCAAAAATCTGTACATTGAATACATTACGGCAAAGCTGAGAAGGCCTCCCGCAAGGCTGTACATGAATCCGGAAACCGAGCCTCCCACAAGCATTGTCATTATTGTCTTAAGAACAACTATGGAAAGCACCTCCTTGAAGGAGAAAAAATACAAGGCGGTCAAGGTTATTATATTGGCCAGCCCAAGCTTTGCGCCAGGAATGCCGAAATTGACAGGTATTGAGCTCTCGATGACATGTAAAACGAGAGCCTGGGCCACAAGCAGGGCTATGAAGACAAGTTTTTTCGTTCTGTTCATCAAATTTCATCCTTTGCCGTTTTCATCTAAAACTCAATCAGGCTGTATCCCTGCTCTTTAAGAAATTCTTCATGCTTGACGAGGGCATCTATAATTATCTGTAAGTGCTCTGTCATGTCGATGCCAAGTTCCTCTGCACCCTTTTTTAGTCCCTCCCGGTCGACTTTTGCCGCGAAAGATTTGGTCTTGAGTTTCTTTTTTACGGACTTGGGCTTGAGCCCTCCGAAAACCTGGGGCCTCATCAAAGCAACGGCCACTATGAAGCTTGACATCTGGTCTACAGCATATAAGGCCTTTGCCATATTGGTGGTTCTAGGTGTTTCGGTATAATCAGCATGGCCTTTTACTGCAAGGCAAAATTCATCCGAATATCCTCTTTCCTTGAGTATCTCGGGGCCCCTGAATGGATGCTCGTCGGGATATTTTTCGAAATCGATGTCATGGAGAAGCCCGCAACTTGCCCATGTCTCCTCGTCCTCGCCGTAGTATGCGGCATATCCCCTCATGCCTGCTTCTACCGCAAACGAATGCTTGAGCAAACTTTTGCTTTCAACATATTCCTTCAACAATTCAAACGCTTCAGCTCTTGACGCCATAATCCCACTCCTTAATTTTTATTGTTTTTCTATTTCAAGTAATCAATAATTATTTTAACCGCGTTTTTAAAACGCTTGCTGTCTACCGGCTCCCCTTCATCCACCCCTGCAAGGCAGTCCAGGGCATTATCTTCGACTATCATCATACCAACCTTGTTTATGGATGATCTAACAGCCGCTATTTGAACGAGAATTTCCTCACACGGCTTCTTTTCTTCAACCATTTTTTCTATTCCCGTGATATGACCTTTTACCGTTTTAAGTCTTACTATCACATTTTCCCTGAAAGGGTCCAGCTGTTGCGGCAATTTTTCCATATGTACCTCCCTTAAAAATATTTATATATAATTATATCATAATCAGATGTCAGGAAGTACAGTAGAAAGTAGTAAGTAG
>CAZXWC010000161.1:0-2055 GCA_964644525.1 uncultured Peptostreptococcaceae bacterium
CGGTCGGAGGTCTGAATCCGACCAATCCCAACAGATTGGCAATGGTAAGATAGATAAGAAGCGTCCCCATGTAGGGAGCAAAACCCACCTTGTCGTCACCCATGGACTGCTTAGTCAAGCTGTAAATCGCATCCAGTAAAGCCTCAATCGTGTTCTGAAGCTTGCCCGGAATTTTTTCGAGATTCCGTGTAGCAAAATAGGAAAAAACGATTACGACAAGCATAATCAGCCATGTGTTGGTAACAGTCTCCGTTACCGGTATTCCGCCGATTTCGAAGATTATTCTTGGACCAAACCCTGCATCCACTATTCGTCCCCCTTTCTGTTTATGTATTTTTGTTGATTATTTCTATTGTTAAACAGGTTCGTAGCCAGGACAACGAACTTGATCAATAGCAATCCTGTTATGGTTCCGATAATACTTATGTAGTCGGCCTTTACCGCAACAAAGAGCACGATAACCATGGTAATGTACCTTATAAAGTACTTGATGGCCGTAAAAGTCTTAGCCCTTCCCATTTTCATTTGTACGGCCCGCTCCAGTGTCCTTGCAAGGTCTACAAAATTCAAAATCCCTATAAGTCCTCCGAAAACGAGTCCTGCTACAAATGCCATTGGCTGCTTGGAAAAAAATATGGAAACCACTCCCAGGGCCGCCATTGCCGCAAGAGTCCATTTTATTGTTTTTACCTGAATGTCTGTGGTGTAAGCCATAAATCTACTTGTCCTTCTTTCTATAGTCTCTCATAACCATTTTGTATACATTCATGAAAGCAACCACGACTCCCAAAACAATGAAAGAAAGCATGAAAATGCTGTTTGTGCCAACCTTCTCATCTATGAATTTTCCTATGAGGAGACCGCCCAAAATAGGGATAACCATGGAAATTCCTATTTGTGTTAAAAAGACCAAATTTTCATACATTTTAAATTTAGAACCAGCCATAAAATCACACTCGCAATCACTATTAATTCTATAATACTCCATGCCATTATACAAGTATTTAAACATAAACATGTTATTAATTTCACAAATATTTTTGTATAAAAATATTTTTATGCGGGTGAATAAATTTTTGCTGCCCGCTTTCATAAAAATTGATGGCTTCAGGGTCGTGTATACAATGTACTTGTCTACATTATTGGAAATATTCAAACACCTGCAGCTTTCACTATATTGCTTCTTTGTCATTAAATCTACAATCATCTAAAAATGGCCAGGCATATTTAATTTTTGAAATGGGCAAGGATTGCATCTATTATTCTCTCCGACGCTTTTCCGTCTCCATATGGATTGACTGCGCGTGACATTTTCTTGTATGCCTTTTGGTCCTTGAGAAGCTCCATTGCCATTTTGTAGATTGCATCTTCTTCCACACCGGCCATTTTCACTGTTCCCGCAGACACGGCCTCGGGCCGTTCGGTTTCAGTGCGAAGAACCAGTACCGGCTTGCCCAGAGCTGGCGCCTCCTCCTGAATTCCTCCTGAGTCTGTAAGCACCAAGTGGGCCCTGTTTATGAGATTTGCGAAAGGCTGGTAATCCAGCGGCTCTATAAGATGGATCCTGTCATGGCCGCCCAGTATGGGTATTGCTATGTCCCTTACCCTTGGATTGAGGTGGAGAGGAAATACGACTTCGACCGATTGGTCCCCGTCTGCTATGCGCCTTGCCGCCCGGAATATGTTTTCCATGGGCCCCCCCAGGTTTTCCCTTCTGTGGGAAGTGAGGAGGACAAGCTTTTTGTCTCTTCCTATTGAATTGAGAATTTCCTGCTCGAATTCATATGCATCGTCGACTACTGACAGCAGGGCGTCTATGACTGTGTTGCCTGTTATTGTTATGATTTTTTCGTCTATGCCCTCTTTAAGCAGATTTTTTCGATTACCGTCCGTAGGCGAAAAATGGAGGTCTGCGAGGCGACCTGTAAGAGACCGGTTGATTTCTTCCGGATATGGAGAAAACTTGTTTCCGCTTCTGAGTCCCGCTTCTACATGGCCTATGGCAACGCCTGAATAGAATGCCGCAAGAGAGGCCGAAAAGGTTGTGGTAGTGTC
>CAZXWC010000162.1:0-1991 GCA_964644525.1 uncultured Peptostreptococcaceae bacterium
TCAAGCCGTGGCTTTGGCGAAAAGCTCTTCAAGCGGAAAGCTTGTGGCTCTGGACATCGGTCCCATAGGCCAATTGATTGAACCCATAGGCGACTTGAGTTTTCAACGCGCCTATGAAATATTCAAGCGTCAGGTAGTTGCAGGAGCTAAGGCCGGAGCAGACGCCATACTGATTGAAACGGTATCCGACCTTCACGAAATGAAAGCGGCAATATTTGCGGCCCGTGAAAACTCCAATCTGCCTGTATTTGCCACAATGACTTTCCAAGGCGATGGGAGAACTCTTACTGGAACTGACCCAGAAACAATGGCCCATGTGATAGGAAGGCTCGGAGTCGCGGCTCTGGGTGTCAATTGTTCGCTCGGCCCCTCAGAATTGCTGCCGATAGTCTCATCGATGAGCAAAGCCACCGATGTCCCGATAATGGTGCAGCCAAATGCGGGACTGCCCAAAATAATAGACGGCATAACTTACTTCGACATATCTGCCGAAGATTTTGCCCAAAAGGCAGCATCTCTTGTCGATGCAGGAGCTTCTGTTCTGGGCGGCTGCTGCGGATCGACTCCCCAATTCATTAAACTGATGAGACAAAGGACAGATGGATTGTTTCCCGTTTCTATAGAAGCGAACAAATCCACAGTCGTTTGCTCCTCTACAAAAACGGTGCATATTGGAGGCGACCCCGTACTAATAGGCGAAAGAATAAACCCTAGCGGAAAGAAGGCTCTAAGGGAAGCACTTAAAAGGGGTTCCTTCGACCAGCTCGCTACGGAAGCCATTTTGCAGAAAGAAGCCGGAGCATCAATACTCGATGTCAATGTCGGCATGAGAGAAATTGACGAAGAATCTACAATGGTCAAGGCGATAAAAGAAATCCAAGACGTGATGGACACCCCTATACAAATCGATAGCACAAAGCCGGCAGTGCTCGAAGCCGCTTTACGGATCATTAACGGAAAGCCGATAATAAACTCTGTAAGCGGTGAAGAAAAAAGCCTCGACTCCATACTCCCTTTGGCCAAAAAGTATGGAGCCTGCATATTGGGGCTGACTCTCGATGAAAAAGGCATCCCAAAGACCGCTGAAGAAAGATTGAATGTTGCCGGAAAGATAATAAGAAGAGCTCTTGACCAAGGCATACCAAAAGAGGACATATTGATAGACTGCCTTGTGCTTACTGCCTCTGCGCAACAAAAGGAAGTTGCTGAAACCATAAAGGCAATATCTCTAATCAAGAATGAATACGGAGTCAAAACGGTTCTTGGAATAAGCAACGTCTCTTTCGGTCTTCCCGAAAGAAGCTTATTAAACGGCACTTTCCTTGCAATGGCGCTTTCAGCAGGACTTGATGCGCCAATTGTCGATCCCCTATGCAGGAATATACAAAACGCAGTAAAGGCCTACAGGGTCCTTTCAGGCAAGGACGAAAATGCCGCCGACTATATTAATTCATTCAAGGCGGAATCTAAAACCTATGATGTCAAAGCCCCAACATACAAAAAAACTCTGAGGGAAATCATTGTCGACGGTCAAAAGGGCATTGTCAAAGATGCGACATTCGATATGCTAAAGGCAATGGATGCTATGGAAATAGTAAACGAGCACTTGATACCGGCTTTGGATTTTGTTGGAGACCAATACGAAAAAGGAAAACTATTTCTCCCACAGCTCATCAGGTCCGCTGAAACAGTCAAAAGCTCCTTTGAAATCCTGCAGGATAATATTTCAAAGGACGGTAAACCCCGGCTCAACAGGGGCAGCATAATACTGGCAACTGTAAATGGCGATGTCCACGACATTGGAAAAAATATTGTCAAGACACTGCTTCAGAACTATGGATATGAAATTCTTGATTTGGGCAAAAATGTAGCCCCCCAAACCATCCTTGACGAAGCGTTGAGAAACGACATTAAACTGGTGGGGCTAAGCGCACTCATGACAACTACTGTCGATGCCATGTCGGAAACAATCAAATTGCTTCATTTGCATC
>CAZXWC010000163.1:0-1977 GCA_964644525.1 uncultured Peptostreptococcaceae bacterium
TGCCAATGTCGGAAGCAGTCATCCGCGCGTTTTTCCCAAGAAGCCTGATTATCATTTCATCGATTTCATTCATTAATGCACGCCCTTTCCATATATGCATCATAACTCTTTTCCTTTAAATGCATTATACACTAGGCTTTATATGTTTTCGACAATATGATAAATTTCCTAATAATTTTAATTATATTCGGTTTTAACTTATGTTTTTATTGTAAAAAGCATTTTCTCACGCTGGCCGAACCGCTAAGGAAAAGCGTAGGCCCGTAGTAGAGCCCAAAAGCAAGAACATCCCCCACCTCAACGTTTTCTTTGCAGTCCTCGATGTCAAGTATCAGATGGTCGCTGCTTGCGCCAAGCACGAAGGATCCCTCCAGCATTGGCAGCAGCTTGTCGGGTTGTCCGAAGTCTCCTCTTCCTACTGCAAGGAGGGCCCTCTTCCTTTTCCCTTTGTCTTCAAAGACCGGTTTTTCCCCGAAGGCGTTTATCATCATATCTCCTATGGGATGTGTCGGTTTTGTCTTGACCTCCACTACTTCTGCCTTGAGGACGAAAGCTTCCTTCTGGAGACCATCTATCCTGCAATCGAAATATTCCTCCATGTCTCTTGCGCACAGTATTTCCTCACCGATTCTCAAATGATTTATTCTCTCCGGCATTTCTCCGTCCGCAAGGGCCTTGAGCGAAGATGTGGCTCCGCCCGAAATTATTTCAAGCCGTCTTCCTATCTTTTTTTCTATCCTTTCGGCCATATTGCAAAGTCTGCCCAAGTTCTCTGATGTTGGCGCAACAGAGCCATAGCAGCCAAGGTTTGTTCCGATTCCTTTCAGTTGAACTCTTTCAAGTTTGTTTTCAACGACCAATGCCGCTTGTAAAAGTTCATCTTCATCAAAAAAACCCTCTCTCAAATCTCCAAGGTCGGCCATAAGAATGACCCCATGCGTTTTTCCCTTCCTTTCGCATGCTTTCTGTATTTCATGAAGCACCGAAAGCTCCGAGTTGAGGCTGATGTCGACATTGCAAACCACTTGGTCCACTTCCGATATCATTGGAATCCTCAGCAGAAGAATTTCCGCATCCACTCCGCCTTTTCTCATTTTGATTATATGGTCCATCCTTGAATCGGCAAGGCAGGATACGCCTCCCTGCAAAAATGCCGCTGCAACTGGCAATAGGGCCTCAGCACCCTTAACGACGCCTGCCACCTGGACGCCCCTTTTACTGCAGAATTTCCTTATTATTTCAGCATTGTTTCTTATTTTCTTAAGATTTATTTCCAGAACAGGATACATTTGAAACACCCCCCAATGTTTACTTCATTTTATCACAAAACAAAACGCTGCCGGCAGCGTTTTGTTTTGCAGCAAGCCTATTGATTTTTTTTACATCGACCGGACTATTAACGTACAGGTCCTCTTCCCGGGACAAACTTTCCTCCAAAATAAAGCATACGATTTTTAATGGAATGGTTTTTCGCCCATTCCTCAAGCCCAAGCGACTTGATTTGGCAGGAATTGTATACCTTCAAATTGTGCGGGTACTTTTCCGCCCCTGACGCTGTTGGGGCAAGCTTACCGCAGGGGAATGACGAACACTCGTGGCAAAACTCGATTCCTTTTGAGCGTACGCATTCAAGCGTTTCACAAACCCCCGAATAAAGTGCGCAGCCGCTTTGGTCTCTGCAACCCTTGCAGGCAACCTCTTCAGGGCTTTTATTCAGCATAGCTGAAAGGCCCTTCCTCATTTCCTCTGTTATGTTTTTCTCGTGAATTTGGCAATTGAAGCAATCCAAACCGCATGGCGCGGTCATTTTCCTGATATCCATTTGAATCCTCCTTTTTTATATTTAACGTTCGTTATAATTTGTCCATAAAAAAGGCTAGGAAATTATATGATCCAGAGCCCTTCTTATTTTTTCATCCGGCAAGTCCTCTTCCAGAAGCAAAATCCTTTCAACGAAATTCTGCACAATCCCTACAA
>CAZXWC010000164.1:0-1974 GCA_964644525.1 uncultured Peptostreptococcaceae bacterium
AAGGGCTGCGAACGGTTTACATACCGAAAACGGAATTCCGATTTTTGTCATGAAGGTTCCGATTCCGTTAGAGAATACGTTGATGGGTCCGCCGCCTCCGAGAAGCTCTCCAAGTTCGGCGCTTGAAACATAGCCTGCAGTTATAAGGGCTATTACAGCCAAAACGCACTCTATGAGCATTCCGCCGTAACCAATGAGCATTGCGTCTTTTTCATTCGCAATCTGCTTTGAGGTCGTACCCGATCCAACCAAGCTGTGGAATCCTGAAATGGCTCCACACGCAATTGTTATAAATAGCATGGGGAAGAGATAGTTTCCTCCTACATTGAATCCTGCAAAAGGTGTAAGCTGCAAGCTTGGCGCATAGAATACGAGTCCAAGAACAGCTCCGATAATCATTGCGTAAAGCAAGAATGAGTTCAAGTAGTCACGCGGCTGCAAGAGAATCCAAACCGGTGTAACTGACGCGATGAAGATGTAAACAAGCAGGAAGAAAATCCAAGTTGTTTTTGAAAGAACAAGCGGGAAGGTCATTCCAAGCCATATGCAAATCCCGAGAAGTCCAACACCAATTACACTTCCAACTGCCAATGAAGCCCCTTTTCTGTAAACCAAAAAACCAAAAGCTATAGCCAATGCTATAAAGAGCATTGAAGCCATTGCTGCTTCAGGCGATGCAACAAAAGTATTTGCAACGATGTTTACAAATGCTGCAATTACAAGAACTAGAGCCAACCAGGAAAATACTGCGAAGAGTCTTTTCTCAGTTCTGCCGATGTTAGCTTCAATAACTTGACCAACCGATTTACCATCGTTCCTTATGGATGAGAACAAAGCTCCAAAGTCATGGACTCCTCCGAAGAAAATACCTCCGATAACAATCCAAAGCATTACCGGTATCCAACCGAATGAAGCGGCTGCAATAGGTCCAACTATTGGTCCTGCACCTGCAATTGACGCAAAGTGATGGCCCAGGAGCACCGGAGCTTTAGCAGGAACATAGTCCACACCGTCTCCCATGTAATTCGCAGGCGTTTCCCTTGAAGGGTCAACACCCCATTCTTTTGCCAGCCATCTACCATATGTAACATATGCAACAACAAATATCACGATAGAAGCCAACACCAATACTAATGAGTTCATATAAATCCTCCTTTTGAATTATATTTTTAAGGCCTATAAAAACTTTCGACCTTAACGGCTTTTTTGGATGCCACAACACGCTCGTCCTTAAGACCAACCATTATAAGGCGGACGTCTACCCATCCCTTTATTCCGAACAGATAGCTCTTTTGATGCCTGAATCTTTTAACCCTGTTTTCCAAATTCTTATCGTCTATCAAGTCGGTTACGATTATGCCAGTTATAGTAGTCGACATGTGTTCTTCCCTCAATTCAACCATTTCATCTATGGAAGCAATCAGCATTTCTATGTAAGCATCAACTATGTCCTCTGTAAGCATGTCAAAATATTTCACAAAACAAAATTCGTCATTCTCCATTCCATAAACTTTCATTTTTTTCATGGCAAAATAACGCTCTGTCCGTATATGCGATTCAGCAAACATATCTATGCTGTATCCCCTATGCTCATACGGTACTGCCAAATCGAAATTATTGGTCAATCTTCTTTTCATAAGCTCCATGTATTCTTTGAATTCCATTTGCGCACCCTATCTTTCTATTACCCAACTGTTACATTTATCACACTACCACAATACTACTCATTTGCAAGTATTTTTGGAATTAATAGTAAAATGCCCAATATTGGTTTCAAACTGCATATATGACGACTAAAACGCATTGAAGCTTTTTAAACAATATAAAAACCCTGACTGCATTGAACCGACCCCCAGAAGTTAGATTAAAAATCTAACATACTAGGAGGTCGGTTTTTTAATGGCAGTCAGGGCTTTTTATTATTTTACGGATTCGGCTCCCTTTAATAATGCTTTTTCATTAAGTGGAACCAAG
>CAZXWC010000165.1:0-1945 GCA_964644525.1 uncultured Peptostreptococcaceae bacterium
TTGAAAGTAATGCCTTTTTTAGGATTTTCAAATAAGCCATCATCTTGTCGTTTCCAAAAGACATGATGAAAGGCTTATTTTGATTTTCATACTAAGAAGCATTTTGCTTTATTGATTCGACCTTTTGCCCGGACTTGCGCTGATTGCAATAGGTTATTTTTGTACAAGGAGAACATAAGCGTGAAGCAGTTGGCAGGCATTGCCTTTTGCATGCTTGGTCTGGTTCTTATAAATAGAAGCTGACAATATCTTGCCTATTGATGCCTGGACTCAAGGAAATCGTATTTTATATTTTCAAAGAGTAATTATGGAATAAACCAACTGATTTTAACTGCGAAAAAAACAATCGGCTCGCTCAATAAAGCGAGCCGATTGTTTTTTTTCGCCTAAATATAGTTACTGCTGTTTTGTTAGCCACATTTGCGTATACCTGTCTTATGCAGCAGTCATAGAAAAATGGAGATAAAATCTTTTACTGGAATGAAATTATTGTGAGTCTAAACAAAATATTAGGGTAATTATTAGACATATATCACTCGTTGGAAATATTTGAAAACAAGAAAGACAAACAGGGGAAAAGCCATGAACAATGATGAAAAATCAATCAAAATCAATATATTCGGCAAAGCGGCAAGGCTTTTCATCAAACAGTTTCAGCTGTCCATTTTGGTCATTTTGCTGATTTTAAGCGTCGGCTTGCTTGGATTCTCCAACTTGCCCAAGGAATCTCTGCCCGAGTTTGAATTTCCCGAAATAATAATCCAGACCACATTTCCCGGTGCAAGCCCGGAGGATGTAGAGGCATTGGTGACCAAGAAGATTGAAAACAAGGTCAAAGATCTTGAGGATATCGATACCCTTAATTCCGAAACCGGCTTTGGCATATCTGTTGTAAATGCCACATTCATCGATTCTGTGGACATCGAACGCAAGAAAATCGAATTGGACAATGCGCTCAGGGAGATAAGTTTTACAGATGGCGTCGGCAATCCGGAATCATTCGTTCTTTCTACCGCTGACTTTCTTCCGCTTATGAACATAAGCGTGGCCGGCGACTATGATCTGCCGCAGCTGACAAACATAGCAAACGACATCAAAGATGAAATTGAAGGCGTCAAGGGGATTGACAGCGTTACTATAAATGGAGAAGTTTCCCGGGAAATAGAAGTAGTCCTGGATGAACTTAAGATGATGAAGTACGGTATCGATTACAACCAGATAAGGCAAGCAATACAAGTCAACAATTTCGACGCACCTTTGGGGGAACTTCCCCTCAATGGCGTAAGATATAATCTCAGGGTTGACGAGTCCTACTCAAGTCTTTCGGAAATCGAGAATACCTTCATAAAAGAGGGCGTATACATCAAAGACGTGGCACAGGTAGTTGAAGGGCTGGCTCCTATAGACAGCTACAACAGGACATTCATCAGAGGCTTGAACGAGCAGGCGTTGCCGTCCTTGTTCCTTACAGTCAACCGGGAAGTCAACAGCGATGTTATTGGCACAAGCCTGGCCGTAAAGGAATTGCTGGAGGAATCCAAAGGCACATTATATACAGATGATGTTACGGTCAATGTTTCCAATGACTTGGCGGTCAATGTGGACAATGACCTGGGCAAGATAGAAAGCAGCGCATGGTCGGGTCTGCTGGTTGTAATAGTTGTGCTTTTCCTTTTCATAGGACTCAGGGAATCGCTTATTGTATCCATAAGCATTCCTTTAAGCTTGCTTGGAACTTTGGGGATTTTGAACCTTTTCAATCTGACGTTCAACACTTTTGTGGTTCTGGGACTCATAGTGGCGCTTGGCCTTCTTGTGGACAATTCAATCATTGTAATGGAAAATATCGATCGCCTTCACAGGAAAGAGTATTCAATTTTTGAAGCCGCATTCTACGGAACCAACCAAGTCGCTTTTCCGGTTACATCCGCAACGATGACGACTT
>CAZXWC010000166.1:0-1935 GCA_964644525.1 uncultured Peptostreptococcaceae bacterium
GACATTATCTTTTAGTTTATCACAAAGATCAAAAGCAATGCCTTGAATATTGCTAATATTTAATTGTGAAAAAAGACGGGTTCATTAATGGCTATCTGTTTTTTTTTAAACGGAAAGATCCAATCTTAAAGCAAATAGCTTTATGAATGCAGTAAGCAGAAAAGGTTGAATTTGTTTTGCGCTACGCACAAAATCACGCGTTGTAAGGTGTTGGAAAATGAAGTATTATAATAGGTATGACGCAGGTATAAAGCCATAGACTTTAGTGGAGAAAAATGAGGTAAGACATACATATGATAAAATCGAAAGTTGCGACTTTAAACAGAATATTGGAACCGAGAGTCATGAAGGCAAGCATTTATTACATAGGGCTTATTGCTATTATTGTGCTGCTTTCATTTGTTTCTCCGGAGAAAGATCTTGGGCTTGCAAGAGATAGGATTTTCCCACTGAATGATCACTGGGAGGTTTCGGACGGCTCGGAAAGTTTCAAGGACGTTTCATTGCCGTATAGAATAGAAAACGGTCAAAATGGCAATGAGTTTTCCATTACAAGAAAAATGGAAGAAGACTTTGAAGACGGAATGTTTTTGAGAATACGGGCCTCCATGCAGGATATTGCAGTGATTGCAAAAGGGGAGGTTATATACGAAAGTAAAAGAAGCAACGAAGGTGCTCTGACATTTCCGGAAGTGAGCATGTGGCATTTGGTCAAAATTCCGAGAAACATGGAAAATGAAGAATTGACCATAGAATTTTCTACTCGGATTGAGGCGTTCAAAGGGCTTGTAAATCCCATTTGTTATGGAGGAGAAGGAGCATTGTTATGGGATTTGATATCCAGGAATTATACAGGCCTGATTGTAGGAATAATTATGCTCCTCGCCGGAATCATCTCCATAATTGTTTCGTTTGCATTGAGGAAATTAGACGATAGAAGATTGTTTTATATTGGAATTTACTCAGTTGCGGCGAGCATATGGATGTTTGCGGAACTGCGAATCCTACAATTTGTAACAGGAAACAGGTTCATATTGGGAGGAATCAGCTATCTGATGGTTCCTCTTATGGCTCTTTCACTTCTTCGCTACTTTGGGATTGCTGTTTTGGAGAAGTATTCAAAAGTAGTGGATATGATTTCGCTTCTTTTGGCAGTTTGCATAGTATTATTGCTTGCTTTACAGATGTTTGGAATATTGCCATTCATAAGTGGGGTGGCCTATGTAAATATCTTATTGATTCTTATAATCTTTTGGCTTGTGGGAGTTATTCTTTATGAAGCTGTTTGGCTAAAGAATAAAAGGGCTGTTAAATATGGAATATACATGGGAGTATTGGTAGCTTCGGGTTTGATGGAAATAATTGTGTTTTTCACAAAGGATTTTGAGCATATGTCTCAATACAGCAAATTGGGGTTCGGGCTCTTCCTGTTTTGCATGCTTTGGGAGTCAATTAGCTATTTTAATAGTATTCTTACACTTAACCATAAAACAAAATTTTTAGAAGAAATGGCATACAAGGATATTCTTGTCGAGGGAAACAACCGGGCTGCATACGAAAGGGATCTGAGGTTGATTTTGGATTCGCCCAATTACAAAATATTTGGACTAGTTTTGGCAGACATAAATCGGTTAAAACAAATCAATGACATATACGGTCATGCAAGAGGAGATTATGCGATTATAAGATGCTATCAACTGCTATGCAAGGCTTTTGGAAATATGGGCAAATGCTATAGGCTGAGTGGAGATGAGTTTGCATGCATTGTTAAGGAGACAGATGAAGAGGTTTTGAGAGAGGCTGTAAATGCCTTGAACCGGGAAGTGGATAGAGAAAACGAGCAACAAGAATATCTTTTCAGTTTAGCTGTAGGCTATGGCTTTTATGAGAAATGCAATATGGATGAAAGAAAGAATTTCAGTCAATTTTTCCATG
>CAZXWC010000167.1:0-1903 GCA_964644525.1 uncultured Peptostreptococcaceae bacterium
CATGCATTCGCCGCACTATATTTGCAATTTGTCTTTTACAAGGGCAATTTGCTTTGGCGTAAGGGCCTCTTCCATATGAAGCGCTATAATTTTATCTTTAAAAAACAATGCGTATTCTCCTGTTTGCTTCTTTCCATAGTGGCGCTGATAGGCTTCAACCGTCCCAAAAGTCTTGTTGCTTATGGGCACAAAGCTGGTATTGTCCCGCCAGTCCGGTATTTCAAGCAGATCCTCCCTTGCAAGGCTGTAAACAAAATCAAACCTGGGCTCTATTATCTCATATTCTATTTCAGGGGGAGAATCTTTTGCCGGTGGCGAGTCTTGGCGATAAGAGCTTCTGGAAAGAAAAATAGTAGTGTCCAGCTCACTTTCGTATGAATAATAGTCATAGTCGATTGGACCATATAAATCCTGGCTGCTTAGGGGGATTTCATCGCTGTATAGCCTGTACTTGTGGCTTTCTGTTTTAGTAAGCTGCCAATCGATCGTCCTGTAATTTGAATCATCGCTCGGCCTTAAACCGAATTGCATTATGAATATCATAAGCAAGGCAACATAAGCAAAGTCGGCTGCAATAAGCACCACATATGATATGGCCCTGTTTTTTGATCTTGATGCCTTTTTCTTTTTCAAATACCTTATTGACGACCAAAATACAAAAATAAGAATTGGCATTTGGGCGATACTTAAAAACAAAAACAAAAAACTTGTTTTAAGGGCCAAGTGAAATAAAAGATAGGCAGTGCTGGCAATAATAAAACATAAAAAAATCGTATCGACGATTTTTTGAACAAGAAAAGACCGCCTTGCACATGTCCCGCGTATGGCAATCGATTTTTCCGACCGCCTGCACCAGAGCAAATAGTCTATAAGTGTATAGGCATTATATAAAATAATTGCTGAATACATGAGGACAGGAAGCAGACGACTCGTGTCGGACAAAAAATCAATTGGATTCAGTTTGAATGAATTGAAATGCACGACCAAATTAAATGCAAAAATCAATATCATTACAATCATGTATGGAAGAAAACTCTTTTTCATGCATTGTTTTATATTCTCCAGCTTTTCTTTTTCATCTGTTTCAAAAGGTATGGGATTGTCGGCTTTACTTGTGAATATTTGCATCTGGTTAAACCCTGTCACAAAATTCCAACCGGCAGCCTCTGCGTAGTCGAAGTAAGTTTGTTGCTTGTCGGTAATGCCGGGATTGAAGACAGAGCCCTCGGGGAAATATGTAACGGTGTACTTTACTTTCTGAGGCTTCCCTTTTCTGAATGTCCACAAGAATGATCCGCATTCCTCAAGAAATAGCCCCTTGGAAGCCAGCTTCTCCAGTTTCTTTTCCGTTTTTTCATAATTGTCAAACCTGAAAAACATTATCCTTTTTCTTGTATCACTCATTGTTATTCACCGCCCCTTACCAGCATTTCATAATCCTTTTTCAGCTTTGCAAGCCGTATATATTCCTTTTCAAGCATTTCTCTGCCCAGGTCTGTTATCACATAGTTTTTCTTTCTGCTTTCTACTCTTGTTTCAAGAATAACCTTCTCTTTCACAAACTTGTCCAGGAGGCTGTAAAGAGTCCCTGGTCCGATTATAACCCTTCCGTTTGTAAGATCCGCCACCTCTTTCATTATGTCAACCCCGCAAGCTTCCTTGGTCAGACAAACAAGAATATAGAACATTTGCTCCGTAAGAGTCTGGTATTTTTCCCGCGCCACTTCATCACCCCACATAAAAACATCGATTATCGATACTTCTCTTTAGAATCTTAACATCGATTATCGATACTGTCAACAATCAAATAGGGGCTGGGGTAATTTGCTTGAATTAATTTTTGCTATTGTGCCCATATACGTCCGCAATAGCTGGTAAAATATCGGCAAACTTGAAAGGGGTG
>CAZXWC010000168.1:0-1889 GCA_964644525.1 uncultured Peptostreptococcaceae bacterium
AACAATGCAAATCCAACATAAAGGTCGATCATTGACATCACACCCCATGGATTTGCCATCAAATCAGCGCCGTCATTAAGAAAATCGCCATTTATAAAACCATTTGCAAGACCAAGTGTCATCATTGCCAACCCAATCCACGCAACCATTTTTCCTGTTTTCATATCAGACCCCCATTAAATTTCTAGTTTTTATGGATCATTTTGATTTCTTTTTTAAATTCGGCTTAATAGCCTTTGCAGAATTCTCCAAAATGCACCAATTCTCATAATTATACCCTATGTGATTTTAAATAAACTGCTTGTTAAATCCAAAAACAACATCTGAGGCATATGCCTAGGATGTTGTTTTTATTCAAGTTCATCTTTTTAAAGCTGATTATTATTAATAAAGTTTGCAGTTTTGATTTTCTTGTCTTCATACTTCATTTTAAATCAGCTTTAATTGGGCCGGAATAGAATTCTTTCATTTCCAATAATTCTTTATGACTTCACTGTTCAATGATTTTACCGTCATTTAAGACCAGGGCCTGGCAGCGCTATTTATTGCGTCCTATTCATTATTGCAAAGCTTGTCCTGCCTTTCATAAGGTGAAGCATAGAGCTTTGAGCCTTACGTGTAATTGTTTCATTTCTTTCTATGATGATTATTATTTATGCATTTCTATTTTCATAAAAGCCCTTACTATTTCAGGATCAAATTGTTTTCCTGCATTGACAAAAATTTCTTTTCTTGCATCCTGATCCGATATCTTATTTCTATAAGGTCTATTGCTGGTCATTGCGTCATATGCATCTGCCACGGCAATAACTCTTGACATGACAGGGATTTCTTTTCCCTTCAGTCCTCTCGGGTAACCTTTACCATCCCAACGTTCATGATGGTATAGGATTGATTCCGCAAGATCTGCGACATCATTAACCTCGCTAACTATTCTGAAACCAATCTCAGGATGTTGTTTCATTTTTTCCCATTCATCTCTTGTAAGGGGATCTTTTTTGTTCAAAATCGAATCGTTGACAGCAACCTTTCCAATATCATGCAGCAAACCTACTGTAATCAAATCATTAATATCATTTTCAGGCATATTCAAAATACAACCCATTTCTTCGCACAATCTACTTACCCTGCGGGAGTGCAATTCTTCTCTTTTGTTTTTCTCATGAAGCGTGTTCAGAATAGCGTAAAGAGTCTTTCCACGAATGCTGGGGCCTTCGTAAAGTTTAAGCCTATGCATATGATTTTCCGCTTTTTTTATCACATCACTAAAAATATCTTCCCCTGTCTTTTTCGTTTCGATGCCAAAAGACAATGACAACTGAATCGTTTCCACTTTGACTTTTACAAGATCTTCCCTTATTTTATCAACAACTACCTCCGCATATTTTTTGTCTGCGTTAGGCATTAAAACAATAAATTCGTCCCCTCCCATGCGAACAATAATGTCCTCTTCCCTAAATTGGCTTTTCAATATGTCGGCAGCAAGGCAAAGCAATTTGTCTCCAGTTGAATATCCGAAGGCGTCATTTGCAATTTTCAAGCCATTTATGTCTGCAAAAACTACTGTCAGCGGAAGATACCTTGCATCTGACAATTCCTCAATTTTTCTTTGGTAATATGTCCTGTTGTAAAGTCCAGTCAATTGATCGTGAATATTTAAATATTCATTTCTTTCTTGACTGATTTTACGCTTTGTAATATCCACGCCTTGAGCAATTGTTGCAATTATTGTTTCATTGTCCTGGTCTTTTATATTGGAGGTATTCCACAAAATCCATTTTTTATTTCCATCTTTTGTATTTATTCCAACCTCTACATTTTTTAATACTTTTCCTTTGGATGCCTGTCTTACATAATTAATCAACTCTTTTTTATTCTTCATTTTAGAT
>CAZXWC010000169.1:0-1872 GCA_964644525.1 uncultured Peptostreptococcaceae bacterium
TGCTGTAGGCCACAGACGCTTCTTCGGCCTTTTTCATGTCATTCAATATTTTTTCCGCCTTGCTCTGCCAGTATTCCATTCCTCCCAGGCAAAACTCCACCCTGTTAAGGTCGAGTTCTCTGGCTTCTCCCAGTCCTATGAATACCGCATTTGTCCCAAAATTGTTTTTCATTGTTTGTTTCCCTTTCCTTTATAAGGCCCAAGTGATCGCTCATGTTCAATGCGCGCCTTTTGAGCAGGAGCGAACCAAAAAATGTCTGTCCCTTTTTGGTTCTTTTTAGTTTGCATCGTCCAGAAGGTAGGCTTTGCCGTCCTTTATTCCCATGAATACGAAGTTTTCCTCCATTTGCACAGTCTCTTCTTCCCCTGTGCCCAGGTCCTGTATTACTAAAATATTGTTGTTCTCTGCCTTTTGAGGATACACAAGCTTGTTTTTCCAGCTCCATATTATAGATGCTGGTGAATCGTATGCCATGCCCTCTCCCGGGCAAGCTGCTTTGGAGTATCCCTCTATGGACTCATAGCTCTTCATCTGGTTTCCGTATATTCCAAGCAGGATTATTTTGGAGTCTCCGTAGAAATTTATTTCTTTTTCTTCTTGGCCGTCCCTTCTGAATGTTCCTTGTCCTGTCTTTTCGAGTTTTATGGCAGAAAGCATGTTGATGCTTTCAATGAAACGGGGCTCTCTTGCTCTTTTGACAAGGGAGACGGCCATTCCGTTTTCGGTGTTTATTCCGTATATGTCCGAAGAGTTTGCCATGTCCGTATAGCCTTCGGAGAATATTACCTTGTCGCTTACCCAGTCGAAGTGGAGGTCAAACGGGAGGGTTCCGTCCCCTGCAGAATATATGTGGAAGGGCATTTCATAGAGCGAAAGCAGTGTTTCGCTCTCCATGTCTATCAGCATGAGGCTTGCCCCGGTTTTTCCTATCTCGTTTTGGCTTATGAAGGCCGCGGCGGTTTCTCTATCCGGGGAAAGGCGTATTCCCCTGAATTTCCAACCCTTTGGAAGCATACTGGCAAAGCGGCTTTTGAGGGGTCCGCCCTGGTCTGTTTCAATAATTTGGCCGGTCGTCTGCTCATATTCGGCCTTGCTGAATGCAAGATATTCGTTATAAGGTGCGGGCTCGTCGTACTTGTGCAGCATGAGCCTTCCCTCCTCCACTCTTCCGGAAAGGTATCTGACTTGGTCGAAGGCCTGTCCTGCCAGGATCTCTACAGTCTGGGCCATGAATTGAGACTCCAGGTCGACAACCTTTATGCTCTGCTTCTTGCCGACATCGATTCTCCATGAGTTCCCTATTCCGAATTGACCCTGCATCTTCAGCCCTATCATTTCCTCTGCGCCGGAAAGGTTTATTTCATAGACTCCTCTCGTGAGGTCCTTGAGCGTCATTTCAAGCGATTTGTCGTTCCTCCACTCAAAAGACATTTGCGGAAGGTCTGCTCCGGAATAAAGGGCCATGTTGGCGCGTATGGCTTTTTCCACGCTGTGGATGTTTACAGGCCGCTTGAATGAAAGCCTGAAAACCTTTGTGCCTTGGGTTGTCCAATACTCAGGTTGGGAAAGGGATCCGTCTTCTGAAACCCTTTTCATTTCAGCAACATTGGGTTCGTATCTATTTATGTAAAGCTCGACCGGCTCGCGCAGTCTTGCCCCTTCTTCTAAAAATATGTCGCGGTTTATCCTTATCTTGAGTGTCTCCGCCTCTATGTCCGAAGGGGGAATGTTCATCCACACTACTGTCCTGTCAACTCCGGCATAGCCTATTCCTATCCTTTCCTTGCTTTTGGCCTCTTCCGTTTCAACTGTAAAACCTCCGTTTTTTTCTATGTTGACTGGCTCTGAAAATTTGAAGGTGAGGCTTATGT
>CAZXWC010000170.1:0-1833 GCA_964644525.1 uncultured Peptostreptococcaceae bacterium
ATTAACCGTTTTTGAAGGAGATCGTAAACCATATTCATATAAAAACAAAGTCTATAAAAGATCTGACACATCCACCGTAGAAGTCGATCGAACTGAATTAAACCGATTGATTCTCGAAGGAGACAATCTGGGTTACGAAAACTTGCCGTCAAAATACCAAAAACTCAGTTTTCAAGTTCTAGAACAGAAGTTGAAAGAGGAATTACAGATTGAAAGCCTAAGCAAGGATATTCTAAAAACTTTAAACCTATATTCAATAAAAGACGGATACAATATAGCGGCTGAGCTTTTATCCGATGTCAATTCATTTCCTGGAATTGACATCATCAGATTCGGGGAAACCCTCGACGAGTTATTAGACCGTGAAACGAATAATGGCATTTCAATCATTCAGCAGTTTGAATCGAGTTTAAAGATGTTTGATAAGTACTACTCATTTGAAACCATAGATGGTGCAAAAAGAATAAAACAATTTTCCATTCCGGAAAAAGCGTTTCGCGAAGCCCTCGCAAATGCCTTGGTTCACCGAACTTGGGATGTCAATTCCGCGATATTGATTTCCATGTATAACGATCGTGTCGAAATCGCATCTCCCGGAGGTCTGCCGTTCGGTCTTTCAGAAGAAGAATACCTTTCGGGACAAATTTCAATGCTCAGAAATCCCATTATCGGCAATGTCTTTTTCAGATTAAAGTATATTGAAATGTTCGGTACCGGAATACGCAGAATTAATTATGCTTACACACACAATATAATCAAACCGACGTTCAAGGTTTTCGAAAACTCAATCAAAATAATTCTCCCTATAATCCAAAGAAACATCAACCTTCTTTCTACCGACGAACAAACTGTATTCGAAGAACTTGCAGGCAATATGCCCAAGTCAAGGTCTGAAATTGAAGAACAAACAAAAATGAATAAGGATAAACTAATTCGTGTACTTAACCGATTGATAAGTAAAAATATTATAGAAAAGATTGGAAACGGACGAGGAACACAGTATAGGAGAATGTGATCAGATATTTTTAAACACCCCATTTTCCGGGTATTCTCCGTCAATAAAACTCCGCTATCTCATCAATGGACTTCCTCTCTATGGCCGGAAGACTGTAGCTGTCGTCTTTTTTGCCTACAGCCAAAATCATGACAGGGCTTTCCCCTTCTGGCCTTGCGAACATGTCCTTTAAAAAAGTCATGGGGGCTGGCGTATAAGTCAAGCTGTGGTATCCCGAGTCCCTTATGGCGTTTATAAGGAGTCCCGCAGCCAGGCCAACGCTTTCGTTAACATAATAATTCTTTTCCTTCTGGCCGTTTTTCATGGACTTGTAAAACTCCTTGAATATTACAATAAGGCAAGGCGCCTGGCTCAAGAAGGGTTTGGACCAGTCGGTTTTCAGGGCCTTCAGGTCCTTGCGCCATTCGTCGCTTATTTTTTCCCTGTAGAAAACCTCCTCTACTCTTTCAGCCTCTTCCCTTATTTTCATCTTCATACCGTCATCCGTAACAACACAGAAAAACCATGGCTGCTTGTTTGCTCCGCTTGGGGCAGTGGATGCAATCATGAGCCAATCCTCTATGGTTTCCCTGTCGATTCCTTCCGGCAGGAATTTCCTGTATGTTCTCCTTGTTTCGCTCTCTTTTCTAAGTGCTCTTGATCTTTCAGACATTTTTTGCTCCTTTTTAATCTCCAGTTAAATAATGATGTATTTATTAAAGATTATACACTTTTTTCTTGCCGAACATAAAGTTTTTATGCAAAAAAAGACCCGACGGCTCTATAAGCCCTCCGGCAGTCGTCAACCAAATATCCCCCGTCCCTATTTGGTTGAAATC
>CAZXWC010000171.1:0-1820 GCA_964644525.1 uncultured Peptostreptococcaceae bacterium
CCACAGCATCCCTGAAAACCGGACCATGCGGCGTTATTACAATTATTGTGTCCGGCCTCTTTTGCCTGATGTCCTCTGCTATGTAGTCCATCGACTTTATTGTTTTATTTATTTTTTTTTCTTCGCCCTTTCCTATTTCCTTGATTATTATAGGCGGATGAGGCATAAGATATGCCGACAGTATTTTCCCCATTTGCAAAGCCTCCTTTAAAAATCTATTACCCTCATTGCAACGCCGCAAAACCAAAAAAACATAATGCATACGCATTAAGCATCAGGGGGAACAGTTTAAAAGCAAAGGAAAGTGGTCTGTAAATACAAAAACGTTAAAAACCTAAAAACTCAAATGATCTGGTGATTTTTCCTTATCTTTATCTTATTGTTTTTTCCTTTACATTCAATCTCTTACTGCAAACTGCTCACTGCAAGCTGCCGACTAACAGATTTCAGATTTCAGGTGTCAGTATATACAAAGGCTTAGAACTCAAATGCGTTCAAAACCTAATGCTTTGCTGATTTTTCTTCCGTTCTTGCTTTCCTGTCCTTCCAGTTTGCTGTGTCCTGCGCCTGAATTTCATGCCGCTTTGTCTTTCAAAAAAATCTAAAATTCGCAAACTCGCTTCGCCTCGGGCCAAGGCCAAAGCGAATTTATAACAATTTTTTCTAATCCAAAGCGGTGAAAAGAGCGGCTCGGACAATGCTGCACAGTTAGGCAAGAAAGCAATCTTTTCTTTTGTTCTTAATCTTTTGCCCTGGCATTTTCTTGTTGCTTTTTTCTTTTGTTTTTGTCTTTGTCTTATTGTTTTTTTCTTTATAAGTCTTTTCTTTCTACTTTCTACTTTCCACTGTTCTTTCTGCCTGCTGTTTGTGGTCAAAATAAAAGCACCATGCATATGCATGGTGCTTTGAATGGCAATACCTATCTCTTTGAGAACTGAGATGATTTTCTCGCTTTTTTAAAGCCATATTTCTTTCTTTCGACCATTCTTGCGTCTCTAGTAAGAAATCCTGCCTTTTTCAATGTTCCCCTGAATTCTCCATCTGCTTTTAAAAGAGCCCTTGAAACTCCATGTCTCAAAGCTCCAGCCTGACCTGTTGTTCCTCCGCCATTGACTTTAGCCAAAACATCGAATTTGCCTTCTGTTTCAGTCAGCAAAAGAGGTCTTTTTACTTCCATTCTGAGTGTTTCAAAATTGAAATACTCATCAATATCTCTACCGTTTATCAGAATTTTACCATTTCCGGGGACTAATCTAACCCTGGCAATGGACTTTTTTCTTCTTCCTGTCCCGTAATACTGAACGCCAGCCATTTAACCATCCTCCTCCATTATACTTGTATGTCCAAATCTTCAGGCGTTTGAGCCTGATGGTTATGTTCCGCACCTTTACATACCTTGAGCTTTTTAATCACCTGTCTGCCAAGCTTGTTGTGGGGAATCATTCCCTTCACAGCTTCGTAAACAATTCTGTCTGACTTAGTGGCCATCATTTCTCGATAAGTCCTCTCTTTGAGGCCTCCCGGATAACCTGTGTGCCATCTATACATCTTTTGATCGAGTTTCTTGCCTGTCAATTTTACTTTATCGGTATTTATGATGATTACAAAATCACCTGTGTCCACATGCGGCGTAAAGATAGGTTTGTGTTTTCCTCTAAGAATATTTGCGACTTGCGATGCCAATCTTCCAAGCGGCTTGTCTGTTGCATCTACCACGTACCATTTCTTTTCAACCTCATGAGGCTTAGCTACAAAACTTTTCATGACTTTACCTCCCAATATGAATCTTCTTCATATGATTATTCTATTAAAAAAGTGAA
>CAZXWC010000172.1:0-1819 GCA_964644525.1 uncultured Peptostreptococcaceae bacterium
CCTCCGCCCGATCTGGAGTTTTGCCCATCGGCACCTCTTCCGGCAGTTTCTCCCTGCCCGCTGGCAGTACCTCTGCCGAGTCGTTTTCTATCCCTGACTGCACCTTTTGCAGGTTTCAACTCATGAAGTTTCATGGCTACACCTCCTCCAACTTATATTTCTTCAACTTCCAGTAAATGTTCAACTTTTTTGATCATGCCGCGCATTTGAGAATTATCTTCTTTTTCGACGACTTGACCTATTTTTCTGAGTCCTAAAGCCTCAACATTCTTTCGATGGTTGGGCTTTGATGCGATTGTGCTTTTTACAAGTTTAATCTTCAACATATTAGCCAAGGTTTTCCCCCCTAACCTTTAATTTCCTCAACAGATTTTCCTCTGAGTTTTGCAACTTTTTCAACAGTTTTCATGCTCATCAATCCCTGCATTGTAGCGTTAACCATATTTTGCGGGTTGTCACTTCCAAGGGATTTTGCTCTTACATCCTTGATTCCCGCCAATTCCAATACTGCACGCACAGGTCCCCCTGCAATTACTCCAGTACCTTCTTTGGCTGGCATGATGAGAACCTTTCCTGCTCCAAACCTTCCCCTGTTTTGGTGGGGAATGGTTGTTCCCACTCTTGGAACTGTGACAACATTTTTTGTAGCAGCCTGTATTGCCTTTCTTATTGCTTCCGGCACTTCAAGCGCTTTTCCTGTTCCTATTCCAACGTGGCCATTCTCGTCTCCAACAACCACAAGGGCGCTGAATCTGAAATTACGTCCGCCTTTAACAACTTTTGTTACACGATTTATATTTATAACCTGCTCTTTCAACTCGAGCTTGCTTGCATCAAATTTTTCTCCGAGCATAACCTAACCTCCTTTGCCTAAAATTTAAGTCCGGCTTCTCTTGCGCCTTCAGCCAATTCTTTGACCCGGCCGTGGTAAATGTATCCGCTTCTGTCGAAAACTACGTTTTCGATGCCTTTTTTCAAAGCTTTTTCAGCCACTATTTTACCAACTTCCCTTGCTGCTTCCTTGTTTCCACCATTCCCTGGTTTTTCTAAAGCATCTTTTTCAAGAGACGAAGCCGATACCAGCGTAACTCCTTCTGCATCATCAATGATTTGAGCATAAATGTTCTTAGCGCTTCTGAATACATTCAAGCGAGGCATTTCAGGAGTACCGACGATTTTATTTCTCATGCGAAGATGACGCTTTTTTCTTTTATCATTTTTGCTTAATTTTTTAATCATTCGTAGTCACTCCCTTTCTACTTACCTGCTTTTCCTTCTTTGCGCCTGACTTGCTCGTCCACGTACCTTATACCTTTGCCCTTGTAGGGTTCAGGAGGCCTTAATCCTCTGATAATTGCAGCGTAGTTGCCCACAAGCTGCTTGTTGATTCCCTTTACGACAATTTCTGTCTGGCTGGGAACTTCAGTTGTTATTCCTTCCGGATCCGGCATCTCTAAAGGATGTGATAATCCAAGATTGAAATCCAGCGCCTTGCCTTTCTTGGCAACACGGTATCCAACCCCAACAATTTTCAACTTCTTTTCGTAGCCCTTTGTAACTCCGACAACCATGTTGCTTATCAAAGTTCGGCTGAGGCCATGAAGAGAGCGGTTGATTTTTGTGTCATTTGGTCTATCTACTGTCAACACATTTTCATCTATTGCTATTTTCATTTTTTCACTTATTTTTTCACTCAATTCACCCTTTGGGCCTTTTACTGTGACAACATTGTTCTTTGCCACTTTTATTTCGACACCATCGGGCAATTCTATAGGCATTTTGCCGATTCTAGACATACTTACACCTCCAATACTATGAA
>CAZXWC010000173.1:0-1782 GCA_964644525.1 uncultured Peptostreptococcaceae bacterium
CATCCTACATAAAATACGTTGAGCCTTTTGACATGTACATAGGGGCTGGCGATTTCCACGATGACTATTCTGAAAGCGTCAAGGAAGATATTCTGATCGAGGCCAGACAAGTTTCGGACAGGGTAACTGTAAAAATTGTGGATTATGGAAAAGAATCCGGCCAAAAATTAAAAATAATTGATGGGGATTTTGACGGAGACGAGGATTTTCTTGATGGAATAGAAGAAAAAGATCTTTTGGCCATAATAATGGATTCGCAAAAATACGAAGGTGCTTTCATTGACCAGAGCATAAGAGCCATGAATACTGATTTGGATATTCCGAGCCTGGTTTATGTCAGGCACATACCCGAATGGGACATTGCGCTTGTCGCGTACTCTAATCTGTACGACATGAAAAACTTTCTTTCCGCTTTCTCAATCAGCCTGCAAGGGGAGCTTAGGTGGCAGCTTTCATTTTTGTTGTTTGCATTCCTAATAACGCTGGCATTTGCATACTCCATGGCGGGATATTACAGGAATATGCTGGGGAGGCAGATAGGGCTTTTTTCCGATTTTAGAAGGGATAATAAGGGCAAAAGAAAACTGGACCTTAAAAAATTCAAATACTTTGAGCTTTACAGGATAGCAAGAATAATGAACAGGATGATGGAATCCAATGACAGGATGAGCCGCGATTTGGAGGAAAGCGAGGAAAAATTCAGGGGATTCTTCGAACTCAGCCCCGATTTGATATTTGTTATTAATTTCAAGAGGGGAATAATAGAGGATGCAAACCCGGCTTTTATAGAAAAACTGGGTTTCAACATGGATGAATTAAAGAGCATACCCCTATCTAGGCTTTTCAAGACAGGAGACGACCAAAAATTTATTGAAAGGTATTCCGGATTAAAAGAGGCAAGGGAAATAAGGAACTTGCATTTTCCGGCCGTGACAAAGTCGGGCGAAGAGATAAAACTTGAGATAACTGCACGTTTAGCCCAAGGAAAAGAAAAAGACATGAGAGTTCTAAACATAGCAAGGGATGTTACCGAGCGTCTTGAAAAGGAAATGAAAATACGAAACATGGCCTTCAATGATTTCCTGACGGAAATACCCAACCGCAACAAATTCATGATAAAGCTGGATGCATTGCTTGGAAAAGTGGAAGGGAAGGACTACAGCTTCGCAATGGCATTTATAGACCTTGACAGGTTTAAAATAATAAATGACACATTGGGACACAATGCCGGAGACCAATTGCTTGTGAAGGTGGCAAAGAGGCTTAAGGCCTGCATAAGGTCGACGGACATGCTTGCCAGGCTTGGGGGAGACGAGTTTGTAATACTGTTTGCAGATACTTCAAGTAAAAGCGGGGTAGAGGCAGTAGTAAAGAAAGTGTTGCAAGTATTCAAAGACCCTTTCTATATTTCTAAGAGAAGCGTTTTCATTACAGCCAGCATTGGGGTTTCAATGTATCCCGGGGATGGATTCACGGCAGAAGAACTGATGATAAAATCGGACAAGGCCATGTATCTGTCAAAGGATTCAGGAAGAAACACATACAGATTCTACACCGGATCCATCGAAGAGGACAATTACCAAGGCATGAAAATATGTGAGCTCAAAGAGGCCGATTGATTAGGCTGGGTACAATAAAAAAAGAACCAACATGAACTGCCCCACAAAAGTTAGACACTAACTAACAAAGGAAGGGGCAGTTTTAATGCAAAAATATAGCCTTGAATTATTTGGCTTGTGTGTTTAGGGATGCGAAACGGGCGGCCTGCTTTTCGGACAATCT
>CAZXWC010000174.1:0-1758 GCA_964644525.1 uncultured Peptostreptococcaceae bacterium
CGACGGCGAATCTCTTGATTCAGTCTTTCTATGCTGTTGCTGGTACGTAAGCGTTTGCGGTATTTGATTGGAAGGTTCATAACGGCCATGACATCGTCAAACCCTTGTTCCAATACATCCATTGCCTTTGGTGCTGTTTTACTGTAGTTTTCAAGCATTTCGTCTCGGAGCGACCTGGCGATTTCAATCTTTGATGCGGTATAGATTTCCCTCAAGGCTTGTTTGATTTCCGGCTGCAGCTTTTTCGGTGTCTTATCAAGAACATTTCTTGAAAAGTGAGTTTGGCATCTTTGCCAGGAGGCGTTATGGAAATTCTTCTTCACAGCAGCCACAAGGCCGCCGTGATTGTCTGAAACAACGAGGTCAACACCTGAAAGCCCACGCTCTTTTAGAGATATGAAGAATTCGCTCCAACTAGTTTCGCATTCTGAATCAGCTACGCTGAAACCGAGTATTTCGCGTTTTCCATCCTCTCGGACGCCTATGGCGCTCAACAATCCTTTTGAGCGCACATGGCCGTTTTCGCGGACTTTGGTATATAAAGCATCTACTATCACGAAGGGATAATGGGCTGTCAGTTTTCGGTTGCGAAATTCTCTAACGATTGGATCCAAGCCTTTGCAAAGATCCGAAACAGTTGATTTGGAAAACTGCTTTCCACAAAGTTCTTCTGTGATTGCACTGACTTTTCTAGTGGATACGCCATTAATCACCATTTCCATCATGGCAAGAACCAAGGCTTGTTCACTGCGTTGGTAGCGTTGGAATAGTGTTGTTGAAAACTTTCCATCACGCAATCTCGGTATCTGTAAATTGATTGCTCCAACACGTGTAGTCATATTCCGCATGCGAAAACCATTTCGGTATCCGTTACGATCTTCAGTTCGTTCGTAACGCTCGGCTCCAACTTGCTCAGCTGCCTGAGCATTCAAAACTTGATTAAGAATGCTTTCTAAAAGTTTGGCAAATGCTTCATCTTTGCCGTTTGATGAAAAAAGTCCGTGCAAGATTTCGGAATCTAAGGTAACATTAATCTGAGTCATTTGGTATTTCCTCCTCGGGTTGATGGTTTTTAGACAACTCTATTTTACCCGAGGTTGATGCTGGATGGCTCATTTTTCTGTTTTTTGAATTTACACCATTATACGTACTTTATCTGTTCCCCCAGCAACTTACAAATTATTACACCTTAATAAAATTGTCTAGTTTAGTGTTGACATTCCAGTACTTCAGGATTTTCATAAGGTTTTTCAACAATGGTTTGATGAGCTAATTTATAATCTATGATTTCAAGAAGCTCCCTAACCATATCCGGATTATTTTCTTTTAATCTTTTGAGGCTATCTAAAAAACTGACTTCCGGCACCTTTCCCCAAACAGTGTAATGAAACATGGCGAGCAAAAGTGCATTTGCCTGAGTTTGCTTATAATCTCCTTCAAGAATACTTTTGCTAAAGAGTAAAAACCTTCTTGAATTAGCCTGGGTAAAACGCCAACATGCGTGCTTTAGCTCTTTCTGACTTTCAACTAACCATTCTTCACGTTTCTCAGCAACATTTTGCAATTGATAAAAGCTATGCTTCTTGTAAAGCTCTTTAATATCAAGATCATATTTATCGATAAAATTCGTCAAATTAAATGGGGCTTCAAAATATTGATCGTACATGTTTATTTTATAAATAATATTTCGTTTAGTAAGAATGGATGACTGAATGCTATTAAGAATATGCTTTTGAGCAATTTTCTCGAGTCTGATAT
>CAZXWC010000175.1:0-1688 GCA_964644525.1 uncultured Peptostreptococcaceae bacterium
CCTTCTTCCTTCTTCCACGAAACCCATTTTTTCATACAATTTCCTCGCGGCGACATTGCCTTCGCGCACCTCAAGCGTTAAATTTTTTACCCCTTTTTTAGAAGCTTCTTCCAAAAGGCAGGCAACAAGGCTTGTCCCGACACCTTTTCCCCGGAATGACTTTTGCACTGCAATATTTGTTATGTGAGCCTCGTCAAGAATGAACCACATCCCAAAATAGCCTATTATTTTGCCTTGGGCTTTTGCAACAAAATACGCAGAAAGAATATTTGTCGTTATTTCCGCCTGGTATGAATCACGGGACCATGGAACAGAAAAGGTCTCCTTCTCTATTTCCATAACCCTGTCCAGGTCTTCAATTGTCATTTTACGGATTTCAAGCTCCATAAGCCCTCATTTCTCCCCGATTCTTTCCTGATACTGCCTTTCCGCCTCTGCCTGCCTCAAATAAACCGGCCTCAATGTGAAAGCGTTTTCCATTTCATTTTCCTCAATTTTCTTTACCGCAAGGCCCGCCACAGAGGCCGCCCTGGGAAAATTTGCCTGTGGCATTGCAATGACTCCCCTGTCAGCAAGAACTTCCTCTATCTTTTCATTGAACTTAAAAACATCCTGCCCTAAAAAAAGCACCGGGCAATCCTTTTTTTTCAGCAATAAAAGAAGCTCGTCAAAATCATATGCGTCCTCCTTTGCCAACTCTACAAGGTCTGTGCCTTGCCAGCGAAAAATTCCGCTGTATACCTGGTTGCGCCTTGCATCCATTAACGGGCATACAAGCATGTCGGAATACATGGCATTGCATGCCAAAGCCTTAAGGCTGGAAACCGCCGCAATTGGGAGGTCAAGTGCCTGCGCCAAACCCTTTGCCGTTGAAACTCCTATCCTGATTCCCGTAAAGGAACCGGGCCCAACTCCTGTCGCAAGCGCGTCTATTTCATTGATCGTAATTTCGGTCTTCATAAGCAATTCATCTATCATGGGCATCAGCTTTTCCGAATGGTTGAGCCTGGTGCTTACCGTCATCTCCCCGACAATTCTGTTTTCCTTCATGACGGCGACAGATGCGGCCATGCCCGATGTTTCAAAAGCCAATATGTTCATCAGAACAACTCCTTTAAAATCTCTTGGTGGCGTTTGCCCGAGGCTGTAAAAACGAATTTTCTGCTGTTTTCACCCAGGCGGGTAATCTCTATCCAAATATGTTCCTCAGGCAAAAGATCCCTTACCCTGTCCGCCCATTCAACCAGGCAGACTCCGTCCCCGAAAAAATATTCCTCGTATCCTATATCATACATTTCCTCAATATCAAGAATTCTATACACATCAAAATGATAGATCTTAGATTTACCGTCATATTCATTGATAATATTGTATGTGGGACTGGTGACATCTTCCTCCACTCCCATTGCCGTGGCTATTGACTTTGAAAAAAAAGTCTTTCCCGCTCCCAAGTCCCCATTCATGCATACCATGTCCCCGGGGGCGAGCAAAACGCCAAGGCGTCTGCCAAGCTCCTCAGTCTCTTTTAAATTGTTTGATACATACGTCTCCAAAAAATCACCCCGTTAAGTGGAAAGTAGCAAGTAGTAAGTGGGAAGAAAAAGATTTAAAAACAAAGTACAAAGATACAAAACCCGATAGTCACCACAAAATTTTTAAGCATCTGTACTTTCCTCTTTCAACTTTCC
>CAZXWC010000176.1:0-1677 GCA_964644525.1 uncultured Peptostreptococcaceae bacterium
AAAAACACAAGCATGGCCCCGCAAAGCACATTTATGGTCCTGAGCACTTTTTCAGTCATGAAGCGTTTAAGGTAATATACCCCGTATGAGAGACCGAAGAACCATGATACGGATGCAATAGCAACCCCTGTTATGAAAAATGCCGACTCGGAAGGCGAGAGGAGCGCCTTGAATCCTCCCAGAAGAAAGGTTCCGTCAATCACAGCCTGGGGATTTAGCCAAGTCACCGCAAAAAGCATTGCAGCCAATTTGCCTATTCCGTATTCCTCTCCGTCTTCTTGCAACGATGAAACCTTTGTGAAGATAAGTTTTAATCCCATCAGCATAATCACTGCGCTTCCTATTCCCATCACTGCTGTCTTGAAATATGCGAAGCTTTCCAAAACAAGGCCTATACCATAGAAACACGCCATTGCCAAAAGCACGTCGAGGATTGATGCTATGATTGCTATCTGGAAAATCCGTCTACCCGAGCTCCTGCTTGCCGTGTTTATAACATACGAGTTCTGCATCCCTATTGGAACCAGGTAAGCCAGGCCGAGCATATATCCTTGAAATATTATCTTTGTCATTTGACACTTCCGTTTCTTTTTTCAATAAGTTTCATAAGCGGTTTGTCGGCGGGCGCCATTTTGTATCTATTGATATTTTCGGCAAGAACCCATTCATACGAGTCGTGATCGGTCAGGCAAATTTCACCGCCGATTACTTTTGCGTAATGGGCAATAAGGCGTATGTTGAATTTCTCGTATGCGTATACGCTCTCGCCTACAAGTTCTCCTGCTTCTACTGCGAGATTCATCTCCTCGAGAAGCTCACGCTCAATTGCTTCCTCCACTGTTTCGCCAGGCTCTATCTTGCCGCCTGGAAATTCCCAGTATCCCTCCAGAGGCAATCCTTTCTTTTTTCGCGCTACGAATATTCTATCATTTTCATCCACTATAACTGCGGCGGCGACATCTATCATCCTGTTCATCCCCTGAGTGTTGCTACAAGTCTTTTTGGTTCGTCGATCATTGAGAAGAAATCTTCTATTTTGCAAAGCACAAGATCACTGTTCATGATCGCCTTTACCGAAGCCCCTTCCGGGCCTGCTATGCAGAATCCCAATGCGGCGGCTTTGAGCATGGCGCGGTCGTTGAAACCGTTGCCTACGGCAATTGTTTCTTTGCAACCCAATGACTCAACCAGGCTTTCTTTGTCCTTTGAGCCGTTTTCCCGGGAAATAATGCTCACTTCGACAGACGAGCCATCAAACATCTTTTCGACGGTTCCGTAGGTGTCTGCCGTAACTACATATATGTCAAACTTAGCCGAAAGTTCCTCAAGTTTCCTGATGTTTTCCTTTTTAACGAATCCGTCTTCCGCCAAAGTCCCGTTATAGTCGAATACCAAATTCTTTATATTGAATGTTCCATATTCGGGTATTTCAAATTTCATTTTCCTTCCCCCCCCATATTTGCAATTATATCAGATTTTCGGGCAATAAAAAGCGGTCCTCTC
The DNA here is from genome assembly GCA_964644525.1 of uncultured Peptostreptococcaceae bacterium. Classification (GTDB taxonomy): domain Bacteria; phylum Bacillota; class Clostridia; order Peptostreptococcales; family BM714; genus BM714. The sequence goes on from CAZXWC010000176.1 coordinate 1,504, forward strand.
AAAGAGGACCGCTTTTGTTGATAGCTTTCTGTTATTTCATTTCAGCTAGGCGCTTGTAGCTGTTGTATCTGCTCTTGGCATCCTTCTCGGCTTTAACGAACAATTCTTTCGCCAATTCCGGGAATGCGAATTCGAGAGATGTGTATCTAACCTCACCCTTGATGAAGTCTTGGA
>CAZXWC010000177.1:0-1615 GCA_964644525.1 uncultured Peptostreptococcaceae bacterium
TTTCCGTCGACCAGGCCCAGGCTCCAATAGATGTCTATGCATTCCTCTGCCCAATGGCCTTCTATGTCCGAAAACGGCGAAGGACCCGGCGAGGCCATATCCTGCAGGTCCATAGCCCTGACCAGAAGCGCAACAGCCTCGGCACGCGTGAGAGAATCCTCCCCGTGGAAAAGACCGTCCCCCTTGCCGCAGATTATCCCCTTTTCCACAAGCGGCAAAACATATTCCATTTCCTTTTCCTCTACATCATCGAAGGCGAAAGTCGTCCCTCCAAAAACCAACATCATCACAACAAAGCATATTATGTATCGCATTGCATGGTGCCACCTTTCACATTAATCCCAGACTGATCTTCTAATTATTATACCATTTTCAGAATATTTCGGCAAGTACAACCAAATGGGGACGGGGGATATTTAGTTGAAACTTTTTAAGTAAAACTTAAAAAAAGACAGACATCCGATTTCCTCAAGAATCACAGATGTCTATCCCTTTCGTATGGTTTTATATATGTTTTGAAGATAGTTTTGAAGATAGTTTTGAAGATAGTTTTGAAGATAGTTTTAAATTATAGTTAAATTATTTCAACTGATTTGCCTCCGTCCCCATTTGGTTATACATTCTTCTCATGGCATAGTCTGTCATACCTGTTACTTTTATCGCCTTGGATCTTGTGTATCCAAGACTTATCATGTGTCGCACGACCTTTTCTATTGCCTCTTCGCTTGGATTTATTCCAACAATATTTTTGTATATCCTCTTTTCTCTTTCCAGATCCTCTTTATCATCGCAAAGGAGTATGTCGTCATCTTTACGCGAAAATCTTATGAATTCACTAAGGGTTACCCTTTCACCGGGCTTTCCGAAGTATTCCAAAACATGCTCCGCATCCAGCGTATCGGCAAAGTGCCTTTTGTCCAGATATCCCCTGTAGCTACTCCAGTAGTAGTCTTCAGGTGAATCCACCAATCCTGCCTTGACAGGATTGTTATGTACGTATCTTACTGCCGACAAGAGGTAGCTGTCGTCCTCTATGGGTTCGCTTCTGAATCTGCCTTGAAAAATATGGCCGACTCTTTCGTACTTTCTGTTTATGAATATTCCGAAACCGGAGTTTATGCAACGCATGATTTCGGATACAGAGTCGGTTCTTTCGTGAATTATCAGGTGAACATGATTTCTCATGAAACAAAAGGCATGAAGATTAAAGTCATACTTTTTATTAGCCTCCACCAATAGATAGTAATATTTATTCATGTCTCCATCACCAAGAAAAATATCCTGCTTGTTGTTTCCCCTGCACATTATGTGGTAAATTCCTGTCCTGCTTCTGATTCGGGCGTTGCGCGGCATGGATTGACCCCCTCTCTCACACAAATGGATGTTTGTTCGAAATTAAGTCATAGTTAAATTATTTCAACCGAAAATCCCCCGTCCCCATTTGGTTGATCTAGTTCTATTTTCCATTTAATTGCTTCGTTTGTCAAATTTCCCTGTTAATCTTATTTATTGCATGCATTTTGCTTTGGCTGGCGAAAAAAAAGGACACTCATTTTACGAGCCTTAATTGAAAAGGTAAGTTCCGTTTTAGATGTCAAATCGGAAATTAGTCTTG
>CAZXWC010000178.1:0-1590 GCA_964644525.1 uncultured Peptostreptococcaceae bacterium
CGTATAATCCAATTATCCTCTTTAATAGGTCTTGAATTATTCTCCTTTCTCCCAATCTATTATTTGGGCGTTATTTATTATTTCGGTATTATATTGATAAAGCACTGTGGATTTGTATCTATTTTTTTACAGCTTTGACTGTTTCGAGGTGACTCAGACCACAGTTTTTCGTCTTCAATGGTAATTAGTTAGTTAACGCTTTGACGTTTATATTTACGTGATTACATGGTCGGAATCCTTGTGGAAAACAACAGTGCTAAATACTATATTAGGAGGTATTTATCATGTACTTTGTCGGAATCGATATTTCCAAGTACAAACACGACGGCTTCATTATTACCGAAACCGGTGAAATTGTTTGCAATCCTTTCACCATCAAAAATGACCATCATGGATTTAATGAACTTCTATCAATCCTCAATTCTCTTGACCCCAAAGAAGGCATACGAATAGGGTTTGAATCTACTGGTCATTATGCTTTAAACCTGAAGTTATTCCTTGAAAAAGCCCACTACAGCTTCATGGAATTTAACCCTGTTCTTCTCGCAAAGTTTAACAAGTCTCAGACTTTAAGGCGTACCAAAACGGATGCAATAGATTCAATTGCTATTGCCCGATGGCTAATGACGGTTGAATACAAACCCCATCCAATAGGATTTTATCACACATATTCACTCAAGTCATTGACGCGCCTTCGAGATTCTCTTGTCAAACAACGAAGTTTCTATCTTGTAAAAATGACGAATGTACTGGATCATATCTTCCCTGAATTTAAACCGTTTTTTAAAAATCGTTTTGGCAAAACAGCTTTATATCTATTAGAACACTATGGCAGCGCTGAAAAAATGGCTTGTATGAATTCCAAATCTTATGATAACCTGCGGCGTATTTCTAGAGGTAAATTCTCTTTGCAGAAATTTCTGAAGTTAAAAGATCTTGCAAAAAATACTGTTGGTGGAGATAATGAACTTTTTGTTTTCCAATTAAACAGCCTATTGTCTTTGTACAAGCAAGCTGCACATGAAGTGGATTCTCTTGAGAAACAAATCATATCTCTAGTCAAAGAGCTTAGCCCCAGATCTCTAACAATCCCCGGTATTGGCCCTTTATCCTCAGCTGTTATTTATGCTGAATATGGAGATATTTCCAAGTTCAAGTCACCTGCGCAGATGCTCTCTTTTGCCGGGCTTGAACCGGGCTATTATCAGTCTGGCACATCAGAACATGGCGGTCATATGGTGAAGCGTGGTTCATCTCATCTTCGCTACACATTGATGAATTTGAGCATACCTATAATCCAATACAACATGGTATTTGCTGAGTATTATGAAAAGAAACGTAACGAAGGCAAATCACATCGTGTGGCATGTTCGCATCTAATAAAAAAACTGATTCGAGTTATCTTTATTCTTGAAAAAAACAACATAGACTTCGATTCATCGAAGCTCCGCTGATTGTGTAGTGGCAATCGGTAATACGCAATTCTAAACACCTTTTGAAAATTCTCCTTGAAAGGCTTATTAATTATGCCCGATTTTTGTTTGAATGATTTTTAAGAAAAACTATTGACTTTTAATAGTTAGTCACCTC
>CAZXWC010000179.1:0-1555 GCA_964644525.1 uncultured Peptostreptococcaceae bacterium
CGCATTCGAAGGCCAAGAGCTCGAAGAAATGGTTCCCGTTTGGGAAAAGTATTCAAAAAAGCTTGGACTCACAGAAGAAGACATACGTTATTCGCTCGAAGTATACATTCCAAAGTATTGGGACATACAGTATCTGGGCGTAAGAAAAATGATCGGGGCCTACATAAGAGAGGCCATAGAGCTGGCTAAAACTCCGGAGTACAAGGAGCAGGGTGTCAAGATAGTGTACGGAATTCTTCCGGCAATAGCCACAAATTACCAGGCTGTGAAAATCGCAGGTGGAGACAAGGTTTTTGTAAGCTTCCCGGATTTGCAGCTTGTTACAATACTGAATGCCTTTTTCGACAAAGTTATCGATGATTATCTTGAGACTGCCGAAGAAACGGGAATGACATACGGATGCCGTCACTGCGCTCTTAACAAAACCAGAATAGGAGCGGCTTACAAGGGCATTATCCCTTCACCCGATGTTATATGGGTATGGGGCTTCAATTGCGACGAGGGACCGAAAACAGATGAATATATCAACTGTCTTTTTGACGAGGACTGGAACTATGTTGTTTCAAGAATTCCTCATGACACGCATGCAGGCGAAGTGGACGATGAAAATGTAGAAAGAGTAACATATATTGCCGATCAATTGAGGCATGGGCAGAACGCTGTATCCGAAGCGACAGGTATAGAAGTTTTGCCGGAGCATGTGGCTCAGGCGAATGATGATGTAAGAAGGTTTGCATTCAAAACAGGCACATTGACCAAGCTGGTTTGTTCGGGAAATCCGCAACCCCTTTCGGGCAGCGCGCTTACCATATTCACCCAGCCTATGACAGTGCCGATGAATACGGGATTCACATATATTGAGGAAGCGCTTGACATAATGATCAGAGAGTGCAGACAAGCCAAGAAAGAAGGAACAGGCATTTTGCCCAAGGACCATCCCAAAGTGGGAAGCTATTTCGTTCCCTTCTGTGTTCCATGGGTTGACGGCATCTTCAAGGAAAATGGAGTTGCGACAACCTTCAGCACCAACTTTGCGCAAACCAAGAAGAATCTGGCGCCTCCCAGCTATGATGAGCCCTACATGGTGACTGCGGAGTTTTGGCTCAGGCAGCCTGTGCTCCAGAACATGAAGTACGAGGTTGTGGGCATGATCGAAAAAGTCGAGGCCAACAAACCCATCGACGGACTACTCATGGGATTCTTCGACTTCGACAGATGGCTTGGAGCCCACCAAAAGATGGCGGCAAAACTCATTGAGGATGCAACAGGCGTGCCGACATTCTACATGGAATCCGACTTCTGGGAAGACAGGGACTACAGTCCAGAGGCCTTAAGGACAAGAATAGAGAGCGTATGCCAGGTTGTTAAAATGCGAAAGGAAATGTCTTAGAGTTGAATGCAGGCGCAGCGTTTTCAGCTGCGCCTGCAAACAAAGATTTTGTTGAAAAAGCAATAATAATAGTAAATCCATAAAACTAACTAATTAAATTAAATTATTACGAGGTGACTAACTATTAAAAGTCAATAGTTTTTCTTAAAAATCATTCAAACAAAA
>CAZXWC010000180.1:0-1537 GCA_964644525.1 uncultured Peptostreptococcaceae bacterium
TTGGCAGGCTTTTTTTCATCCGGATACCCTAGGGATATCAAGGAAAAAGGAAGTATGTTGTCGGGCAGTTTAAGCAGCTTTCTCAGACCTTCCATTCTCTCATCCCTGGGATATACCCCCAGCCAGACAGAACCGATTCCAAGTTCTTCAGCCATTAGAAGCATGTTCTGGGTCGAAGCCGAGCAATCCTGTATCCAGTATCCCTCGTAAAGCTGCAGATTAAGGTCCGCGCAAACGCATATTACATGCGATGCCTTCTTGACCATTGCCGCATAGGGATGGAATTTGGGAATCTGCTCCTTTATATTATTGTCTTCTATTATTATAAAATGCCACGGCTGCTCATTCCCGGCTGAAGGCGCACACATTCCGGCCTTCAAAAGTTCCATTATTTTCTTGTCGTCGATTTTTTCATCCTTGTATTTTCTAATGCTTCTCCTTGTATAAATCGATTTCAATTTAAGCACCTCCTTTAATCATGTCTAATCAATATCTTTCGCCCGCACACGCTGCAAATTCCATCTTTTAAATTTAAAACTTGACCTGTATATTCACTTCTGTCGACAATTACGGCCCGGCATGCCGGACAATATGTATTGTTGTCAATTCCTTGAACATTTCCTATATAAACATTGTTCAAATGTCTCCTTGCTATATCAGACAGATTTTTTAATGTTTCAACCGGCGTGGGAGGATCCTTTCTCTTCCACGCGGGATAATATCTTGAAATATGCAGGGGTATATCCTTTTTCAAGCCGCCCAAATAAGAGCTCATTTCATCCATTTCTCTTTCGTCGGTATTGAGGCCTTCTATCAGCAGAGTGGTAACCTCCACATGAATATTCCTGCATGCGCGTTCTATAGTTTTCTTTACCGGATTGACCGCGCCTTTGCAAATATTCCTGTAAAAAGAGTCGTTGAAGGCCTTCAGGTCTATGTTCATTGCATCTACTTGCTCCAAAAGAGCCTCAAGAGGATCCTCTCTTATGAATCCGTTGCTTACGAGAACCACCTTCATGCCGTGGCTGCGAATAAGCTTTGCGCAATTTATTATATATTCCGCATTTATGACAGGCTCATTGTATGTAAATGCCACGCCTATTGAAACATCTTTCGATTTTAAAGCCATTTCAAGAAGCCTTTCCGGTTCCATATGCACGGTCGATGGCCTTTCATGAGCAATTCTGTAATTTTGGCAAAAGTCGCATTTCAGATCGCAGCCGAAACTTCCGACAGAGAAAATTTTCTTGCCCGGATAATAATGATAAAGAGGTTTCTTTTCTATTGGATCGAGTCCGTAAGATGTTATTTCACCGTATGCCATCGCATAAAGTATTCCGCCCATGTTTTTCCTTGCACCACAAATTCCGGTTTCCCCATCCGAAAGCTTGCACAGGTGCGGGCATAAAAGACACCTGACATTTGCTTTGTCCAGTTTTTCGTAAAATCTGGCTTCCTTTAACATATAAAACAACCCTTTTCAATTTAATATCCAAACTATGCCAAAAGCAATATCAAACCATTGCATACCCAATAT
>CAZXWC010000181.1:0-1507 GCA_964644525.1 uncultured Peptostreptococcaceae bacterium
GTCAATCCCTACAAATCTTTTACTGTCCATATATGCTCTCCCCCAATACTTTCTTACTATGTTTTAGACAATCAAAAATAACCTTCCCCGTTTATTTTATATGCATGCAAACAAGATTCCCCTCTGTTCACAATTCAACAATCACCAGTGATTCAATTACTTATTGTATCTCACAATATCAAACAGCCTTTTGTTTTGATAAATCCTTTCTTTTCCGATTTTTTCTGATACCAAAATCCCCTCTTTTTCGAGCGTATTCAAGTATGAGGCTGCGGTTTTTCTTGTTACGGACAAACCTTCCTGTATAAACCTTGTTTTTGTATAAAACTCAAAAAACAATAAATCGATCAACTCTTTCGAGTATAGCTTGGGAAGTTTTTCCTTGATCTCATTTGTCATCAATTGAACTTCATGATTTATTCTTCTTGCCATTTCCAATGTTTCTCTTGATGTCTCCTCGACACCTTTTAAAACATATATTATCCAGTCCTCCCAATTTTCTTCTGTCCTTACCTCTTGAAGCAAATTATAATATTCCAACTTATTATTGATAATATACTTGCTCAAATACAATATTGGACTCTCAATAAGATTTTTTAGAACCAAATACAGCATATTTATAATTCTGCCCGTTCTGCCATTGCCATCATAAAAGGGATGGATACTCTCAAATTGATAATGTATTACCGCCAGTTTTATAAGCGGGTCAATCTGCATGTCATCTTCATTCATATAATCTTCAAGATTACCGAGCAATCTTCTGATTTCAACTTCACTTGAAGGTGGCGTATATACAACTTCACCTGTTTTATCATTTCTGAGGACTGTGCCAGGCAACCTTCTGATTCCCGCGCTGTTTCCCTCAACAATTGATTGAATCTCGACAATCATATTTGTTGTAATGGACTTGTTCTTTAATATTAAATTGTACCCATGCCTAAGTGCCGCTCGATATGAAACAACCTCTTTTGCGGCAGAGTTGCCAAAGGAATCCAGGCTCATGGCTCTATAAATTTCATCATGGGTAGTTACAATATTCTCGATTTCAGAACTATCCTTGGCTTCATTTATCAAGATAGCATTAATCAGTATATTCTTGTTTGGAATCGTATCCGAAAATCCTTTAAGCTCTGCAAGAGAACGATTTGCCTTTGCCAATTGCTTAAGAATTTTTTTTGTTTCGATATCTGCTTCTGGAGGCAATGCTTTCAACATGCTCTTATCCATTCAAACCCCTCCTTTATAGGTAGATTATCACTATTATTTACCCATGTCAAATTTTCAAGGGTAAAAAAAAGTGATAGTTTACCTACGTTTTAGCCTTGTGGGTAACTTATCACTGTTTAGTATATTGTTCACGTTATGTTTTTATAAGAATCGCTAGGGACCAATGTCATTAAGTTAACCCAAAAGCACATACAAAAGCATGCTTTTTGGAGCATTATATTTTCCGGATAATGTTTGGTAATGCTGAACAAATAAAATCGCGCATCACGAATAGACAGAT
>CAZXWC010000182.1:0-1500 GCA_964644525.1 uncultured Peptostreptococcaceae bacterium
TCACAAAATCAGCCAGAGACTTTCTTAATGGGGAAGCATTTACAGAGGTTGAAACCCCTATGCTTACCAAACCCACTCCGGAAGGTGCCAGGGATTATCTTGTGCCAAGCAGGGTTAATCCAGGAAGTTTTTATGCATTGCCTCAATCCCCACAAATTTTCAAGCAATTGCTGATGGTTTCAGGAATGGACAGGTATTTTCAGATAGCAAGGTGCTTCAGGGATGAAGACTTAAGAGCGGACAGGCAGCCTGAATTCACTCAAATAGACATAGAGATGTCTTTTGTTGAAGAGGATGATGTAATAAGCATAAATGAAAAGCTTATAAAGCATATTTTCAATGAAGTTATGGGTGTGGACGTGAAAATTCCTTTTCAAAGGATGTCTTACATTGAGGCTATGGAGAGATTTGGTTCAGATAAACCGGACACCAGATTTGGTTTTGAGTTGAAAAACATGAATAAAGCTTTAAAAGACACAGAGTTTAAGGTATTTGGGAGTGTTATTAATAATGGCGGAGCTGTCAAGGGAATAAACGTGAAAGGTTACGCCGACAAGTTCAGCAAGAAGGGGATTTCAAAACTAGAAAAATATGTAAAAAACTATGAAGCCAAAGGTTTGGCATGGATTAAGATGGAAAATGGTGAAATGCTTTCTCCTATTTTAAAATTTTTGAAAAAAGAAGAGTTGAATTCAATAAGAGAATTGTTTGAACTCGAGGAAAACGATTTGATATTGATAGTGGCCGACGAAAATAAAATTGTTTATGATGCTCTTGGAAGCTTGAGGGTCCACATAGCTAAGAAACTCAACTTGCTTGATGAAAACAAATATGAATTCCTTTGGGTTACGGAATTTCCTTTGCTTGAGTATGATGAAGAAAATGAAAGATATATTGCAATGCATCATCCATTCACTTCACCGGTTGATGACGACATAGACCTTTTAGTCAGGGATCCCGGAAAAGTAAGGGCCAAAGCTTATGACATAGTTCTTAATGGGGTAGAGCTTGGCGGGGGAAGTATAAGGATACATGATTCGAAATTACAGAAAAAAATGTTCGAAACATTGGGTTTCAGCGACGAAGAGTCTGAAAGAAAATTCGGCTTTCTTATGAATGCTTTCAAATACGGTACACCTCCGCATGGGGGACTTGCCTATGGGCTTGACAGAATGGCAATGCTTATGACTTTCAGTGAAAGCATACGTGAAGTAATTGCTTTTCCAAAGACGCAAAATGCTACATGTCTTATGACCGAGGCTCCTGCAGCTGCCGATGTAAAACAGCTTGAAGAACTGAACATATCCCTTGTTCTGGATCAATAAAAATTTAAAAGCTCCCGAATGGTGCAGAAATGCGCTTGCAAGGAGTTTTTATTTTGTTGAATAACACGGTTGATTGTAATATAATTATTATACCGTATACAGGTATAAGGAGGATTCAAATGGCCAATTATGATAAGGATTCTGTTCAAAGAAGGTTGAGGAGAATTGAAGGGCA